>JAZNBK010000042.1:0-7801 GCA_045587025.1 Eubacteriales bacterium
ATCGCTACCGACCAAAAGGGAGGTAATATCGCATTTTCACGCAAGCGAAAATATATCGCGTTTGCGAAAGTAAACATATCGCCAAAATAAAATAGCATTTGTGTCCGCGAATGCAGTTCTTGCAAAGAAAAGAGGACAGAGGGTGTAAAACATTCTCTGTCCTTTTCCTGTCGGTAGGTAATGTATTCTATTGAATTTCAAAAACTGTCCTTTTGCGTACGCTCCATAAGTGTACGCTTTTTCTCATTTGTCTTCCTTCGTTTTCAGAAGCTTTGCTTTTATTTTACTCACTCTCTTCGCCTCTCGGCGCCACAAATCCTTCAACTGAGTTTTGTGGGAGCATAACTTTTCTTTACAATTCTCACAGGATAAATATTCGTTTGTGGACGGGTAGAAGCGCTCGGGATGAAGGCGATAGGCAATCTCCCAACGGAGAAGCAGAGCAAAGGAAAGCCCGAAAAGCGACCATCCGAAAAATCCGCCGATAAACACGAACGGAGTGAACATCATCGCGTAATCCCAATTGTAGATGCGGCAGGAGCCGCAGCATTTGTTTTTCAGCATCCAGCTTTCAAACGGACAAAAAAACAAAATACATATCATATCGCAAACGGAATAAAAGAGCGCAATCAAAATCATAACGCCACGGTCTACTATTCCCAGATAATACAGAACTGCAATCAAAGCGTTAAGAGCGAGCCAGGAGAGCGCCGCCATTGCCGTCCTCCACCATTGATGCTCCTCTTTTATATCCACGCAGTCGGTTTTTATAAAGTTTTTCTTGAACTGCTTTTGGCAGCCCCTGCTTTCAAAGCGAGAAGGAAAAAAGCGAAGTATCATTTCAACGGCGAATATCACCCATACGATGACCAAAAGCCAAGGAAATCTCTCGTGAAGGTCGTGTAATCTCGCATAGATATAATCAAGGAGCGCCGCTATAAACAATATAGAACGAAAAACCATTTTCACGTAGTGAAGCGCAGATATTTTGGATAATTTAATATGTCGAATTATCATTTCTATATTTTTCTATTCGCCTGCGTCTCTATAACTCTATTTGCAGAGATATAAGCGATTCTCTCCTTTCCGAGTTTCAAAAGAAATTCCTTGCGTATTTATTGACGCTTGTCTGTCGGTTCGTCAGATGCGTCTTGTTGCTTTTCTTTATCGCTTTGCTTTCCTTTTCTTTTTCGTTTTTCTGTGATTAGTTTTTTTGTTTTTTGATACAACTCCGTCAAAACCGCCAAGGTTTTTTCATCCTTCGGAAACAGCAATTTCAAAAGCGCTACCGCTATCGTAACGGTAACGATCTTCTCAGGTGATATGGGAAGCCAGAGAAACGCAAGATATGCGCTCGAAACGGCAATCATCCAGCCAATGTCAAAATACGTACCGACACCCAACATGATATACGACCAGCCATTCGTTATAAGCCACGCTATCGTCACGCACAGAAGCATCCGAGGATTTAATATAAACAATAACGCTTTTTTTAGCTTGTTCTTCACTTTGTTTCCTCTTTTTGTAAAGTAATATGTACATTCAAAGCTATGAAGGCGAGCGATTATTCTCGGCTTATCAAACTGAATGATATCATCACAATGATTATTATTTTGCGCCGACAATTTTTTAAACGTTCTATTGTATTATACCCGCAAACAAAACTGTTGTCAAGCAAATTTTGTCAAAATTCACTCTTCGTTTTCAAAAAGGAAACAACGGCGAGAGTAATCTCGCCGTCTGAAAATCTTATTAATTTATCCCTATTTGCTATATCGCTTTTACAAGCCCAGCTCATCCAAGAAGCTTTTCATTTCATCCGACGTGGATTTAGAGATATTTGCGCTATACGTAAGCTCTTGTATGGAGCGCTTTGCGCGGCCTCCAAATACTATCCTGCACCATCTGCGCGCTTGCATTAGCGGAGAAAGCCAACGATGCTTGATAACGACGGGATACAACTGCTTCAGCTTGTCGTACGGCAAGAAAATTCTTTTGATCATATACGCAAATTTTCCGCTTGTTCTCTGCTGTTGGACGAGCACCTTGTTCTGCAAGGTTCCATATACGCCTCCGCGCAGAATATATGCTTCCATTCGCCTGGCAATATCTATATATTCTTCTCCGTCCAGCCATATGGCTGCTAATTTTTTCACGCTTTCATAAAAGCGCGACAGTTTTGCTTCAGACAACAGAGCATTTAGAATTTCTTTATCAAAGGTGAGCGTTTTTTCGAGGAGCCATAGGTCGATAATCGGGCGGATGCCACACCCCCCGCCTACAAAATGATACGACAAATGCGCTATAACATGAAACAGCAAAAACTCGTTTGTCATTTCGTATTTATATTTCATTTCTGACGAAGCTGTCGTATACTGCCATACCTTGTCTAATACTCTATCCAACGTTTCGATATCCTCTTTGATGCTGAAATGCAGCTCTAA
This sequence comes from Eubacteriales bacterium, assembly GCA_045587025.1. Classification (GTDB taxonomy): domain Bacteria; phylum Bacillota; class Clostridia; order Oscillospirales; family CAG-272; genus UBA1740. The sequence goes on from JAZNBK010000042.1 coordinate 2,445, forward strand.
ATGAACGCCTCCGGGAGTGCGCAAGGAAATGTCGTGGTAATTTTTCCTTTCGTCCGCTATGTAATTATATTTGGATACCAACAAAGAAACTGCCTTTTCCAAGTCTTCTTTATGTATCAAAATATCAATATCGCAGCTCGTCCTCAGCCAAGGCGCCGGATAATACTCTCGAATGACGGCTCCTTTTAGCGCAACAAAGGGAATTTGCGCACAGTTAAGAGCTTCGCATATTTTGCATAATTCATATTCGGACTGTTCATAACGGTAGAACGCCATCAAGGTTGCTTTTCTGAACTTTTCAGATGAATTATCATCCGAGAGTGTACCAACCTTAGACAGCGCGTCTCCGATAAGGTGCGCAAGGTCGTGCTTCGCCGAAAGAGCATATAATTTTTCGAGCGTATCCGCAGAGATACCGTCTTTAATTTCTGTAGTTATTTCAGTTCCCTTCAATTCAGACCGAATCAAAGCAAACAACAGCTCTGCAGTATCCATACGAACTCACGCTCCTTTTACTGTTTTGTAAAAAATAAGCAAATTACTACCTTTTATTATACATCATTATAGTTTTTGTGTCAATACGAAGTGCCTTTTTTCATTTTCAAAAGGATTTTCTCTTATGTCTTTATGCCTTTTATTATAGAAACGAGCGCTTAAAATTTCAATTCCAAAGCTGAAGGACGGGAATTTTTCAAAAAATAAAAAATTTTTTATATGAGTGTCACCTTTTTCGTTCTCGCTCGGTATTATGTGTGAAAGGTCGAGAAACAGACCAAAATTTTTAACACGAAAGAGAGTAAATTCAAAATGAAAAAAATTATTGCACTTATCCTTGCAGCGCTTATGCTACTTACGTTCGTATCCTGTGGTCAGGATCCCCAAAAGGATGATTCGATAACGACAGAAGCTCCCGCTCCCTCACAGGATGAAACAACTACCGCTTCTCTTGAAAGCATAGCAACCGCCCTCATTAACAAGTATGCCGAGTATGCAAATCTCCGCGGTCAATATGATGACTACATGGCATCTCTCGGCGAGGATGCTTCCGAAGAGGACAAAATGACGTATGAAACCTTCGCTTCTTATCAGCTCGTTGTTCAACCCGTTGAAAAGGATGCAGAGTGGCTCATGGGACTCACCGAAATTCCCACCGGCTACAGCGAGTGCTACAACTACATTCCCAGCTCCATGAATCCTTTTATGGGCTACGTTTTCCGTCTTGAAGAGGGAACCGACGTTGAAGCATTCAAGAAGTCGCTTACCGACAATTGCGACCTCAGATGGATGATCTGCCGTGAGGCAAACACCATTATCTGCGAGAACTACGGCGACGTTGTTCTTTTCCAGATGTGCGTAGTTGTTAACGAGGACTTCCCTGACGGATTTACCGTCGAGCAGAAGCAGGGCTTTATTGACACCTTTAACGAAGTAGTTAAGGCGCCTGTTGCAGAATAATTAACAATCTACCAGCATTGTTTTTTGCAAACGGATGGGGGACGCTCCTCCGTCCGTTTGTTTGTTTAAAAGATAATTTCAAGGAGGCAGCAGAGTGCTTTTCTCAAGTATCAGCTTTTTATACTACTTTTTTGCGTCGGTGCTTCTTCTCTACTTTATAGCGCCCTTCAAATTTAAAATTTTTAAGAAAAAGACGGGAGAATATGTTTATTTCGAGGCGAAGAACTTTGTTCTTTTCCTTTTCAGCTTCCTATTTTATTTTTACGGCGAGCCGATATATACGCTTCTTATGATAGGAACGACAATATCGAGCTACGTTCACGGAATTCTGATAGACCGCTTCCGTGGCAGAAAACTCGCAAAGGTTTTCCTTTGGACGAGCGTTATATCAAGCATAGCTGTACTCGGATTCTTTAAGTATTCCGACTTCTTTATCAGCAATATAAACTCACTATTCAGCTCGAATATAGGACTTCTCGGTCTTGCGCTTCCTATCGGTATCAGCTTCTACACATTCCAGACGCTCAGCTATACCATCGACGTATATCGCGGTGATGCAAAGGTGCAGAAAAGCTTCATCCGACTTGCTACCTACGTAGCGCTCTTCCCTCAGCTTATAGCGGGACCTATCGTAAGATATACGACGGTCGAAGAAGACCTCTCACAAAGAAAGCATACCCTTGAGGGCTTTGCAAGCGGAGCTACGAGATTCGTTATAGGTCTCGGAAAAAAGGTGCTTATAGCAGATACCTTGGGCGGCCTTGCAAGAACGCTTATGGCGTCGAGCGACAAGTCGGTCGCAATGTATTGGATATACGCGGTAGCTATTGCGTTCCAGCTTTATTTCGACTTCTCGGGATATTCCGACATGGCAATTGGCTTAGGACGCATTTTCGGCTTCCGATTCCTCGAAAACTTCAATTATCCCTTTATCTCAAAGAGCGCTGCGGAATTTTGGCGCAGATGGCATATGTCGCTCGGAACCTGGTTCCGCGACTACGTATACATTCCTCTCGGTGGCAATCGTGTCTCGAAGTGGCGTTGGCTCTTCAATACCCTGGTCGTTTGGTTCCTTACAGGGTTCTGGCACGGCGCCGACTGGACGTTCATTTTCTGGGGACTTTTCTTTGCATTATTCCTTGTGCTTGAAAAGTTTTTCCTTAACAAATTCTTTGAGAAAATACCGAAAGTTTTCTCTCATATATACGTGTGGCTTCTCATACTCGTTAGCTTCACGCTATTTAGCGCAAACGGAATTTCCGGCGCTATAACCGACATTGGCTCAATGTTCGGCGCATACGGTCTGCCCTTCTGGAGCAGAGAGACCTCCTACTATCTCGGCGGATATGCGCTCGTGCTTATATTCGCTATAATTGGCTCAACTCCCCTTGTTAAAAACACCGTCCTTAAGATAAAGGAAAGCAAGGCGGGCAATCTCGTTATTAACGTGCTTGAACCCATTTTCGTAGTAGGCATACTCCTCGTATGCACCGCCTATTTTGTTGACGGCTCGTTCAGTCCGTTCCTTTATTTCAGATTTTAATCGGAGGTATTAAGAATGAATAATAAAGTAAAAAATATCGTAGTTACCTCTGTTTTCGCATGCCTTATTGCTTTCTTCGTAATTTTATGCGCAGTTAAGTTTACAAATCCCACGTTAAGCTCGGACTCGGAGCGCAGAGATCTCGCGCAGTTTCCCGAGAATATCACCTGGGAGGGTATAATCGACAAAACCGTAATAAACAAATTCGAGGATTACAGCGTTGACCAATTCCCCTTCCGTGAATTTTTCCGCAGCATCAAGGCGAGATTTCAACTGTATGCTCTCGGGCTTAAAGAGAATAACGGACTTGCCGTAGAGGACGGATATATCGTGAAGATAGAGCCGGAATTTGACGACAAGACAGTGGAATACTCGATAAGTCGGCTTAAAGCTTATTACGAGGCGTTTATAAAGGATAACGGGGGCAGACATTTCATCTCACTCGTTCCCGACAAAAACTATTTTCTCGGCAGAGATTACGGTTATCCTGCGCCAAACTATGCAGGGCTCGCCGACAAGGTGACGTCAGCGCTCCCCGAGATGCAATATATCGACATTTTCGACGCACTAAATCTTGGCGATTACTACAAAACCGATACGCACTGGTCACAGGATAAGCTTGACGGCGTTGTGGATAAGCTCGCAGGTGATATGGGAATTTCCGACCGCCTTTCAGGCGATTATCGCTTAAACGTTATACCCGGTTTTAAGGGCGTTTACCACGGTCAAAGCGCGCTCAATCCCCCAACGGACGATCTCGTTTATCTTACAAGCGACGTCCTTGACGGCTGTAAGGTAACCTACTATCCCGAAAACAAGACGGGAGGCATTTATGAGCTCGACAAGGCGAACGGCAGGGACGGATACGAGATGTTCCTCGGCGGTGTAATTCCGCTTATCCGTATAGACAATCCCGCATCAAGCTCGGGGAAAACGCTCGTTTTATTCCGTGATTCCTACGGCTCGAGCATCGCTCCCCTTCTCGTCGAAGCGTACGATACCGTCTATCTTGTAGATATCAGAAGCGCAAGTATTCAAAACCTGACGGGCTGGAAGATGATGAGGTTCATCGACTTCAAGGACGCAGACGTTCTCTTCCTTTATAGCGCGCTCGTTCTTAACAGCAAATCATTTAAATAATATTTTTTAAGAAGCTACTCAAAACAATTCTTAAAGAAAGCAAAAAAAGCGACCACTCCATACCCTTTCGTATCGAGTGGTCGTTTTGCTTTTAAAAAACGCGGTGTTTTTTATCAAGTGGAATGTAAAACACTTCACAAAGAAAAAAATCAAACCTTTTCCATTATATGTGCCAAATTAAATTTCATATCAGTCCCGATTTTTCCAGACGAAGCTGCCGGAAAGAAGAATGACCTTATCCTTGCCGACAGTCAGCACGCCGCCCTCGGTCCGTCCGATTTTTTCACTGCCGTCCTCAAGCTCTATTTTGCAGTCGCAAGAGGTAACGTAGGAAACGAACGGAATATGTCCCGCCATAACGGCGAGATCTCCCTCCGTGCCGCGTACGCTCAGCTTAACGACCTCGTCGCAGAACAAATCGCCCTCAGGTGAGGATATTTTAAGCGAAAATGCCTTCATTTTGACAACCTCTTTGCTTTTTCTACGGCTTCATCTATCGTGCCCACAAACAGAAAAGCGGATTCGGGAAGGTCGTCGTGCTTACCTTCTATAATCTCCCTGAAGCCACGAATCGTCTCGGCAAGAGGAACGTAGGTGCCGGGAATACCCGTAAATTTTTCGGAAACGTCAAACGGCTGAGAAAGGAATCTCTGAATTTTTCTCGCTCTCTGAACTAACAGCTTATCCTCGTCGGACAATTCGTCCATACCCATAATAGCGATAATATCCATAAGCTCCTTATATCTCTGCAAAATACGCTGAACCTCGCGCGCTACCGAATAATGCTCCTCGCTTAATATGTCGGGAGAAAGAATTCGGCTCGTGGATTCAAGAGGATCGACGGCGGGGTAGATACCCTGCGAAGCGATGCCTCTCGACAAAACGGTAGTAGCGTCAAGATGCGCGAAGGTGGTAGCAGGGGCAGGGTCCGTCAGGTCGTCCGCAGGGACGTATACCGCCTGAATAGAGGTGATGGAGCCCTTCTTTGTCGAGGTAATACGCTCCTGGAGAGCGCCCATTTCGTTTGCAAGGGTAGGCTGATATCCGACCGCCGACGGCATTCTGCCGAGAAGTGCCGATACCTCACTTCCTGCCTGGGTGAAACGGAAGATGTTATCAATAAAGAGAAGAACGTCCTGACCTTCCTCGTCACGGAAGTACTCAGCCATGGTAAGTCCCGAAAGACCTACGCGCATACGCGCTCCCGGAGGCTCGTTCA
>JAZNBK010000043.1:0-41951 GCA_045587025.1 Eubacteriales bacterium
GAGGAAAGAAAAACATAGAAACTCAATTTTTCCTTCTTGCTTTTGCTTTGAATATTGAAAAACTTTGCAATCGCACGAAAAAAGGAAGAATTGGCTTGGATTTGTTCGCTCTGAACGCCTCTTAAACCAATTCTGCGCGAAATTGTATAACCCTTGAAAACGAGGATTTTGCCGATCCTCTTTTCGTCATACTCATTTTAGCCTCAAAACGAGGTTTTTTCTATTTTGCAAGCCTCTTTTCTTGAAGGCACAGAAAAAGAGCTGCCTCAAACACTCTTAAACTCGCATTTGAGACAGCCCCTTTGTAAAGAAAACATTAATCGTCGATTGTGAGCTGCTCGGATGAGCCGTATTTTATGCCTAAATGCTCGTATGCAAGACGGGTGGCGCATCTGCCTCTCGGCGTCCTACTTAAAAAGCCCAATTGCAACAGATATGGCTCGTATACGTCCTCTATAGTTATGGCCTCCTCGCCCGTCGTAGCGGCAAGGGTTTCAAGACCTACAGGGCCACCGTTATAATATTTTATAATTGCTTCGAGCATTTTTCTGTCGGTATTGTCAAGTCCGAGCTCGTCAATTTCAAGCATATCAAGCGCATAGCGCGCGATTTCTCCTGTAATAGTGCCGTCGCCCTTTACAATTGCGAAGTCGCGCAATCTTTTCAAAAGTCGGTTTGCAATTCTGGGCGTTCCTCTTGACCTTCTTGAAATTTCCTCTGCGCCTTCTTCGTCAATACTCAGCTCCAAAATTTTTGCGCTTCTCTTAACTATCGTTGCAAGCTCGGCGGGGGTGTAAAGCTCTAATTTCATAATAACGCCAAAGCGGTCGCGCAAAGGAGTTGTTATTTGTCCCGCTCTCGTCGTCGCTCCGATTAAGGTAAATGTAGGCAAGGGAAGCCGTATGCTTCTTGCGCTTGGCCCTTTACCTATAATAATATCCAAAGCATAGTCCTCCATAGCAGGATATAAGATTTCCTCTATCGAACGAGAGAGACGGTGAATTTCGTCGATAAACAAAATATCCCCTTCGGACAAATTAGTGAGAATGGCGGCGAGGTCGCCCTGTTTTTCAATAGCAGGACCTGACGTCGTGCGTATATTAACTCCCATTTCGTTCGCTATTATGTTTGAAAGAGTTGTCTTTCCAAGACCGGGAGGGCCGTAGAGAAGGGTGTGGTCCATAGCGTCATTTCTGAGCTTTGCCGACTCAATGTAAATTTTAAGGTTATCCTTAACCTTTTCCTGACCAATATATTCGTTTAATGATTTAGGTCGTAAGCTGTTTTCAATTTCATTGTCTGATTGAATATACTCGGAGGAAACAATTCTGTTTTCAAAATCAAATTCGGTATCCATCATTTCTCCTTACTTGCTTGCAAATTTTTTGAGCGCCAAGGTTATAATTTCCTCGAGGGAAAGGGAAGTGTCAATAGTTCTTAAAATTTCGAGTATCTCGCTCCTGTTATAGCCGAGGACGGTCAGCGCATCTGCCGCCTCGGAGAGCTTTCCGTTCTTTGCTCCGGTGACCGCAGAATTTTTTACAGCAGTATCTTTCATTATATCGGGCGTGCCGCTCACGGTATCCTTTGAAATTTTATCCTTCAATTCGAGCACGATTCTTGCCGCAGTTTTTGCGCCGATGCCCGACGCCTTGGCTATCGCTTTTATATCCTCAGTGCATACCGCATAGGCAAATCTATCGGGCGTATAAAGTGATAAAATAGACATAGCCGCCTTAGGACCGACACCCGAAACGCTGTTAAGCAGCTTAAAGCATTCCAGCTCCTCGCTTGTGTAAAAGCCGAAAAGCTCAACGGCATCCTCCCGTACCTGAAGATGAGTTAAAAGGCGGATTTCGTTTCCGACCTCCTTAGATATCTCATTATAAGTATTAAAGCTCACGCTTAATTTGTAGCCGACGCCGCTCGCGTCAATTACTGCAAAAGAAGCGTCGATATATACTAACTCTCCTCTTATATGGTAGAACATGATTTATATCCCTTTCTTTATGGATTAATGTTTTTTTGCTTTGATTTTCTTTTTAAAAGCACCTCTGTCAAAATAACGGCCGTCAGAAGCGCAACACCGCACAGTGAAATATAAAATCCGATTATATATATCTGCGGCATATACCTGAATTCAAGCTCATACGCCCCACACTCAAGGTCAAAGGCGAGAAGTGCGTCGAGCGTTTCATAGGTATCTATTTTTTGTCCGTTCGCCGTAACACGCCAGCCGCTATCGTAGGGAATTGTAGTTAAGATTACGTTTTGCCCTTCGTTTACGGTAATTGTGCCTTTAAAATAATCTTCCTCGCATATCTCTACCGAAAATGCAGACAAGGATAATTTTTCATAAACCTTGTCTAAAATTTGTTTGTCAAGATAGTAGAAGTATTTTGTGTGACGCATCATATAAATGCCGTCGCTCGTCAGCTTAAATGAAAGCTCAGCTTTTTCGTTTTCTTCATATTTTCCGACGTATACGTAGCCGTGATTATCTTTTTTGAACAGATTTCCGATTTTTTCACCGTTCAGGTACATTTCTGCGCCTGTGTAGTAAAAGGTGGGGAAGTATGCGTAAATTTCCTTGTCGCCCACGCCCTCGAAAACGAATTTAAGATAGGAATCCTTTTCTTCATCTATTGGATAGAACTTTGTTCTGCTTGTAGATTCCTTGCAGTTTTCTTTTACGATTTCTGCGTCAATTTGCTTATAAAGCTTAACCATCTCGTCCTCGCCCAAAAGCGCGGTGGTCAGTCTGTTTAAGCGCTCGAACGGAGAGTCAGAATCGAAATATTCTCTTTTGTCTGAGTGAGCTTCTTCTTCGTTTTCCTCGCTTATTTCTTTAAATACTATCATATTGACGTCAGAGCTTACTCCAAAGGCGATAGGCAAAGCGTAGGGGTTTTTGTATACCGAAACCTTGTCATCGGAATATGTTTTTTCGTATAATTGAGAAATTTTTACGTCGTTTTCTGCCATTACGTATTTTATCGAAAGAAGCGAGTCAGCCATTACGGTAGAGCCGGTATACTGTGATGAATGAGAAGCGGAATTGTGACCGAAAAGAGAAATAAAATCTACGGTGTCGGCATTTAAGGTCGACGTAGAGCCGGAAAGCCCTCTGTATCCCAAGGTGTAGGAGTCGTTTACCTTTCTGTAATCCGTTTTTTCCACTCGGTAGAATGGCTCTTTTTCGGTTTTTTTAATATAAGCCATTGCATCTTCCCATTTATCCATATAACCGAGGTAGCTTTCTCTGTTGGAAATTACTACGTCATAATCGAGAGAACAGGTGTTATAAAGTCCGCCCAAAAACATTTCAAGCGAAACTACCGCAAGTAAAAAGCCGGATAGAAGCTTAAAGCTCAGCTTCCTTTTTGAAATAATAAAATCGAATGCGAAGTAATAGACAAGGATACAGACAATGCTTGTTAATACGGTTAATAAAGGGTGTACGTGTTCATATTTCAGCTCGCTTGAAAAGAGCAGGAACAAAAGCATTACCGAGGCAGTGAAGAATATTAATTTCTTATTGGCGTTTCTGATATTTTCATAACCTCTTGCCGCCATATACACCATAATAAAGGTGAGCATATAGCTGTAACGGTAATTAAGCCAATTTGGCGCTTGAAAGCCGTGCCATACCAGGTCAAGCGTGTTAATTGAAAAGCTGAAAATTAAAATAAGAGAGAGAAAGATAGTGCATATTTTTTCCCTCATATTTACTCTGTCGTTAAAGTAGTAAACGGGGACAAGGAAAAGCGTTACTATTCCGCAGTAAACGTTAGGCAGACCTTCGGGGCGAACGGTATCATAAGAACCGAACATAAATTTCGAATAGAGGTCTAACAAATCGAATTTAGATACGAATTCAAACGTCGGGTCTGAAAACGTCGTTTTTCCAAAGGTGAGTGAATAGTAAGCAGGTAGAATTATAATAGCCGAAATTGCAAGTGAAATTATAGCAAAGAACCCGACCGAGAAGAAGGAACGGAAAAAGTGAAATTTCAGATTTCGGGGATTTCTTTCGATAGGAGAGCGGGAAAAGTAGGAGAAAAAGAAATAAAGAAAGGTGAAAATGCAGGTCATGTAGCCGATATAGTAATTGCTCATTATCGCAAAAACAAGCGAAAAGACGAAGAGCTTATATTTGCCTTCGCTTATGAGAGCATCTACTCCAAGCACGATTAATGGGAGCATAAATACGTTATCCATCCACATCGTGTTGTGTTGCATTATTACGACGTATCCGCTAAGCGCGTAAACACAAGAAAAAATTATAGTTGTAATTGGTCTTGCTTTCGCTTTCTTCTGAAGCATTATTCCGAACGTCAAGCCGCAAAGACCTATCTTGATTAGAATAATACTGAAAAGCGCTTCGGTTATGCAATGCTTAGGGAAAAGAGCTACAATATACGAGAGCGGACTCGCAAGGTAGTAGGCGTAAATTCCGAGGAACTCTCCACCCAGTGCCCGAGAGAATGAATAGAGAAGTGAAGCTTCACCGTAAATGAAGCTTCGCAGCGCCTCGAAAAAGTAGACGTACTGACCGTTTAAGTCAAGGACGAGTACCGAGTTTTTTCCGAACGGAAATACGCCAATCGCTATAAAAACGCAGAGCATTAATAGAAACGGTAATAAAAAACTCCAAAAAAGAGGTCTGCGTAGAATTAACTTTCCCTTTTTAAGCATTTTTGAAGGTAGCGCTCTGTAATTGCTTTTTTTGGCTTTTAAAAGATTATAAAAATCTGCAAGCTTAGAAAGAAAAGCGACCTTAATTTTTTTCATTTTCGTTTTTTTCCAATACTTTTTTTATAAACTTTTCTGCTTTTAATCTGTCGACGGTTATATCTCTTTTGCACCCGCAGCAAATCATTCTGACGTCACTTCCTGTTCTGGCAATAGTAAAAAAGCTTGAACCGCAGGGGTGCTTCTTTTTCACCTCGATTATATCTCCGACGTTAAATTTTACAATTTCCATTTTATTTCCTTTTTCTAAGGCGCTTTTTGCGAGCTTCCTTTTCTTTTTCTTCTTCGATAATTTCGAGCTCAATCAGAGAGGGGTATTCAGAATAACTGTCTGTCGGAAGCGGGATAAACGTGTTTGTAAAATTAAATAAAGCTTTTTTCTTTTTGAAAGTTATTTTGCCCTTTCTTAACAAACAGATAAGGACGAGAATGACAACGAAAAATAAAAGGGACGCAATCGAGATAATAATTCCTGTCGTGTAGCAGGAGGGATAATATTTCATCGTAATCGTGTATTCTCCCGCGCCATTTGGAAGGTCGAACGCCAAAAGACAAGATAGGGTTTCATAGGTTTCGACACGCTTTCCGTCTACTTTTACGTTCCAGCCCTTGTCGTACGGTATTGTCGTGAGGATTGTCGTTTTGCCTTCCTCTGCATTTACGACGCCTTCGATATAGTCATCTGAGAATTTGGTAATATTTAAGTTGCCCTCTGAAATCTCGGTCATTACTGAAACTAATTCGTCATCGTCAATATAGCAGAAATAGGGAACATCTGCCGTGAGGTAAAATTCACCGTAAGGATAGATATACATGTCCACCATAAGCGCTTCGCCCTCGGAAAAATTACCCAGGTTTATAATCGGGGCTATATTTGTATTTCCCGAATAAAGAGTTTCTACCTTCTTGGAGTTCAGAAAGACTTCGATCTGTCTTGAATATTTCGTCGGGAAGAAGCAGTAGATGTTACCGTCTCTGCTTGCGGTAAGATTAAAGATGACGCAAGCTGACATGTCGTCTTTATTTATCGCTTTAAATGGATAGTGATTCCAGATTGTCGGCTCTTGATTTACCGTTATCGTAGTTTTCATAGTATGCTCTATCGGCTTGTAAACAGAAACGTCTCTTCCGACTATAGCAGAAAGTATAGCGTTCATGCGGGAGAAGGGCGACCAAAGAGTATCTGCAAATTCCTCCTTGAGCTTCAATTCGCCGTCTTTACGCTCATAATCCAACGAGTCTCGAGGTAATTCAAAGGAAATATCATTGATATTTGAGGGGCAGGCGAAGGCGAGTGAAAGCGCATACGGATTTTTGTATACCTTAGTGGATTCGTTTGTGTAATACTCCTCATAAATAGGAGAAGCGCTTTCTTCAGGTAGAGTTAAAATATATTTAATTCCAAAAAACGAATCCAATATAGCGTTACTGCCCTTATATTCGGTCCAGTGAGAATCTGCCTTTATTCCCAGCTTTCCTATGAATTTAACTACGTCTCTGTCGAGAGTTGAAGTAGAGCTTGCGATGCCGTTGATTCCGAATACAAAACCGTCAGTAACGTTTCTGGTAAAGGTCTTTTCTACACGGTAAAATTCGCTATCATCGGTTTCTTCCACGTAATCGAATGCCTCTTGATGCTTGTCGTAAAAGTCGTGGTATGAGTCATAGCTTGAAATAACGACGTCCTCGTTTAGCTTTTTCGTATAATAAACGCCGTTCAAAAAGACCTCAACAGAAAGAGCAATGACAAGTATAAGTGCGAGAGTATCAATTTTTGGAGAGTTCGCTCTATAGTTTGTCATAAGCATTAAGAGCGTGCCATATACAGCCAGACAAATCAAAGTAAACCAAACGCCGTTAATGTCGCTGAAATATTCGGTCTCAACACCGTCTTTGGGATAGGTAAGATTTATTTTTTGGAGAACGACGACTAAAATTGCTATGATAGCCGAGGAAGCTAAAATTGATTTGTAGCCCACTTCTCGCAACAGAGTAATGGCTTTGCCTGCGAGTATCAGAAGAACGAACGAGAACATGAAGCTATAACGGTAGTTAAGCCAGTTAGGCGCCTGAAAACCGTGCCAAACCATATCCAACGTGTTGATATTCATGCTTGCAAATAATACGATGATAAAGATACCCGAAGCGACCTTTTCCTGCCAGGTTATTTTTTTTGTCAGGAAATAGATTGGAAGAAGGACGACGGCAATAACGCCGGAATAAACCCAAGGAAGCCCCTCGGGGCGCACGGTATCATAAGCACCGGGGAATAGCTTTGCAAGGAAATCCACGAAATCGAACTTGGAAAAGAAAGCGAAGCTTGGATTCGTGAAATCCGATTTTCCAAAGGTGAGCGAGTAGTAGGCGGGAATTATCATCACGGCGGCAATTCCTATGCCTATAATCGTATATACGCCCATCCTCAGAAGAGAACGCCAAAAATGCTTCTTTTCGCCAATTGGATTTGATGCGCCCGTCGCTATGGTTGATAACATATAGTAGAAATAATAGAGTGCGACGAATATACAGCTCATATAACCCAAATAGTAGTTGCAGAGCAGTGTAAGAGCGAGAGAAATGACGTAAAGCGAGGGCTTCTTGTACTTCACGAGGCGTTCAACGCCAAGAGCGAGAAGCGGAAGCAGGATCATAGCGTCTATCCACATTGTGTTATGATGAATAACCACCGAATAAGATGACAAGGCATAAAGAATAGAGAGACCTATTATAATCGTCTTATTGCACCTTTGCGAGTTGTGCATAAAGATGCCGAATGAAAGACCTGCAGATCCGCATTTTAAGACGAAAATAGTGAGTAGCGCTTCGAGAATACTTTCTTTTGGAAAGAGTGCGACTATATAAGAAAACGGGCTTGCAAGATAGTAAGCGTAAATTCCCAAAAACTCACCGCCAAGACTTCTGCCGAAGGAGTACAGAAACGAGCCGTCTCCGTAAATGGCAGAGCGTAGAGCTGCAAAAAATTGTACGTACTGCCCATTAAGGTCAAGCACCAGCACAGAGCTTCTTCCAAAGGGATATACTCCCATTTTGACATATATAAGAAGCATCAAAAACAATGGCAAAATAAAAGACCAAGCCAAGTAAGAATAATTATATTTTGCGAAAAAGAGGTCTATCTTATCGAGCAGAGAAACCTTTTTCTTCGGTTGATCGATATATTCCTCAGTTTGATTATCTGAATTTTTCTTCGAGAAATCCATAAAGCGCTCCTTGATTTTAAATAATCGAAAATATACCTATTATTATAGTATTATACCATAAATGCAAATAAATGTAAATAGAAAAAACTATTTTATACACACGTTTAACAAATATAAAAAATGCGTGGAATTTTGCTTATGCCTTTATTTTAAAAAAATATTATTATAGTCAAAAAATCTTTGACTATTTTAGGATAATGTGGTATAATAAACTAAATACGTGTTTTTTATTGAATATGAAAGAACAACCTTTAAAAAACGGTTTTATTTTTAATGGGGCAGAGATATGAGAATTTTGGGAATTGACCCCGGACTTGCTATTGTAGGTTGGGGAATTGTGGATAAAATCGGTTCTTCGTTTCGTCCTGTTGCCTTTGGTGCTATTCGCACTCCTGCGCATACAGATACGAGCAAACGGCTTTCTATGATTTATGATGACGTTAACGTTTTAATAGAGAAATACCAGCCGAATGAAATGGCAATTGAGGAGCTTTTCTTTAATACCAATACGACAACGGGAATAACCGTAGCAGAGGCGAGGGGAGTTGTTTTGCTTTCCGCCTTTCGACATCAGGTGAAAACCTTCGAATACACGCCGTTGCAGGTAAAGCAAGCGGTCGTAGGTTATGGAAAGGCGGAAAAAAATCAGGTAATTTCTATGGTTACCTCGCTTTTGAAATTGAAAGAAGCGCCGAAGCCTGACGATACGGCTGATGCCTTGGCGATAGCTATCTGCCACGCGAATACCTCTAATTCTCTTATGGCGCAGTACTATAACAAATAAAATAAATTACGATAGGAATTATAAAAATGTGGATAAGCGATAATTGGAATGACTATGAACTTATCGATACTTCCTCAGGGGATAAACTTGAAAAGTGGGGAAAATATACTCTCGTAAGACCTGATCCACAGGTGATATGGAATAGCGAAAAAAAGAACCCTCTTTGGCAAAGAGCAGATGCGGTTTATACACGCTCAAAGTCAGGCGGTGGAGCTTGGAGCAGAAACGGGCTCCCTTCGGAATGGACTGTAAATTATCAGGATTTGATATTGAGGGTAAAGCCGATGGGCTTTAAGCATACAGGGATTTTTCCCGAACAAGCTACTAATTGGGATTGGTTTTCCGAGCTTATTAAAAAAAGCGATAGGGAAATTAGAGTTTTGAACCTTTTTGCTTATACCGGCTGCGCCACCGTTGCCGCCGCAAAAGCAGGAGCGAGCGTTTGTCACGTCGACGCCGCAAAGGGAATGGTAGAAGTCGCAAAGGAAAACGCCCGCCTGAATAATCTTTCGGATGCTCCTATTCGTTATATCGTTGACGACTGTAAAAAGTTCGTTGAAAGAGAGATACGGAGAGGAAAAAAATATGACGGAATAATTATGGACCCCCCATCCTACGGCAGAGGTCCTACGGGAGAAATTTGGAAAATCGAAGAAAGCATTGACGATTTTGTGAAGCTTGTTTCAAATGTTCTGAGTGATGAGCCCCTGTTCTTTTTATTAAATTCTTATACGACAGGGCTTTCTGCCTCTACGATGAAGTATATAGCAGAGCTGCGGCTCGGCGGGGGCAGAAAAATAAAGTGCCAAGCAGACGAGCTTGGATTAAAGGTTAAGGACAGCGGTCTTGCGCTCCCCTGCGGAAGCAGTGTGAGATGCGTGTTTTCATAAGTTCGGTAGATTTGTCAGAAAGGATAAAAAATGGCATTGGAAAAATTCATCAAAACTGAAAATTTATCGTTTAGCTATCCGTATGATGAAGAGGTTGCAAACGACAAAACGGTTTTGGCTCTGAATGATGTAAATATAGATATAAATCAAGGTGAGTATGTGGCTATCCTTGGACATAACGGTTCGGGAAAATCCACCTTTGCAAAGCTCTTAAATCTTATTATTATGCCTACCCGCGGAAGAATAATTATGGATGGCAAGGATATCACCTCGGACGGTGAAAATATGAGCGACGAAGCGCTTCTTTCCGTTCGCAGAAAGATTGGAATGGTTTTTCAAAATCCTGACAATCAATTGGTAGCTAACGTGGTGGAAGAGGATATCGCCTTCGGCCCTGAAAATTTGGGTGTCCCCAGAGAAGAAATCAGAAGCCGAGTGGACGAGGCATTAGAAATCGTCGGTATGACTGAATATTCTCAGCACGCTCCTCATCGGCTTTCCGGCGGTCAAAAGCAGAGAATAGCTATTGCAGGCGTCATTGCTATGATGCCTAAGTGTATCATTCTTGACGAAGCGACGTCTATGCTTGATCCCTTGGGGCGCAAGGACGTAATGAATACCATAGAAAAATTAAACCGTGAAAAAAACATCACGATAATTCATATAACTCATTATATGGAAGAAGCGGTGCGCGCCGATAGAGTTATCGTTATAAACGACTCCTCGCTCTATATGGACGGAACACCGAAGGAAGTTTTTTCAAAAATAGATGAATTAAAAAAGGTAGGGCTTGAAGCGCCTCAGGGCACCGAATTAATTTACGAGTTAAACAAGCTCGGCTATTCGTTGCCTAACGACTGCCTTTCCATAGAGGAATGTGTGGATGTGCTCACAGATTTGATAGGGAGGGCGCAAGAGAAATGAATATATTAGAGCTTGAAAATATTTCTTACGTGTACGGAGAAAATACTCCGTATAAAATAGATGCCCTGAAAAATATCAATATCGGTTTTGAAAAAGGGAAAATAACCGGAGTGATAGGACATACCGGCTCTGGAAAATCAACGCTCGCGCAAATGCTGAACGGCTTGATCAAACCAAACAGCGGTAGAGTTTTATTGAACGGAAAGGATATTTGGGAGCAACCTAAAAAGATACGTGACATAAGGTTTCGTGTCGGTCTCGTTATGCAGTACCCTGAATATCAGCTTTTCGACGATACTGTGAAATCCGATATCGGATTTGCGCTTCGCAATATGGAGCTCTCTCCCGAGGAGATAGAGGAGAGAACCGATGAAGCGATGAAGTTCGTTGGACTCCCCACCTCGCTTTATGATAAATCCCCATTTGAAATTTCAGGAGGACAGAAAAGGCGTGTCGCCATTGCAGGCGTTATCGCTATGCGGCCTGAGGTTCTCGTTTTGGATGAGCCGGCGGCAGGGCTTGATCCCAGGGGAAGAGAAGAAATTTTAAGTAGGGTTCGCGCTTATCAGAAAGAGCAGAACGCCACCGTTATTTTAATAAGTCACAGTATGGAGGATATGGCTAATTACTGCGATAATATAGTAGTGCTGAATCAGTCGGGAGTATTCCTCAGCGGAACCACAGAAGAGGTATTCTCTTGCGCAAGAGAGCTTATTAACGTAGGCCTTGATATACCTCAGATAGCGCATATTGCAGAAATGCTGAAAAACCGAGGAATAAAATTAGAAGGTGAGCTTTATACCGTCGAGGGTGTGAAAAAAGCAATATTGAATATCCTTTCTGAAAAGGGGGATTTAAAATGCTGAAAGATATTACACTTGGTCAATTTTTTGCAGGGAACTCTCTTATTCATCGGTTAGATCCCAGAACAAAGATTATAGGGGCGCTCATTTTTATAGTAGCGGTCTTTTCTGCGAACAGCTTGCTCGGGCTTTCTGTATTGCTTTTGGCGTCTTTTGTAATTATCGCAATGAGTAAAATTTCATTTAAGGTAATTATAAAAGGGTTGAAGCCGATTATTTTTGTGTTGCTATTCACGGCGATTTTGAATATATTTCTGACAAAATCCGCGGCAGAAGAACCGCTATTTAAATTTTATTTCATTGCGGTTTATGAAGACGGCTTGTGGAGAGCGCTATATATGGCGCTGCGCGTCATTATACTTATAATCGGAAGCAGCGTCCTTATTTCCTATACGACCTCGCCGATTATGCTCACGGACGCAATTGAAAGCTTGCTTTCACCTCTTAAAAGGATAAAGGTGCCTGTCCACGAGTTTGCAATGATGATGTCTATTGCGCTTCGTTTTATTCCTACCTTAATAGAGGAAACAGATAAGATTATGAACGCTCAAAAGGCGAGGGGCGCAGATTTTTCAAACGGAAGCATCATTAAAAGGGCAAAAGCGCTTATCCCCGTACTGATACCGCTTTTTATATCTTCATTTAAGCGCGCCGAGGACTTGGCCATGGCAATGGAATGTCGTTGTTATCACGGCGGAGAGGGCAGAACACGCCTCGTAAAATTGGAGTATAAGACAAAGGACTATATCTTCATTTTTGCGTTTTTGCTATTATTTGTCGGAATTATTTTATTTAATCGGGTAAAATTCGGGTATTCCATTTAATCATTAAAGGTGTAAAGATGAAATATTTTGCTAAAATCAGATATTTGGGAAACGATTTCTGTGGGTTTCAAGTACAGCCAAACTGCAGAACCGTTCAGGGCGAATTAAATATTGCGAGCGAAAAGCTTTTTGGTTGCGCTTGTAACATTACAGGTTGCAGTAGGACCGATAGCGGCGTTCATGCAAATGAGTTTTGTATGACTATCGAGCCGTTAGGCGAGAAAATATCGTCTATACCCGCAGAAAAATTAGCAAAAGCATTTTCGACGGTTTTACCGTCCGACCTGTCGCTCTATTATGCAAGGGAAGTAGACGAAGAATTTCATCCAAGGTATTCGTCGAAGGGCAAGGAGTATATTTATCGTATATATAATGCAGAGGTTACAAACCCTTTCTTTGAAAAAAGGGCGTGGCAGATACAGCGAAAAATTACTCAAGAGGGCTTCTTGAATATGAAAAAAGCAGCTGAGTATTTTTTGGGAAAGCACGATTTTTCTGCATTTATGAGCGCTAATTCCGACGCCCAAGATACCGTAAGAACGGTCTTCGCTTGCTCTCTTGAAAAAAATGATGATGAAATTATATTTTCTGTTTCTGCAGACGGTTTTCTCTATAATATGGTGAGAATTATGGTTGGCACACTTGTTCAGGTGGCTTTTAAAAACATTGAGGCGGATGAAATTCCTTTCATTATTGAGAGCGGAAAAAGGGAAAACGCAGGAATGACGGCTCCGCCTGAAGGTCTGTATTTGAATCGAGTCTTTTATTAAATTACATTTTTGGAAATCATTTTGTATATTTGCGCTTGCATTTTTAATCATACTAAAAGTATCAAAGTATGAGGTGAAATTGCGAGCGCTTTTTTTGCTTTCGCTTATTTAATATGAAAAACAAAGGGAACAATTTATTTTTAAAAAGCATAAAAATTTTATTTATCACGTTTATCTGTATTTTTTCCGTTTCGCTCCTCTTGGCTGCCGCTTATTGCGTAAAGATACACAAGGGAATAGATTATGCGTCGGACGAGCGTCTTTTTGAATTGTCGCGCGGTTCTAAAACCACGATATTATATTATAACGATACTTCCGTGCTTTCTGACAATATAAGCTCAGAACTGGGACTTAAAGGATACGTTCCGAAGGAGATGGAAAACGGACAAATATGGGGAAGCGAGAAGGGTATATGGTGCGAATATGAACAGATACCTGAAAATCTGAAAAATGCTTTTATAGCGATAGAGGACCATAGATTTTTTTCTCATAACGGCGTCGATTGGTATAGAACGGGAAAAGCGGCGGTGAACTATATTTTCCATTTTGACTCCCGTTTTGGCGGCTCTACGATAACTCAGCAATTAATAAAAAATATATCTGACGACGATGAAATAAGCGCCAAAAGAAAGCTCAGAGAAATGTTCAGAGCAATTAACATCGAAAAAAAATATTCAAAGGAAGAAATTTTAGAGCTGTATTTGAATATCGTTCCTATGTCTGAAAATTGTGTAGGGCTTTCGTCTGCTGCCGACGTTTATTTCGCGAAAAATTTGTCAGAGCTTGATTTGAACGAGTGCGCCGCTCTTGCCGCAATAATAAATTCTCCCAGCCGATATAACCCCGCTAAGCATCCTGAAAATAACGAATATCGCAGAAATTTGATTTTGCAAAGTATGCTCGATTACGGGTATATAACGCAAAATGAATTTGACGGCGCATACGGCAGAGAGCTGGTATTGAATATGCAGGAAGAGGAAGAAAAAATACCTATTCAGTCCTGGTATGCAGAGGTCGTTGTTTCAGATGTAATTGACGATTTAATGAAAAAAAACGGTCTGAGTTATGAATCCGCTTCCAAAATGGTATATTCAGGCGGGTTGAAAATATATACTCTTATGGATAGGGAAATACAAACTATCTTAGAAAATTATTTCAGTAATTATAAAAATTTTCCAAAGCAGTGCAGAACGAAATCGTTGCAGTACGCAATGACGGTAATTGATCAGAAAAACGGAAATTTATTGGGAGTTGTCGGCGCAGTTGGAAATAAAGAGGCGAACAGGGTTACAAATTTTGCAACAAAAACCAAAATGCCTCCCGGATCATCTATAAAACCTATTTCGGTTTATGCCCCTGCGCTTGAGGAAGGTCTTATAACGTGGAGTACGGTTTTCGACGATACGCCGGTAATCTTTTTCAGAAATTCAGGAAAGCTTACGCCTTGGCCGAGGAATTACCCTTCGATATATAGCGGTCTTACAGACATAAGCTCCGCAATTGCATATTCCAAGAATACCGTGGCGGTAAAGGTATTTAACTTGTTGGGCGCTGAGAGGTCATATTCCTATTTAGTCAACAAGCTTCACGTGAATAATATCGTTCGTTCGGCGGAGAACGAGGGGGAGAGATATACCGATTTAGCTTCCGCGCCTCTTGCGTTGGGACAATTGAGCTACGGTGTTACCTTGCGTGATATAACAAATGCGTATACCTCTTTTTCGGATGGAAATTATCACAAAAGCCGTTCTTATCTTGCCGTCTACGACTCGTTAGGAAATCTGATACTCAAAAACGAGGAGGAAAAATCTTACGTATGGAGTGAGCAGAATGCTTCTATTATGACACAGCTCCTCCAAAACGTCGTGGAATACGGAACCGCTGACAAAATAAAGCTTAAATATTCAATAGATACAGCAGGAAAAACGGGAACCTCAGGCGACGATAGAGATAAATGGTTTGTAGGATATACCCCGTATTATACGGCAGGTATCTGGTGCGGATATCCAAAACGAGATAAAGAGGTCGGTGATGTAGCTCCCACGCATCTTGAGGTTTGGGATGAGGTTATGAGGGAGATACACCGCAAAAAAGTCGATATGAGTGATACAGCGCAGTTGAATTTTGAGCTTGCGCCCGGCGTTGTAAGATGCCAATACTGTCGCGACTCGGGAAAGCTCTATTCCGATATATGCTCGCACGATGCAAGAGGAGGGAGAAGCAGTGTCGGTTATTTTACGAAGAAAAGTATGCCAAGGAGCTATTGTGACTGCCATATTCTTGTAGATTACGATGAAGAAAGAGGGATAATAATAGGAGAAAACGGAGAAGCGGGACAATTTGAAGATTACGGTATGAATTTAAAAAAGGTCGCTCTCATAAAAGAATATAAAAGAGATTTTCCCATTCAGCTTTATATTTCGGACGCGCAATACGTATATCGCGCTCTTAACGGAAAAAGCATAGCGAAGTTAAAGGAAGCGCCGTTTTTCGCCAATACGATACCGAAAGGACGCTTCGTTGGAATAAGTAACGTAGGTAATAAACGTCAGTTTAATTCATATTATGTAGAGGAGAAGAAAATAGAAGAAGAAAGAGAAGAAGAAACAGAAGAAAATATACAGAATAAAAGAGAGGATTTGACGCAAGAGGAGGAAAATGACGGCATTTATTATGAGGAATAAGCCGAAAAAAGTCATAAATTGTTAAAAAAGCATTGATTTTTTATCGTGAATGTGATAAAATATCATATATGTTAAATTTTTAAATTATTGTGAGGTTTAATATGGCAAAAAATAAAAGACGCCGTCGTTTTGGTGATCGCAAAGAGGGCAGAAGGATAAGAACCTTGCCGCCAATGTCTATGATGGTGCCCTATATTATGAAGGATCGTTCAGATTCTCAGAATAAGTTTGAAGACGTAATAGATATTACAAATATAGAAAAATATTTGCAAAAGAAGCATAGCGAGGGCTATAAGAATATGGGTATTTTACACCTTTTTATAGCCAGCTATGTACGCGCTATTTCAATGCGTCCCGCGTTAAACAGATTTGTATCGGGACAAAAGGTATATTCAAGAAATAATATCGAGGGAGTTATGAGCATAAAAAAGCAGATGTCGCTTGACTCTCCCGACACCACTATTAAGGTCGAGTTCGAGCCGACCGATACGGCTGTAGACGTGTATGAGAAGTTTAATAAGGTGGCAAAGGAGGCGGTCGCTGCCGATAGCGATTTTGACAAGACCGCCCGTCTGCTTTCAAAGATTCCGGGATTGATACTTAGATTTACGGTAGCTTTTCTCAGATTTCTCGATTATTTCGGCTTGCTCCCCAAGGCATTACTCAAGGTCAGCCCTTTTCATGGCTCATTCATTATTACGAGCATGGGCTCGCTCGGCATTAATGCGATTTACCATCATCTCTACAATTTCGGAAACCTTCCCGTCTTTTTGGCGTTTGGAAAGAGATATACCGATATCGTTGTGAACGATGAAGGAAATGTAGAGAAGCGCCATTTCGTAACCTTTAAAGCGGTTGTTGACGAACGTATTTGCGACGGATACTACTACGCCTCCGCCTTTAAAATTATAAAGCGTCTTTTGCTCAATCCCGAGCTTCTTGACGAGCCGGTAACCAACGTTGCAGAGGACATAGACTAATACATATAAAATCATAAAAAAACATCCGACAGGAAATCGGTATTACCGTGGTATTCCTGTCGGATTTTTTATGCGTTTTTTTGTTCGCCTTTGTCTATAATCGGCGATAAGGGTTTTTGTGTTCTTTTTGCTCTCTTTATAATTTTTAAGGGAGCTTTTCCTTCAATAAAATCTTTAGTAATAATTATTTTTTTGATTTCCTTTTCAGAAGGGATATCGTACATAGGTTTTATCATTATATTTTCGAGGATGGAACGAAGTCCTCTTGCGCCGATTTCACGCTTTATCGCGAGCTTGGCTACCTCGTATAACGCTTCTTCCTCAAATTCAAGCTCTACGTTGTCAAGCTCAAAGAGTTTTTTGTATTGCTTGCAGAGAGAATTTTTTGGTTCTTTTAAAATCTTTACAAGCGCTTCCTCGTCAAGATTGTCGAGAGAAACGATTATAGGCAAGCGCCCGACAAGCTCGGGAATGAGACCGTATTTTACGATATCGTGAGATATGGCTTCGTGATATACAGATGCCTTCTGCCTCTCCTTTTTGCCCTTTATCTCTCCTCCGAATCCTATCGTAGAGCCGCCCTGACGCTTTTCAATTATCTGTTGCAGTCCGTCGAACGCTCCGCCGCATATAAACAAAATGTTTTCGGTATTAATCTGGATAAATTCTTGGTTCGGGTGCTTTCTTCCGCCTTGAGGTGGAACGTTTGAAATCGTGCCCTCAAGAATTTTTAAACGCGCCTGCTGTACGCCCTCTCCTGATACGTCCCTCGTAATCGAGCGATTTTCGCCCTTGCGGGAAATCTTATCAATTTCGTCGATGTAGATTATACCTTTTTCTGCGAGCTCAATGTCGTAATCCGCCGCTTGAATTAAGCGCAAAAGGATATTTTCGACGTCCTCGCCTACGTAGCCCGCTTCTGTCAACGTGGTAGCGTCGGCAATTGCAAACGGCACTTTAAGAGTTTTTGCGAGGGTTTGCGCCAAATAGGTTTTTCCGACGCCTGTCGGACCTAACAAAAGAACGTTGCTCTTTTGAATTTCGACGTTGTCGTTTTCCTTCACTTCTTCCTTTGGCGTATTCTTTTTAACCTTTTTATCTTCCTTTTTGGGCTTGCTTAATATTCTCTTGTAGTGGTTATATACTGCAACCGAAAGAACGCGCTTTGCTTCATCCTGACCTATAACGTGCTCGTCTAAAATTTTCTTTATTTCTGCGGGCTTGGGCAGAGAATCAAAAGATAGGATTTCAGAATCGTGTTCGTAAACGTCGGGCATATGCGCTTCGATAAGCTCTACGCAAGCAGAAATACAGTTATCACAAATATAAGCTCCTGTAGGGGAGGGGATAAGAAACATTACTTCGTGCTCGTTTCGTCCGCAAAAAGAACAAAGAGGGGAGTTCTTGTTAGAATTGTTTGCCATTTTTATACCTTTCTTTAGAGGTGAAATTTAAGTAAAATCGAGAGAACAAAAACGTGTGTTCTCTCGACTGTATCAAACGTTAAATTCTTTTGTCTATTACTTTGTCGATAAGACCGTACTCGGCTGCTGCCTGCGCTGAGAGGAAATTATCTCTTTCGGTATCGCGGTCGATCGTTTCGATAGGTTGACCTGTTCTTTCAGAGAGTATTTTATTGAGCTTTTCCCTTGTTTTGATAATGTGGTCTGCGTGGATTTTAATATCCGTGGCCTGACCTCTCGTACCGCCAAGCGGCTGGTGAATCATTATTTCACTGTTAGGGAGAGCAAATCTTTTTCCCTTCGTTCCGGCAGCTAAAAGGAACGCGCCCATACTTGCCGCCATACCGATACATATAGTAGAAACGTCACATTTTATGAAATTCATCGTGTCATATATTGCCAGACCGGCAGAAACAGAGCCGCCGGGGCTGTTGATATAGAACGAAATGTCTTTATCAGGGTCTTGCGCCTCTAAGTACAACATCTGCGCGACGACAAGAGAAGCTGTCACGTCGTTTACCTCATCGGCAAGAAATATTATTCTGTCATTTAAAAGACGGGAATAAATGTCGTAGGAGCGTTCTCCTCTGTTAGTTTCCTGAATGACCATTGGGACAAGTGCCATAAGTACCTCCATAAAATGCAAATTTTGCTTGAATTTGTCTGATTATTTTACGTAAACTACCTTGCTCTTAACGAAATCCATAGCGCCCTTAACCTTGAGGTCCTCGGAAATACCCTTAGCGTCTACCATTGATTTAACCTGGTCAACAGGTACGTTGTACGCCTCGGAGATACGAGTGTATTCAGCCTCTATTTCTTCATCTGAAACCTCAATCTTTTCGAGTTCTGCTATCTTTTCGAGAGCAAGTCGAACCTTAACCTGCTTTTCTGCTTGAGGGCGGAGCTGAGCTCTAAGCATATCAAGGTTCATACCGGTATACTTAAAGTAGGTTGAAAGGTCCATGCCCTGCATTCTCAAGCGGTTGTCGTAGTCACGGAGATAGTTCTCGGTTTCTGCTACGAACATAGCTTCGGGAATATCGGCGTCAAGCTTTTCGATAAGAGTGTCTGCAAGCTTATTTTCAACTTCGATTTCCGCCTGTTTTGCGTTTCTATCCTGAATTTTTGCCTTAATATCGGCTTTATATTCATCAAGAGTGTTAAATTCAGATACGTCCTTTACGAATTCGTCGTCAAGCTCGGGCAATTCGTTTTTCTTAATAGCGTTAAGCTTCGTCTTAAAGACAGCCGCCTTGCCTGCGAGATTTTCTGCGTGATAATCCTTAGGGAAGGTTACGTTAACGTCGAACTCTTCGCCTATATTCTTTCCTGCGATCTGCTCTTCAAATCCGGGAATAAACTGACCGCTTCCGAGCTTGAGGTCGAAGCCCTCGCTTTTTCCACCGTCAAAAGCCACGCCGTCAACGTAACCGTCGAAGTCAATGTTGACGATATCGCTCATTTCAGCGGGACGGTCTGTAACGTCTATCGTTCTTGAGTTTCTCTCGCGAACGCGCTCGATTTCCTCGTCGATTTCTTTTTTAGTAACTCTTTTCGTCGTCTTGGTCAATTCAATGCCTGCATAGCCCTCGATTTTAACCTCCGGCTTTACGTATACCTTGGCGCTGAGCAAAACGCCGTTATCATCAATTGAAATAACGTCAAATTCAGGTCTGCCAACCATTTCAAGCTCGGACTCCTTGAGCGCTGCTTCAAATGCGTCGGGAATACATTCATTGATAGCGTCCTCGTAGAACACGCCCTTGCCGTACATTTTTTCAATTACGCTTTTGGGCGCCTTTCCCTTTCTGAAGCCGGGAACGTTAATTTTCTTAACTTCCTTTGCGTACACCTTATTCACTGCGGCGTCAAATACGTCTTTTTCAACCGAAAATTCAAGAGTATAGAGATTCTTTTCGGTCAATTCCTTTTTCTTAAGGTTCATTGGTATTTCCTCCAAAAATATATAAAAAATTTATTTTAGACAAATCTCATATCATTTTACCTCACAAACCTTATGTTGTCAAGATAAAATTTCCAAAAAAACGATATTTTCCTATAAAATTATATAAAATTATCCCTTTTTTAAGTAATATTAAAATCAGTCGGGTAAAATTAACCGGGGCAGAAAATTAAGATAATCTGCCGAAACTAAAACAAAATCAATTTCTTCATAGCTAACATATGCAGGCGCTGTGTAATTGCCGTGTATATGACCGAAATAGCAGCGCTTTACACCGTACGCCTTTAGTATGTCGATAAATTCCTTACACTCAAAGCCGTTCCAAAAAGGAGGGAAGTGCATAAAGGCGATTATTTCCTTTTCGGGAGATAAAGCTTTTAAGCTCATTGCGCTATCCAAGCTCATTCTTAATCTGATAGCTTCGCGCGCGACGATTTTTTTGTAATCGTTTTCCATTTTTGACTTATCATTTGCCTCGTCCTGATACCAACCGCGGCTTCCGCATAAAATGAAGTTCTCTATTTCAAACGCATTATTTTGCAGTATAGAAATTGTAGAAATATTGTTCGTTTTGAAAAAATCATTTATTTTAGCTTGAGTGGACCACCAAAAGTCGTGGTTACCCTTTATAAATATTTTTCTGCCCGGCAGAGAATCAATAAACGTCAGATCAGATTGCGCCTCTTTTAAGGTCAGAGCCCAGGAAATATCTCCGGGAATCATTACCGTATCGTCTTTTTCTATAACGGCTCGCCAATTTTTTTCAATTTTTCCCATATAATCGCACCAACGGCGTCCAAACACTTCCATTGATTTATCAGTGCTTGCCAAGGTAGATAAATGAAGGTCACCTATAACGAATAAAGACATACAAAACTCCGAATTAATGAATATTTAAGCGTTTTTTTGTTAGACTAATAACAGTTCATAATGAACAAAACAAAAAAAGTGAGGAAAATGTTATGCAGGAAGAAAAGAACGCAACAGGAAAGCATATAAAGGGCATCAATTGCGACGTGAGCAATTGTATGTACCACGGACTCGCAAATTCTTGTCACGCAGAATGTATCGCAGTAGGCCCGAGCTATGCGCAGAGCAGTAGTGAAACCGTATGCGCTACCTTTAAGCCAAAAGAGGATGCGGAAAACAAGTAAACCCACGTCTGCCGTACGGCAGACGGTACATATAAATTATTTGTCAGCAAACTGAAGGACGGTATCCTTCATTTCGCAAGGATGGCAAACGGAATCGAAGCGCACCTTTCTTTCTCCGATTTTATTGAGGGGCGCAGGTATTGGCGCTGATGTGAGCTTTGAAAGCTCGTCTAAAGCCAAAAGCTCGTCGGTGGGAGCTTTGCCGCTCACTGCCGTATAAACGTCGCTTGCAAATTTGAAAGGACTTGCAGTAGAGGCAAGAATTATTTTCTTGCTTCCGCCCTCAAGCTTTGAGAACTGTAACGCGCAATGATAGCCGACAGCCGTATGAGTATCTATTAAATAGTTATGATTTTTAAAGGTGTCACAGATGGTTTTCTTCGTGTTTTCCTCGTCACAGAAGTAACCGCAGAAATGCTCCTTGATTTTTTTGAAATCTTCCTCTGCTAACGTATATCTGCCATATTCTTTCAGGTCGCTCATGTATTTTGCGGTTTTTTCGCTTCCGCATACCAAGTAGATAAGGCGTTCAAGGTTGCTTGAAATAAGGATGTCCATTGAAGGAGATATAGTTGTAAAGAACTTTCTGTTTCGGTCGTATGTGCCTGTCTCCAAAAAATCAGTTAAAATGTTATTTTTGTTAGAAGCGCAGACGAGCTTATCTATCGGGAGCTTCATCATTTTTGCGATGTATCCGGCAAAAATATTGCCGAAATTTCCGGTAGGAACACAGATATCAACCTTTTCACCCAAAGCTATTTCCTTATTCTTTACCATATCGCAGTAAGCCGAAATATAGTAGACGACCTGAGGAACGAGACGTCCCCAGTTGATAGAGTTAGCGCTTGATAGGAAGGTATTGTTTTCGTTCAATATTTTACCGAATTCTATATCTGAAAAAATTGCCTTAACGCCGTTTTGCGCGTCGTCAAAGTTTCCGTGAATAGCGCAGACATCTACGTTTTCGCCCTCCTGCGTCGCCATTTGCAGCTTCTGAACTCGGCTAACGCCGTTTTGAGGATAAAAAACCTTTATTTTGATGCCTTCAACGTCACGGTATCCTTCAAGAGCCGCCTTTCCCGTATCTCCCGACGTAGCTACGAGAATGAGCGCTGTTCTTTTTTCTTCCGTCTTTTTGAGCGCGCGGGAAAGGAGACGGGGCATAATCTGCAGAGCCATATCCTTAAAAGCGCAGGTAGGACCGTGCCATAATTCGAGTGAATATACCTTGTCGTCAATTTGTTTTAGCGGGGCAGGGCCGCCGGGGAATTTAGCTTCAGAATAGGCGAGCTCGCAATCAGAGAGAAGCTCCTCGTAGGTGTATTCAGAAAGAAATTTTCCCATGATATAAGCCGCTTTTTCAGGATATGATTTCTCCTGAAGCATAATCAGTTCGTTTTCCGTCAATTCGGGTATTTCCATAGGCATATAAAGACCGCCGTCAGGAGCGAGGCCGTTTTTTATCGCGACAGCCGAAGATACGTATTCTTGGTTTAAACTTCTTGTGCTTTTGTAATTCATTTTGTGTCCCTCGTTTAAAGATTTATATAGGTAAATTTATATTTTTTTCAACAAAATTATTTGCGTTGCTATAAAATATTTTATCTATGAGCTGTTCGTTATAGCCAAGCCGAATAAGCTCGTTTTTTAAGGTATATATCATCGAAATATCGGAAATTTCGATAGGCGTTTCGTCTATTCCGTCAAAATCACATCCAAGACAGACGGTATTTTCGCCTCCGATAGAAAGGTAATGCTCGATATGACGTATAACGTCACTTATATGCGCATCCCCTTCGCAAAGGTGGATAGGCGCAAAGCTTATTCCGACGATTCCGCCGACGGACTTTATATCTAAAAAATCACTGTCGGTGAGATTCCTTTTGTGAGGATAAATGTTATAAGAATTTGAATGAGTGGCGATATATGGCTTTTTTATTTTTTGTGATAACAGATTTACTTCTCGTATAGTGTTTACAGAGGCGTGAGAAACGTCGGGCACTATTCCCAATTTAAAGCAGGAGAGAAGAACTTTCTTTCCAAAATCGGTCAGACCTTTTTCCGTATCGTATGCGCCGCCTATTATAGAGTCGCCCCGCCAGACGAGAGTAAGTATTCTGACTCCGCTTTCGTATAGAGCAGAGAGCCGTTCTATCTTTCCGTTAAGCAGTCGCGCGTCCTCTGCCGAAAAGCAGTAATTCATATTTTTCAAATTAAAATTGCTCGTATTTTCTATGAAGCGTTTTCTGATTAGAAAAAAATCATTATAAGCTTCCTCGTTATCCTTATCGTAATCGCTCCAGATAGCAAAAAACTGACGGTAATCGGAAAAGCTTTTCAGCTTATCGCAGGAAATATGTAGCCGTGAATCTGAAAAATCGGTGTCAAGTGAAAAAATTCTATATGGGGTATCGGCGTGCATATCGTATAAGCGCATAATAAAATATACTCCTCAAAAAAAGTTTCATTTTATATCGATATTCAAAAAAAATATATTTATGCTCTGAAAGCGTCTTTTATATGATGTATTTCATCTAAGCAGAGCTTTCCTTTTTTTGTTTCGGAAAGAAAAACTTCAATTACGTCGAAGCGAATTTCTTTTGATACCTTATGCGTAGCGAGATATATCTTTGCGCCCGCTATCAAATTTTTCTTTTTGTAGTAATTTACTGCGTCGGCAGGTCTGCCATATTTTTTTATCATTTTTTCGTTGGTTTTTCTGGATTTAACCTCACAGAAAACGAAAAAATCTTTGTTTTGTGCAATAATATCTATCTCCTTGCCGTATGAAGAAAAATTTCGCTTTATAATTTTGTAGCCGCGCGCCCTCAAAAATCGTGCCGCTTTCTTCTCGCCGAAAATTCCCGTTTTCAAATGGGCGGGCAATCGTTTTTTATTAAAGAAGCTTGAAAAAATCATATCAGTCGTTAAGAAACTTTAAAAAAGATTTTCTGTGAATTTCACAAGGGCCGTATTTTCTCACGGCATCCATATGCTCCTTCGTGGAATATCCTTTATGCTTGGCAAAATTATATTCAGGGTATTTTATCGCATCCTCAAGACAAAGACGGTCTCTCGTTACCTTTGCAAGAATACTTGCGGCAGAAATAGAAGCCGAGACGGAATCCCCCTTTATAATTGTTTTCGTGGGGATATCGAAGCCCCTCGCTATGTTTCCGTCAATTAAGGCGAAGTCAGCTTTTGGATTTAGCTTTTCTAATGCGCGGCGCATTGCGAGCATAGTAGCGTTTAAAATATTCAGCTCGTCTATTTCTTGTGGCGAAGCCATGCCTATTCCGTAGCTTATAGCAGATTTTATAATGACGTCATAGAGCAATTCGCGCTTCTTTTCCGTGATTTTTTTAGAGTCGTTTAAGTCGGGAATAACGATATCGTCGGGGAGAATACAAGCGGCAGCGACAACGGGACCTGACAGAGGGCCTCTGCCCGCCTCGTCGATTCCGCATATAAAACGGTAACCCTGTCGGCGATAGGTTTTTTCAAATTCAAAATCAGGCATTGTTTTTCTCCGCATCTTTCGGTTTTTCGAGAGTTATTCTTCCGATAGAGCAATTTCTGAATTCATTTAAAAGCATTTCGGCGGTTCTTCTCGAATTTACGACGCCTCCGCTCATAATAAGCCCGCGTTTTCTTCCTATCGCCTCGAAAATGTCGTATGCGTCGAGTGAAAGGACATCGTCGTTCAGCTTATATCTTGATATCAGAAGCTGAGGGTACATATCTCTTAATCTCGCGCATAAGAGCATAGCAATTTCCTCAATATCTAATATTTGGTCTTTAATTGCTCCTGTAATTGCAAGATTTTCGCCGACGGTCTGATCTTCAAATTTGGGCCACAAAATTCCCGGCATATCCATAAGGTCAAATCCGAGATCCGTGCCTACCCACTGTTTATCGAGCGTTACTCCGGGGCGGTTTTCCACCTTTGCCTTTTTACTGTCGGAAAGGCGGTTTATCAGTGAAGATTTTCCTACGTTCGGGATGCCTACTATCATTGCGCGGAGCTTTTTACCGAGCATACCCTTGTCCTTATATCTTTCGATTTTTGCTGAGAGCAGGGACTTTATGGCTGATGGAATTTTGTCTATGCCTTTTCCGCTCAGACAGTCAATCATTATGCAGGCGTTTTTTGCGTTAGTGAAATAATTGCGCCATTCTTCGTTCATAACGGGGTCGGATAAGTCCGCTTTGTTTAAAACGGTAAGTAATGGCTTTTCGCCTATTATTTTTCTTATTTCGGGATTTTGTGAGCTATACGGTATACGCGCGTCGAGAATTTCAATTACGATATCGACCTGACTTAGATTTTCTTTTATAAGTCGGCGCGTTTTCGCCATATGACCGGGGAACCACTGTATTACGTCAGAGGGCATATGAAACTCCTTTATTTTACCTTACCAAAGTTTTCGAGCGGAAAAATTCTGAGTACGACCTTACCTATTATGAGACGCGCGTCGATTTCACCAAAGTATCGGCTATCGAGCGAATCGTTGCGGTGGTCGCCCATAACGAACACGTGATTTTCAGAAACGGTAATTTCGTCCATATTCATAATTGTGTCTGTTCCGTTACGGTAAATATAATTTTCTACAAGCTCGTTTCCGTTCACATATACGACGCCGTCTATAATTTTCACCTTTTGACCTTCGGTGGCGATTACTCGCTTAATTAACGGCTCTTTGGGGGAAATGTGAGGAAAGCTTGCTGTCTGATCTTCCGTCAATTGAAATACTACTATATCGGAAAATTGAGGTTCATACAAAAAATCGGATAAAAGCAGGTGCTCCTTATCTTTAAGCGTTTGAAGCATAGAGCCACCGGAAACAACCGAATGTCTGAAGAAAAAAGCGGAAATGAGCAAGATAACTCCAAAAGAGATAGCTATAAGCTCAATTATATCAAAAATATCGTCTACGATACTTTTCTTTTGCTTTTTTTGTTCATTGTTTGTCGGGAGCTCGTTTCTCTCTGCATCAGATGATTTTTTAGCCATAGTATGATTTTCCTTTTCAAAATTAGTTTCCATTCACGAGCAAATCCATAAGGGAAGTGCCGTCAGGAATATAAAAATTACTATCGGTAGCGGTTTTCTCGGTTAAGGTAGTAACGCCGTTGTGTTCCTTATTTGAAGAAAAGAGCATAAACGGAACCGGCTCCATACTATGAGTCCTGATTTCGATAGGCGTTGGGTGGTCGGGCAATGCTAAAATTTTAAAGTCCTCGCCAGAATTTGAGAGATAGTCGTAAAGCGGCTTTAAAATAAGCTGATCTATCTTTTCTATCGAAAGAACCTTGTTCTCAATTTCAGCCCTGTGTCCGCATTCATCGGGCGCTTCAACGTGTATATAAACGAGATCCTTGCCGTTTTTGAAGGCGTTTATTGCGGCGTCTGCCTTGCCCTTATAGTTAGTATGGACGTTTCCTGTAGCGCCCTCAACGTCGATTGACTGCATACCGGCGCAGATAGCAATACCTTTAATAAGGTCAACTGCGGAAATAACCGATGCGTCAAGTCCCCACTTTTCTTTGAAGGAGGGAAGCGCGGGCTTCTTTCCGGGGCTCCAAAGCCAAGCCGAGTTTGCTACTCGCTTTCCGTTTTTGCGGCGGGCTTCATTAACAGGATGATTTTTCAAAATTTCGTAGCTGTCCCGCATTAACTGATAGAAAGGTTCACCCTCTTTTCCTTTCGGAAGATAATCCTTTATGCATCTTCCGAGAATATCGTGAGGTCTCGAGAAATTGAACGTGTCGCTTGAATTTTTCCAAAGCAAACAATGACGATAGCTTACTCCCGTATAGAAATGCCTATCTTCGTTTCCGAGCTCTTTTTCTAACGCCTTTATGAGCTCATCGGCTTCAGGCGTCGTAATTTCATCCGAGCTATGATCCAAAATGATTTTGTTATCATAGTCAAAATCGTCTGACAACGTAACTAAATTACAACGGTAAGCAGTCTCGTTTGGCTGCATATCAAGTCCCATACTCATTGCTTCGAGAGGGGATCTTCCCTTGGAATAAATTTTCGGATCATACGATAAAATAGCTAAATTCGCCGTATCGCTTTCGGGTACCATTCCCGCGGGAACGTTAGAAACGGTGCCGCAAAGGGATGTTTTTGCCAAAAAGTCCATTTGGGGCTTGTTTGCGACCTCCATAGGAGTTTTATCCCCCAGCTCCTTAATTTTTCTATCTGCCATTCCGTCGTATACTATAACGAGATATTTCATTTTTATCTCCCTTTTGTCAAATAATAATATATCATACATTATATCATATATTCAGGCAATTTACAATATCAAATTTGAGTTATTTTGGACGAAAATAATAAATAAAAACGGTTTTTATAAATATTTACCCGAATTTGAAAAAAATTCTTGAAAAAACGGAACTAAAATGTTATACTTTAAATTGGTTGGGAGATGATATTATAAAAAAAGTTGTTTTTTGCGTTTTGAATTCAAAATACATCCATTCCTCTCTTGCTCCGTGGTGCTTGTACGCAGGAGTAAGGGACTATGCAAAGAGTGACGCTTCCTGCGTGGTTATCGAAGGCACGATAAACGAAAATATACTCGATGTTGCAGAACGTATTTCAAAAGCTTCTCCCGACGTCGTCGGCTTTTCAATATACATCTGGAATAAGATACAGACGTATGAATTGATATCGGAAATAAAGCGGATAATGCCGAAAATACAAATTATTGTCGGAGGGCCTGAGGTCTCCTATAATATGAGAGAGGTCCTTTTGGAAAACCGTAATATAGATTACGGCATTTCAGGCGAGGGCGAATATCCTATCGCTATGCTC
Organism: Eubacteriales bacterium; assembly: GCA_045587025.1. Classification (GTDB taxonomy): domain Bacteria; phylum Bacillota; class Clostridia; order Oscillospirales; family CAG-272; genus UBA1740. Next base: position 28,108 of record JAZNBK010000043.1, read on the forward strand.
ATTGATTATCTGAATTGCAAGAGAGGGGTAGAAGATGTCCCCGGCTTATCCTACAGATACGGCAATGACGTTGTCGTTTCAGAGCCGTATGTTTCCGAAAAAGAACCCCCCACTCCGTATTGTCAAGAGTATTTTGATAAATTATCGGGACGTATCGCTTATTTAGAAACCTCGAGAGGTTGTCCCTTTTCTTGCGCCTTTTGCCTTTCCGGGAGAATTGGCGGAGTGCGTTTTTTCGATGTGGAAAAAGCCAAAGCGAACATATTATTGCTCGCCAAAAGCGGAGCAAAAACGATAAAATTGGTAGACAGAACCTTTAACGCCGACAGAAAAAGAGCAAATGAAATTTTCAAGTTCATTATTTCCAATTACGGCAGAGAAATACCGCGCGGCGTGTGCTTTCACTTTGAAATTGCAGGCGATTTGCTTGACGAGGAAACTATCGAAATTTTAAGAGAAGCGCCACTCGGAGCTATCCAATTTGAAATCGGCATACAAAGCTTTAACGAAAAAACCTTAAGTCATATAAACCGAAAAACCAATTTAAAACGATTAAAAGAAAATATAAGAGCGCTTTTAAAAAACAAGAATATTCATATTCACATTGACCTGATAGCAGGGTTGTCCTTCGAAGATTTAGATAGCTTTAAGGAAAGCTTCGATTCAGCGTATTTTTTGAACGCCGATATGTTACAGCTCGGTTTTTTGAAGCTGTTGCATGGAGCGCCTATGAGAGAAGAGAAGGATATTTATCCGTGTGAATTTTCAAAAGAACCGCCCTACGAGGTTATTTCTACCCCTTATCTTTCAGAAAACGACCTGATAGAATTGCATACCGTCGAATCAGCGCTCGATAAATTGTCGAACAGCGGTAGATTTAGTCGCTCTCTCAAATATCTGTTTTGTGAGGGGATATATACGCCGTATAATCTTTTCTTTGGCTTTGGAAAAAGCTTGAAGCAACGAGGAAAAGAGCGCTGTTCGCTCGACGAGCTGACTAATTTGTTTTATAGATATATAGGCGAAGAAATGCTTGTTGATATGAAAATTTTCAGGGATAAAATGATAGCGGACAGATTGTCCTGCTCTCCTACGGGCGTGATTCCCGAGGCGCTATACGTCAGAGATGAAAACATTCTGAAGGTGAAAAAGTATTTGAATAGCGTAGACGCTCTTAAGGAGAAAAAGGGAATAAAACGTTCAATAGCAATTTTGTATTCGCAAAATTGCGCTATTTACGCAGATTATTTCGAGGCAGAAAAGGAAAATGGCTATTATAAGCTTCATGAAATTGACCTCGATTTAATTTTATAATCATACTAAAATTATATTAAAAAAGGAGTGAAACAAATGGATGCCCGAGGGCGAAGTTATAACACAAAGAATATAAATGGGTTTTGTTTGTCATTGGCATCCGTTTGCTTTTTTGACAGATAATCAATATTTATAGGTTGCTTTGTGTTTACGTCTTTTAAATAACGATAAAGGAGTAAACAAATGAAAACGAACAAAGAACTTATAGACGAAATAGACGTCTTGATTGAAGAAAAAAAGTTTTCTTCATTACGCAACGAAATGCTCGAAAAAAAAGCGATAGATTTGTCGGAAATTTTTGAAGAGCTGCCTCCTGAAAAAGCTACTCTCAGTTATCGGCTTTTACCTAAGGAATTAGCCGCAGAGGTTTTTGTAGAAATGTCGTCGGAAATGCAGGAGAAATTGATAAACTCCTTCAGTGATTTCGAGTTGAGACAGATAATCAGCGAGCTGTATCACGACGATACGGCGGACATAATAGAAGAAATGCCCGCGAACGTCGTAAGGAGAATACTGAAAAACTCAAGCTCCGAAACACGACGCAAGGTAAATGAATTGCTTAAATATCCTGAATCAAGCGCAGGAAGCATTATGACTACCGAGTACGTTTCTTTAAAGCAGTCAATGACTGTTAAGGAAGCTTTTGCTTATATACGCGAGGTAGCCATAAATAAAGAAACGATATACACCTGCTATGTTGTTGATTCTAATCGGCATCTGATAGGTATTGTTACGGCAAAAACGCTTTTGCTCGCATCAGAAGATGAAATTATCAAGGATATAATGGAGCAGAACGTAATTTTTGCATACACGCTTGATGATAGAGAACAGGTCGCCCGTCAGTTTGACAGATATGACTATCTCGCTTTGCCGGTTGTTGATACCGAGCAGCGACTTGTCGGAATTATAACCGTCGACGACGCAATTGACGTATTGCAGGAGGAGACGGAAGAGGACTTTGAAAAAATGGCGGCTATCACTCCTATCGAAAAGCCGTATTTAAAGACCAAAACGCTCAAGATATGGCAAGCGAGAACTCCGTGGTTGCTTTTACTTATGATTTCTGCGACCTTCACCGGTTTGATTATTTCTTCCTTTGAGGAAGCTCTGCAAAGCATAGCGGTCCTTACCGTGTTTATACCTATGATAATGGGTACGGGCGGTAACTCAGGCAGTCAGGCGTCCGTCACGGTCATAAGAGGTTTGTCCACGGGTGAAATAGAATTCAGAGATTTCTTCAGGATTTTATGGAAGGAATTTAAGGTCGCGCTTTTGTGCGGCTTGACGCTTGCGGTCGTTACTCTTGTTAAAGTTATTCTTATCGATAGATATATGATGGGAAATGCAGACGTAACGCTTTCCGTTGCGCTCGTCGTGAGTATTACGCTTTTTGCGACGATATTCTGCGCCAAGCTTATCGGATGCGTACTCCCCTTGGTAGCCAAAAAGCTCGGGTTTGACCCTGCCGTTATGGCGAGCCCCTTCATTACGACGATAATAGACGCGGTATCTCTTATTGTATATTTCGGCGTTGCATCTTCGATTTTGAATATGTAACCTTCAAAATGTTGTGTAGCTAAAAAGAATTTGAGGTAAATAATGTATACGACTGAAAAATTGTTTTATAACGACAGTTATATTACCGAATTTAAGGCGAAAATTATCTCTGTAAGCAAAAAGGGAGACCTCTTTCAGTGTATTCTTGACCGAACTGCATTTTTTCCAACCGAGGCAGGACAGTCCTGCGACACGGGAAGGATAGACGATGCAAACGTAGTCGATGTAATGGAAGAGAATGGAGAAATAATACATTTTATCGATAAAGAACCGTCCTCAAACGAGGTTTTATGTAAATTAGATTGGGAAAAACGTTTTCGTAAAATGCAAAACCACACGGGCGAGCATATTGTTTCAGGGCTCTTAAATTCTGTATACGGCTTTGACAACGTCGGCTTTCATTTAGGGAGTACAGACGTTACTATCGACTTTAACGGTGTTTTGAGCGACGCCCAATTATCTGAAATTGAGAAAGCCGCCAATGAAGCGATAGTCAGCAATATTAAGATAAAAGCAGAGTTTCCGAGTGCGAAAGAATTGGCAAATATGAATTATCGCAGCAAATTGGAGATAAAAGATAATTTGCGTATCGTAACTATTGCGGGTTATGACGTTTGCGCTTGCTGCGCCCCTCATGTAAACTATACGGGTGAAGTGGGAATTATAAAGCTTTTGGACAGTATTCATTACAAGGGCGGAACGCGGCTTCATATGCTTTGCGGCTTTGATGCGCTTTACGATTATGGGCGCAGATATAAGAATGTAAAGAGCATTTCCGAGTTGCTTTCTGCAAAGCAGGAAAACGTATACGAGGCAGTGATAAGGTTAACGCAAAACCTCGCAGAAGAAAAAGCAAAAAATTCCGCCCTGCGTTTTGAAATCTTAAAGGAAAAAACAAAAAATCTTCCTTTTTGTGAAAAGAACCGAGTGATTTTTGAAGGGGAGGCCGATTTTAATTTCTTGAGAAATTACGCAAATTTGGCAGTAAAAAGCACGGCAGAAATTTGTGCGGTCTTTTCCGGCGACGACGAGAACGGTTATAAATACGTAATTGCCTCAGAGTGTATAGATTTATCAAAAAAGGTTAATGAAATAAATTCCGCCCTTAACGGCAGCGGGGGAGGAAAAAGTAAAATGATACAGGGAAGCGTGAAGGCGAAGTCAGATAAGATAAAAAAATTTTTTGCCGTCGAGTGAAACAATTCCGTTAGAGGTGGCTTTATGGCGTACGTATATATAATTAAATGCAGCGACGGAAGCTATTATACGGGAGTTGCGACCGATATAAAGCGCAGAATAAAAGAGCATTATTACAAATTAAAGAATTGCGCGAAATACACGAGAGCAAGAGACGTTATAGAGCTATCTGCGGTTTGGGAAGCCGAAAATTTATCTACCGCAGGAAAGCTGGAGTATTATATAAAAAAGCGCTTAACACATAGCGAAAAAAAGGCGCTGATAGAGAAAAACGATTTGTTTTCACAGATAATAAAAGACGAAAAATTGGATTTTTCTTACACCCGAATAAGCGATATTTCGCTTGACGACTGCATAAATTAAGAAAAAAATCAAAAAAACAAAATAAATATTGCAAAAAGTATTGCATTTCTGATAATTATGTGTTAAAATATTTGAGATTGTAGGAATTCTACAACTATATTAAAGAACAGTCCTCTGCGATGCTCCGTACGAATGTTCTGTTGAAGGAGGAGCCGAAAATGGAAAAAATTCAGGCTTTTGTTAGCGAGCAACTTAAAAAGGATGTGCCCCAGTTTTCTATTGGTGATACCGTGAAGGTATACAATAAGATCAAAGAGGGCGCAAGAGAGAGAATTCAGCTTTTCGAGGGAACTGTTATTGCAAAGCATAACGGTGGCATTTCAGAGACCTTCACCGTAAGACGTATTTCTTATGGCTGCGGTCACGAAAAAACCTTCCCGCTTCATTCTCCGAATGTTGAAAAGGTAGAGGTTGTACGTTACGGTAAGGTTCGTCGTGCAAAACTCTATTACCTTCGTGACAAAGTTGGTAAGGATGCAAAGGTTAAAGAGAAAATTTAGTCCTGCGCAATTACCTTTTAATATGCTGACGCATATTAAACGAAACAGGAAGAAAACCGGGCTGAAAAGCTCGGTTTCTTTCGTATTACGAGTAAATCCCATTGAGGTATCAGAGGTATTATATGGAAGAATTTGTTTTGCCCGAATATCCTTTTGGTGACGATATTTGGAAAAAACTTAAAAAGGAAACGAGACCGATAGTCGTTTACGGTATGGGAAACGGCGCAGATAAGCTAATTACGCAGCTCGAAAAATATGGAGTTTGCGTCTCGGATTTTTTTGCAAGTGACGGTTTTGTGCGCGGGCATAGCTTTCATTCAAAACGAGTTTTGTCTTTTTCTGAAATAAAAGAGAAATACGACGATTTTATTATACTCGTTTCATTTGCATCAAAATTACCTGACGTTATAAACAGAATTTATGAAATGGCAGAGCAAAACGAGCTTTACGTTCCCGATATGCCTGTCGTAGATGAAACCTTCTTTACCTCAGATTTTTATAACGAGCATTATTCGGAAATTGTAACGGCGTATAATCTGCTTGAAGATAACTATTCAAAAAAATTGTTTTCTTCTGTTGTTTGGTATAAGCTCACCGCAGATATTAAATATTTGACCGATTGCTTTTCCAAAGAAGAGTGTTACTCTTTGTTAAAAATCAACGATTACCGAGCCGTAGTGGATGCGGGCGCGTATAACGGAGATACAGCGAAGGAGTTTGTAGAAAACTTTCCAAATTTAGAAAAGATTTATGCGATAGAGCCGGATCCGAAGAACTGCCAAAAATTAAAGAAATATGCAGAGAGCGCCGAATGTGATATTGAGGTTATCGGCGCGGCGCTTTGGAACAGATGCGGAGAAATTGATTTTTCAAGCAGTAAAAACAGAAATTCTTCGTTAAGTAATTCTTCTTATCAGCATAAAATGGTCAAGGTAGAGCTTGCGCGTCTTGACGATATTATTTCAGAGCGGGTAGATTATATTAAATATGACGTTGAGGGCGCAGAGAGAGAAGCGCTTGAGGGCAGCGCCGAAACGATAAACGCCTATTTTCCCGACCTGCTCGTTTCGCTTTATCACAAAAGCGAGGATATTTTCTCACTCATATGCTATATAGCGGATAATTTTAAGGGATATAAGTTGTATCTGCGCAGATTATTCTGCCTGCCTGCTTGGGAATTGAATTTATACGCTATAAAAGATAATATGTCATAAACCGAAAGGAAAAAATAAATGCCTGAATTGCTTTCACCTGCCGGAAATTTTGAAAAACTGAGATCAGCGATACGCTACGGCGCAGACGCCGTATATATGGCAGGACAAATTTTTGGTATGCGCGCGGCGGCGGACAATTTCACCTTGGATGAAATGAAGGAGGCCGTAGAGTACGCGCACGATAGAAACGTAAAGGTCTACTTGACTGTAAACACGATGCCGAGAGAAAATGAATATCCCTTGCTTAAAAAGTATTTTTCCGAAATAAAGGAAATTCCGTTCGATGCGCTGATAGTCGCCGACATAGGCGTTCTTGCAGTAGCGAAGGAGATTTTGCCTTGCGTTGATATTCATATTTCCACACAGGCGAATACCTTAAGCTCGTATACCTGCAGAGAATGGCAGAAGCTGGGCGCAACCAGAATAGTTCTCGCAAGAGAGCTTACGATGCAAGAGATAAAGGAAATTCGAAAAAATATTCCAAAGGAGCTGGAGCTTGAAGCGTTTATTCACGGCTCTATGTGCGTTTCATACAGCGGAAGGTGTCTGCTCTCTAATTTTTTAATAGGCAGAGATGCTAATAAGGGTATGTGCGCGCAACCTTGCCGTTGGAATTACACGGTAAGAGAGCGTGAATATGAAATCGTTGAAGAAAAACGCCCCGATATTCCTATTCCGATAAGAGAAATAAACGGGGAGACCTTTATAATGAGCTCGAAGGATACCTGTATGATTGAGCATATACCCGAGCTTATGGAAAGCGGTATAAACAGCTTCAAGATAGAAGGAAGAATGAAGAGCGCGTATTACACCGCCGTCGTTACCAATGCGTACAGAATGGCGATAGACGCCTATGAAAAGGGAAATTATCAATATAACGAAGCGTGGCTTAAAGAGCTCGAGAGTGTGAGCCACAGGGAATATGCTACGGGATATTTTTTTAATAAATGCACGGAAGACGCCAATACCTGTAAGGATATGGGATATATACGGGAAAAAGCATATCTGGCGACCGTTCTCTCATATAATAAACAGACGGGCGAGGCGTTGCTTATACAGAAAAACAAGTTCTCGGTAGGCGAGAGCATAGAGATTTTAACTCCAGGAAAAACGGGCGTTAAGACGACGGCGGGGGAAATGTTTAACGAGCTAAAAGAAAAAATTGAAAGCGTCCCCCACGCTCAGATGAAATTTTATATGAATATGCCTTTTGAGGTTAAGGAAGGAGATATTATTCGCTCTGCCGAATGATAAGTGAGAAAAAATGGGGGTTATTGAACTTTTAGAAGCATTTTTTATAGGAATTGTGCAGGGAATTACCGAGTGGTTGCCCGTTAGTAGCACGGGACACATGATATTATTTGATGAATTCGTTAAATTAGGCGGGAGCGACGAGTTCAAGGAAATGTTTATGGTCGTTATACAGCTTGGCTCTATTCTGGCGGTCGCGGTTTTGTATTTCAACAAGCTAAATCCTTTCGGCAAATCAAAGGGCGCGATTGAACGCAAGTCCACCTTGATCTTGTGGGCGAAGGTTTTGGTAGGCGCAGTACCCGCCGCTTTGATAGGAGTTTTGCTCGACGATTGGTTCGACGCTAATTTTTATAATTTCATTGTCGTTGCAATAGCCCTTATAGTATACGGCGTTTTGTTTATCGTCATCGAAAGAAAGAAAAAAGACGGCGTATTTAAGTGCGAAAGCGTAGACGATATCACATTTAGCGATGCGCTTAAAATCGGATGCTTTCAGGTGCTTTCCTTGATACCCGGAACCTCTCGCTCCGGCTCTACTATCATAGGCGGTATGCTTTCGGGCGTTTCCCGTGTTGCCTCTGCGGAATTTTCATTTTTTATGGCTATTCCCATAATGCTTGGGGCGTCGGGCTTAAAGGTCTTGAAATTTATCCTGTCGGGAAGCGTAATGACCTTTGGCGAGATTCTTATTTTGGCGATAGGAATTATAACTGCGTTTGTAGTTTCGCTTGTGGCGATTAAATTTTTAATGGGCTTTGTAAAGCGACATAGCTTTGAGAGCTTTGGCGTATACCGCATAGCGCTCGGCGTTATAATTTTAATATATTTCTTTGCAACTAAATAAATTTTAAAAGGCGTTACGATTTTAATTTCGTAGACGCCTTTTGTTTAACCATTATTTATTACGCTCCAATCAATTGGCGAGCGGTTATTATCTGTTAAAAATTTGTTTGTACGAGAGAAGTGCCTGCAACCGAAAAATCCGTTATATGCGGAAAGCGGACTTGGATGCGGGGCTTCCAATATCAGATGATTTTTGTTCGAAATCAGCTTCTTTTTGCTTCTCGCATTCGAGCCCCAAAGAATGAAAACTATCGGATTTTCCGAGCGGTTTAGCGAGCTTATTACGGCGTCAGTGAAGGTTTCCCAACCGTGATTTAAGTGACTTAACGGCTTGCCCTCTCGGACGGTCAGGGTGGTGTTGAGGAGAAGAACTCCTTCTTTCGCCCATTTCGTGAGAGTTCCGTTTTTCGTGGTTATCTGAATACCTAAATCAGTTGAAATTTCTTTATAGATGTTTTGCAGAGAAGGAGGCACCTTGACGCCTTCTTTTACAGAGAAGCAAAAGCCGTGCGCCTGTCCTGCGCCGTGATAGGGGTCCTGTCCCAAGATGACAGCTTTGACTTGGCTATACGGGGTGGACTTTAAGGCGTTAAAAATGTCGTACATATCGGGATAAATCTTTTGCGTTGAATATTCCTGCTTTAAAAAATTACGAAGCTTTAAATAATATTCCTTTAAAAATTCTTCGCCTATGTAATCGTCCCAGTCGTTTCCAATCTGCATATAATTTCTCCTGTTTTCTTTTCTTGTATTGTAGCACAGAGAAAGACAAAAATCAAGAATAATTATTTTCATTGACAAGATATGCTCATTATTGTATAATATTCAATGAAAATATAGAAAGGGAGATGCTGATTTTTTCAGCCGTAATACCTGATGAATCCCGTGCTTTTTATTGGAATTTTAATTTTGGCGGTGTTGCTCGTAGTTTTGATAGTGACCGTCATTTTCTTCAATTACGCTGTTGCAGGGCGCAGAGTTGATAGAAAAAAGGCGATAGATAAGATGAATAAAAGCAAAACCTATTCACCCTTTGCTGATAGGATTTTGCCGGGTATTGACTGGATTCTTTCCGCCGACTTTAAGTGGGAAAAAATAACGTCGTACGACGGTCTTGCCTTATATGCGAGACACTTTAAGGCAAAAGAGAATAACGACAAGGTCATTCTCCTGTTTCACGGCTGGACTAGTATCGGCTTTTTTGATTTCTCCTGTATCGTAAAGGGATATATAGAAAAGGGCTATGACGTTTTTATGGTGGACCAAAGGGCGCACGGTATAAGCGAGGGTAAATATACCTGCTTCGGCATCAAGGAAAGGTATGACGTTATATCGTGGGTAAAGCATATCTACTCGTTATACCGAGAAAATTGTAAAATTGTAATCGAAGGAATTTCAATGGGGGCGACCACCGTCTTGATGGCGTCGGGCTTAAAGGAGCTACCTGCTTGCGTCACGGGCGTTATAGCAGATTGTGGCTTCACCTCTCCTGCCGACGAATTCAAACACGTTCTGAAAAAGGATTTTCATATGCTTCCGTTCCCGTTTTTATATACCGCAAATATATTCGCAAGGCTTTTTGCAGGATTTAGTTTTTTCGAATTGAGCGCAGAGGACGAGGTTAAAAAATCAGAGCTTCCGCTTTTGATTTTGCACGGAGAAGCAGACGATTTTGTTCCCGTGGATTTCGGTAGAAGAATTTTTGCGGCAAGCAGCTCAAAGGATAAGACCTTAATCACAGTAAAGGGCGCGCGCCACGGACTGAGCTATTTCAATGATGAGGAAAAATGCGAAAAAGCACTCGACGATTTTTTAAGAAAAGTATTTAACTGAATAAAAAGCTCTCCTATAAAGCAAAACGAAAAAATATCGTTAGCTTGCATAAGAGAGCTTTTTATATTAAAATTTTAAAACTCGGTTTTGATAATTTTGGGCGCGCTTTCAGGTGAATATATCCACTTGTCTATATGCGCTGTTTTTTGAGAGTCGACGAAATATTTAATCGGCTTGCATGAGGGCGTTTCGAAATGTGAGTCGATTACTATAAGCTTAATTTTCATTTTTTCGGGAATTATGCTTTTTATGTAGACGGCGGCGGTCTGGTGTACTTCCACCCCCGTTTTTAGCTCCGCAAGTCCTGCAAGGTTTGGCATAAGCTCGACGAAAATCCCATAGCTTTCGATGCTCCTTATCGTGCCTGCTACGGTCTGACCTGCCGAAAAGAGAGAAGCGTTTTCTTCCCAAGTACCCAAAAGCTCACGCAGAGATACGTAAATTCTTCCTTCTGCGTCGATATTTTTTATAATAACGCTTATCTTATCACCTACGCAAAATCTGTCCTTTGGATGTGAAATTCTTGATACGGAAATGCAATCTATTGATAAAAGTGAAATGATACCGCAGCCGATATCAACGAATGCGCCGAAGTTTTCCAAATGCGTTATTCTGCTTGGTATGATATCCCCGGGCGCAAGCATTGATATATAATTATTTATACATTCTATCTGAGCCGCCCGCCTTGAGAGAAGAGCGGACAAATTTCCGTGCTCGTCGCGCATAAATCCAATAATCTTGAAGCAAATCGGCTTTCCCACTCTTGTAAGCACGGCAATGTCTTTTACCTCTTCATTATTTTTGGAATATTGAACCTCTTCTCTCGGCATAATTCCTTTTACGCCGTGCAAATCTATGTGAAGACGAAATTCGTTATCGCAGAGCATAACGGTTGATTCAAGAATTTTTTGCTTTTCCATTGCCTTTTCGAGCATGGCGACGGATGAAAGAAATTCGTGATTTTCAATACTTGAAATTATAGAGCCCTCAGGAAAATATAGATTCTGCATAATTATAACCTCTTTATTTTTGCTTTTATTTTTATATTATAATCTATGCAGATAATGAAAAAAATAGAATTGCTTTGCTTTAAATTATTCAGATTAAAGAGTATCGGGTATGTTGCTTTTTGCTTTATTTCAAAGAATCATCCTGTTTATAGGCAATATAAGTGTTTTCGGGTATCTCGTCGTCGGTACGCGCGACAGCGGTAGATGGCAGCTCGTGTGACGGCGGCTCTTCTTTTTGGACGCTATATCCGTTTCCCGTATAAACGCGAGCGTCGTCTCCATACGGCCTCCCCTTCGTCTCGTTAAGACCGAAGCTTATAGAAATAGCGTCGTTTACCTGTTGCATCACCTTGTCGTCTAAATGCCCCATTCTTTCTTTTAAACGCTTTTTATCCAATGTACGTACCTGTTCAAGTAAAATTACCGAATCCTTTACAAGTCCCACCTTTTCGGCAAATATATCAATATGTGTGGGAAGCTTTGTTTTTCCCATTTTACTCGTAATTGCCGCCGCAATGACAGTAGGACTGTATTTGTTTCCAATATCATTTTGAACGATAAGCACGGGACGCAACCCGCCTTGCTCGCTGCCGATTACAGGACTTAGATCGGCGTAATAAATATCTCCTCGTCGTATATTCATTTTATTTTTGAATCACCTTGTGGTGAAATCCTTTCTTGTTTTCACTAACTGCTTTGCAGCGTATTCATATTTTGCCTTTTTTTACACCTTTTTAATCAAGAAAAAAATGGTTTTTTTGGAAAATAATCTTACTATCATTTTATTTTCAATTTATAAAAGTGTTAATATATCAAAATAAGAAAGCAAGTCGATTTTTAAGATAGAATAAAAAAACCCCGTGTAAACGGGATTTTCTATTTATGCTTTTCGTTAGTGATTATCCATAGCGGTAACTCGGTCTTCTTCGGGACGGAAGAGAAGTGAAATGCACCAAATTCCTGCCAATGCCACTACCACATAGATAATTCTGCTTATAACAGACGTTTGACCACCGCAGAGCCACGCGACTACGTCAAATTTAAATAATCCGACACTGCCCCAGTTCAATGCTCCGATGATAGACAAAATTAGCGCTATTCTATCAAGTATCATATGCAAATGGAATTGTAATTTTACAATTTTCCCCTTTCAAAGTATAACGGATTTATATTCGTCCGTTATACTGTATTTTTCTCAAAAAAATGAAAACAATACAAGAATTAAAAAAGTATTAAAATTTATTTTGAATCGAAAGTCAGATATGAGGAGCCGAAGCGTTCTTTTAGCTTCTCCAACGCCTTTTTTTCTATTCGGCTTACGTACGAGCGAGATATACCGAGCATCTTTGCGACCTCCCTTTGAGTTAAAGCAGGGAAGGACGATAAGCCGTATCGCATAACGATAATCTTTCTTTCTCTTTTGTCTAATATCTCGTTTATCAGCGCGTACGCTTTTTCGATATGAACCTTTATGTCGAGGTCGTACGCTATGGTGTCCTCCGTGCTGATTATGTCTATGTACGTCAGAGGGTTTCCGTCTCTGTCGACGTCTATCGTCTCGTTTATAGATACTTCGTTTGAGAGCTTTTTTTGAGAGCGGAAGAACATCAATATTTCGTTTTGGATACATTTTGATGCATATGTTGCAAACCGAGTGCCGTTTTCACAGTTAAAGGAATCTATCGCCTTTATTAATCCGAGACTTCCTATCGAAACGAGGTCGTCGGGGGTATGATAAGAGGTGTAGTATTTTCTTACGATATGCGCAACTAATCTTAAATTATGTTCAATGAGCTTTTCGCGCGCTTTCCCTTTCTTGTCCTTTTTCATTTCCAAAAACAATTCTTTTTCCTCCGCTGCCGATAACGGCTCGGGGAAGCATTGAGGGTTTCCGATACCCAAAATTAGATAAATAAAATTAAAAGCCATTGAAGAAAGGTCGAGATACATAATAAAAACTCCTTTACAAAAATAACCGCATATAAGTACATAAAGTATTATATGCGGAAAAAGTTTTTATATTGACTTTTAAAATTATTATATTGCAATAACGTATAAATGGTTATCGGCGAGACAAATCAACTTTTGCGAAAAGAGGGCTTTCGATTTTTGGTTAATTCTTGAAATTGCGGCTATTACGCGGTGCTCGGTGACGTTCTCTTCGGCATTGAAGCAAAAGGTCTTTAACTCCTCTATTGAAACGCCTTTGGCGGAATTTACCATATATCTTAAAATGTTGTATTCTACCTTGGTTGCATTGAAATTTGAGCCGTAGACGAAAACGGATTTGCCGTATAGCTCAACTCGCACGGAATTATGTATCATATCGGTTACACTGCGTCCTTTAAAGATACGAATATATTCCATAATTATTTCAACTGATTTTTTAAAAGGAGTTTTCGGCAAGATAATATTGTCCGCAAAATTATTGAATTTGTCTAGTTCTTCGGTTGACTCCTCGTTTGCTCTCATAATTAACGGTATTTTAGGATGCGTTTCCTTTAATTTCCTGCAAGTGTCAAGACAGGAAGGTAATGAAGATGAGTTTACTATTAAAAATAAATCAAAATCGAACTTTCCCAATAGCTCATCATATTCATTTTCAGAGCAACCGTATGACAGTAAGCCAAAATCAGAGAATTTGGAAATATACTCACGTAATAACTCTTTTTGATTATCAATAATCAATATCATATTTACCTCAAATATTACAGCTTTTGTGTAGTATTTTAACCTTTTATATATGCTTTATAATACCA
>JAZNBK010000044.1:0-52487 GCA_045587025.1 Eubacteriales bacterium
AAAATCACGTACGTAACTTCGAACAACCACACGGAACGTTACGACGCCCCCGAAGAACAAGTCCGCGCAGAATTTTGGGCGGAGCTTATTTATAAGTACGAGTATCCCGCAAGCCGAATAAAAATAGAAGTGGCAGTTCCAAACAGAACGCCGACCGACAGGGCAGATATAGTTGTTTTTAGAGACGACGAATGCAAGCGTCCGTATGCTGTGGTCGAATGTAAAAAAGACGGAGTAACCGATGCTGAATTTACCCAAGCAATAGAACAAGGAGTAGGAAACGCTACTTGGATAAAGCTTCGTGCCGACTACGTTGTAATCATTGCTGGTGGAACACGTCGCGTGCTTGATGTGAGCGACAAATTCGGAATTTTGGAGCGAGAACAAAATATCCTTGCAGACTTGCCGCGTACATATGGAAAGCCACAGGAGTTCCGTTTTTATAAGGGAACGGAAAATGATATTAAGCCCGTTTCTCGTGAGGAATTGATAGCGGCTATCAAGAAATGCCATCAGACGCTTTGGGGCGGTGGTCGTCTTTCTCCGCCTACTGCTTTTGGAGAGCTTTGTAAGCTTATATTTGTAAAAATCAGCGACGAGCAAAAAGCTCGTAAGAAAGGCGAACCCTATCAGTTCCAGATAAAGACGAGCGAGCCGTCGTCAAAGCTGGCAGAGCGTATAAATAATCTGTATAACGAACAGAAAGTAAAAGACCCCGAAGTATTTACCGAATCTATCAAGGTAGATGACCGTGTGCTTCGCACCGTCGTTTCTCACTTGGAATCAATCAACTTGAACAAAACCGACCTTGACGTTAAGGGCGTTGCCTTCGAGCAGTTTATGGACGGATTTTTCAAGGGTGATTTCGGTCAGTATTTTACTCCCCGTCCTATTATAGAATTTTGCGTAAAAATGATGAAGCCCGAACAGGATTGGGACGTTCTTGATCCTTCTTGTGGATCGGGTGGATTCCTTCTGCATGCTCTTGACTATATGCGTAATCAAGCAGGAGATTATTACGAAAAAGGTACAGAAGACTATTATAAATACTGGCACGACTTTGCCGAAAAGCACCTTTTCGGTATTGAAATCAACGACGAAATTGCCCGCGTAGCGAAAATGAATATGATAGTACACGATGACGGACATACTAACGTCATCAGCCACGACGCGCTCGAAAGCATTGACAAAATGCACAGTCACAATAAAGGTTTTGCGGAAAATCGCTTTGATCTAATACTTACAAATCCGCCTTTTGGCTCTACTATCAACCTTTCTGAAAAGCCCTATTTGTCTACCTTTCAGCTCGGTAATACCGTAGATGCCAAGGGTAATAAAAAGCCTCGTAAAAATCAAAGCTCCGAGGTTCTTTTTGTTGAGCGTATATGGCAATTCTTAAAGTTTGGAACAGGCAAAGCGGCTATCGTATTGCCCGACGGTATTCTGACAAACAGCTCAATGCAATACGTCCGCGATTTTATCCTTGAAAAATTCCAGCTTCTCGCGGTTGTAAGTCTGCCTCAATGCGCCTTTGCTCATTTTGGAGCAACGGTTAAATCATCTATAATATTTGTTAGAAAAAGAAAATTAAATGAACTTCCGAATGACAATGAACACATCTTTTTGGCTTCTCCCGAACAAATTGGTTATGACGCAACTGGAAAGAAAACTGTTTCACAATTAGATGAAGTTGTAGTCGAATGGGAAAAATTTCAAAATAATATTTCCACAATGGCTTCCAAAACAAGAGCTAACACATTTTACGAATATTGTCCAACTCTATGCAGTATAAATACGCGTGCTAATTTGCGCGAAATGGGTATATATTGTAATCCGCACAGCGATTATTTGAATAGGGTATTTTTGCATTTGCGCGAAAACGAATATTATGCGGGCAATTTAGAGGACTTTGTGGAAATCAATCCTACGACAAGTCGCGTTGGCATACAGGACGATACGCCTGTCACATTCGTGCCTATGCCTGCGGTGGAAGAAAAAACGAACGTTGTTTCTTATGAATTAAAACCGTACAAAGAAGTAAAAACGGGCTTTACGGTTTTTCAAAAGAACGATTTGCTTTGGGCGAAAATTACGCCTTGTATGCAAAACGGAAAATCGTTTATTGCCGCCGATATGCCGACGGAAATCGGATTTGGCTCAACGGAGTTCCACATTTTAAGAAAGAAAGACGAGCGTATCTATATGCCGTATTTGTGGGTTCTTTTATCTGATTCGCATATTTTGGAAGCAGCACAAGGAATGTTCAGCGGTTCGGCAGGACAGCAACGCGTTCCTGATACCTTTTTAAAAAAGTTTCCTATCGTACTCCCGCCCGTTGAAATTCAAAAGGAATTAGCCGACAACGTTTTCAACGCTTTGAAACAAGCAGATAGAATGCGTAAAGAGGCGGGAAATATTGTTTTTACGGCAAAAGAACAATTTGAGAAAAAATTATTGCAATAAGGAAAACGAGAAGTCGATTGACTTCTCGTTTTTGCATTTTCTCCGTTAAGCATATCGCGCTTAACGCACCCTGGTTTTTTAATTAGAATGAATAACAACAGAGTTTTTAAGAGAAATTTTTACGAGACCTATATACGTTTTACCTCTGTTTATAACGAGGGGATTTCCGTTTTTATCTGTGAATTTCAAATTTGAATTTGAATCTCTGTGCCATATGATGTCCATATATTTTCCTTCGGAAATATAAAAGCCGGTACCGCCGCTCGTCACGTCCATGCTGATTTCCGTGCCGGTCGCCTTATCATACGTAATTGAATCACAGAAAAGAATGATAATATTCTTGTAGGAAAGCGTTTTTCCGTTTAATGCATCAGAGTGGAGCGAGCCGAACTGATATCTGTCATACCCTTCGCTTGACGCGTTATATTTGAATTCAGTCGTCTGAATGGAAGAAAAGGGAATTTTTATATACGTTGAATCATTCCCCGAAAGGACCGCCTTTGAAAAATATTCAGGAAATTCAAAGGGAAGCGTTTTTTTCGAGTTGACAGGACTTAGTCCAAGAGAAACAAGTCCACGGAAAAGCTTTTCTCCGTTGGTCATAATATGATGCGGAGAGTTCCTTGATGAGTCGGAATAGTATACGTTTGACATATTTTGAATTATGTAATCCATTGTGTCATAGTTACTGAAAGAAGTCGATTTACCTAAATCGGTAGTGCCTGCGTATGCCTGCACGGCGCCAAATTCATTTGCAATATCGGCAAGATAGCTTCTCGTAGAGCGCACGGAGCCAATTACCAAATCGCTTGAATAATTGCACGAAATCATCATTAGCCGAGTTATCCCCGCTTCTACGGGAGCTTCAACGAGTATATCGGCGTAGCTTAATCCGAATTGCGGAAGAGAAGAAGCAGTATTGCCTACGCAGACAGACACAGGTCTGGCGTTTGCGACGTCTCTAGTTGCTTCCAAACCGGTCAATGGGTTTAAAAATTCCGGTGGCTTTGGCGGTTCTGTAACGGGAATTGTAGTAACCGGCGCTACCGTAGTTTGCGGAGCGTTGGTCGTTACGTTTGTATCTGATGGGACGCCGTTTCCGTTATTTTTTTCTTTAAAGGTTAATTCGTTTAATTCACATCCTATGCATGACGCCGAAATTATGAAAAGCGCCGTTAGAAAAACAGCTATCATAAATCCGGTCCTCATGCATTTCTTTTCTCTTTTCATTTTTGTTTACCTCCTTGGCGTAACGCCACATAAATGAAAATTTTATTAAATTATCAAGCTCGGTTTGCTCTTTCAAGCCATGCGGTTCCAAGTTCAAAAGCTTCGCTCAGACTGTTCACCATTTTTTGTTTTTCAACCGTTTGGTTTCCTGATGTGGGGATGATTTGTACCAATACCTTGTCCGGTACCTGAATTTTGAATTTTTCTATCTCTCTGTAGCCCATTATCATCATAAAAAGATAGAATTTTTCGGACATATCCCCGTAATAAAGCTCGTTTTCCAAGCGTACTAAGGGTTGTCCCTTGTATTCAAGGTATTTTCCTTGAATTCCTTTTGCGTTCATAGAATACTCCTTTCAACTTTTCTAAAAAATGACTGCTTGTCTTTTTTCACTGTTATAATACCAAAATTGGTAAATATTGTCAATTCATTCGACAATAATAGACCAAAAAAGATATCGTGAAAATTCGCTATTTTTTGCAAAAGGGCGTAGCTCTTAAAAATTCATCACCCGAAGATATAATTGGCTTAGCCAGCGAATAGATTCTATCCGCGCGATTAGACGTTTCTGCTTGTGCTTGTGCCTCGGCGGAAAGGGAGGTAAAATCGGCTGGCTTTGTCAAAATTTCAATTCGGGAATGACTTTTCATTTCCTTGAGCTTTCTTCTTCCTTTGCCATCCATAGCAAGAACCTGCGTATAATTCGGTAAATTTTTTACGTCAGAGGAGGTAATTCCGAAATAAAAATTTAAAATTGCGCGCCGTATTCTTGCATTGGTGTAGCGTTTAGTCAGAGCAAGCGTAATTAATTGATTTATATCCGCCGCCTGTAGCGAAGAATTATACAGGCGATGGGCGAGTCCGCCGTCACAGTCGAACGGAACATTCTCCTTCGACGGAGGATTCATTCTTAAAAATGCTAAAATAGCATTAGAAAGACGGGAGTTATTAACAGGCAGAGCGCCGTTTGCAAGAGCTTCAGCGCAAATCTCTCTCGAAAATTCGGGAAGAAGCAAAAGCGCCTTTTCGTGTCTGCCATCAAGGAAAAGCTCTCTTATTGCCGAGGAAGAAGCGAATTCGTTTTCGGTCTGGAGCGCTTGATCGTGGCGCGAGCCGACACGCTTGACTGTGTGAAGCTTGGCTGAGTAGTTTTCCCTTATAAGAGATTTTATATATTCTAATCCGAGAATATTATTGGGGTTTCTTAAAAGCTTTTGACCTTCAACGTCATTATAGAGCTTTTTGTATATGCTTTCGTATAATTTAGGATGCCCGAGCGCCTGTTCGCTTTTTTTATTGGCGCAAATAATAAATTCCTCGTTAAATTCATCTGAAAGCAGTCGGTGGGCAACCGTTTTCATCAGCTCCTTGTCTTCGTTTTCACAACCGAAGGATAGGGCGTCGGGCATTACGGCTTGACAGATAATATGAATGGCAGAGGAGGCAAAGATTTCCGCGCTTTGCATAGAAAAAGGAAAGGGAAGCTCGAGTACGAGAGAAACGCCCTCCATAACCGCAATTTTTGCGCGGGTAAATTTATCGAGAATGGCTAATTCTCCGCGCTGCGCGTAATTGCCGCTCATAACTGAAACGATACAGGTATCGTCGCCGAAATCTTTTTTTATTTGCTCGAGCTGATATTTATGACCACGGTGAAAGGGGTTATATTCGCAAACTATCGCGACGGTCTTCAAAAAATATCAGCTCCTTCAAAATAAAATCGGTAAACTCTTGTAATTTGGAATAAAATGTTATATAATGGTAGGGTAATAAAAATTAAAATTAACGGAGGAATAAAAATGAACGTTTTGGTTGTAAATGCCGGAAGTAGCTCGTTGAAGTATCAATTGTTTGATACCGAAAAAAACGAGGTAAAGGCGAAAGGACTCTGCGAACGTATAGGAATTGACGGAAAAATAATTCACAAGGTGCCCGGAAAGGAAGATTACGTAGCGGAAATAGAAATGAAAAATCATGCGCAGGCGACGCGTATCCTCGTAAATACCCTTACCGACAAAAGCGTTGGGTGTATCTCTGACATGAAGGAGATTGAGGCAGTTGGACACAGAGGTGTGCATGGTGCCCAATATTTCAAAGAGTCCGTGCTTTTAACTAAGGAAGTATTGGAAAAGATAGAGCTGTGCAAAGAGTTGGCTCCTCTCCATACACCTCCTATAATTATGGGAATAGAGGGCTGTTTTGAAGCAATGCCCGGAGTTCCGCAGGCGATTGTATTTGACACAGCGTTTCATCAGACAATGCCCGAAAAGGCGTATTTCTATCCAATTCCATACGAGTACTATGAAAAATACGGAGTTCGTAAATACGGCTTCCACGGTACTTCTCACAGATACGTTTCGGGAGAAATGATAAAGCTCCTCGATAAGCCGGCAGAGGAAACGAAAATAGTAACCTGCCATCTCGGTAACGGTTCTTCGATTTCTGCTGTTAAGGGTGGACAGGTTGTTGATACAACGATGGGCTTTACACCTCTTGACGGCGTTATAATGGGAACACGCTCGGGAAATATAGACCCTGCGGTAGTTACCTTCCTTATGAACAAGGAGAACCTCACAATCGACGAGGTGAATGATATTCTTAACAAAAAGAGCGGATTTTTGGGAGTCAGCGGAATATCCTCCGACTGCCGCGATATATGCGACGCAATTGAAAAGGGAGATGAGAGAGCAAAGCTCGCCCTCGATATACTCGGATATCAGATAAAGAAATATATAGGCGCATATTCTGCCGCAATGGGTGGACTTGACGCAATAGTATTTACCGCAGGTATAGGCGAAAATACACCTATAATCCGCGAGATGTCCTGCGAAGGACTTGAGTATCTCGGAGTAGAATTAGACAAGGAAGTAAATAATAACGTTCCGAGACCGATAGCAACGACCTGCCTCTCTAAAAAGGATTCCAAGGTGAAGGTTTACTTAATACCCACGAACGAGGAATTGGTTATTGCAAACGATACGGCAGATATCGTATCAAAGCTTTAATTCATTAAAAGAGTGTTTTCATAAACACTCTTTTTTGTTTATAGAATAATTGTAACACATTTTGGCGTCAATGTCAATAAAAGCAAATATAAAGCGTGGTAATTTTTGCAAATTTTTTGCTCCGCCAATTGACATAAATTTTATGATGTAGTATAATATATTAGATAAGATGTTAGTTTTTGCGATAAGACGGTTTTCAAAAGGAGGTAAAATATGAAGGTAATAGGGCTTTGCGGCGGCAGCGGAAGCGGAAAAACTTCTGCTACGAAAAGCTTTATAAACAGGGGCATTCCTTCTTTGAATACAGACGAGCTGTATCATTCTATGATAGCGCAAAACAGCGATTGCGCGCGCGAGCTGGCTGACGCCTTTGGCGAGCGTATACGTAATTCCTCGGGCGGTATAGACAGAAAAGCATTAGCAGATATCGTTTTTAGAGAAGATAAGAAAAACTTGAAAATTTTAGATAAAATTGCGCATAAGCACGTGGTAAATGAATGTAAGAAGTGGATTTTAAAAAAGGAAAAAGAAGGCGCAAGAGCCGTTCTGATAGACGCTCCGCTTTTGTTCGAGTCGGGATTTGATAAAGAATGTGACGTTATCGTAGCCGTCATAGCAGGCGAAGAGGAAAGAATAAAAAGAATAATAGACAGGGATAGCTTAACCGAAGAAGAAGCAAAGAAAAGAATTGAAAATCAGATAGACGATAAGCTCTTGGCAGAGAGGGTAAATTACGTAATTGAAAACGATTCATCCGAGCAGGCGCTCGATTTACAGGTGGAAAAAATTTGCCGATTGATTTTGAGATGAGGGCATATAATAAATAATATTGAGAGGGAAATATAATGAGTGAACTTACAAACGGACAAAAATTGAATGAAGAATTGACCTTTATAAAGAAAAGCGTATACGAGCAATGCACAAAAGAGAAGCTCGCAAAAATTATGGATTATGCAGAGGGCTATAAGAAATATATAGATGATGCAAAAACCGAGCGTGAAGCTGTAAAAGTGTCTATTGAAATGGCTAAGGCGAATGGATATAAAGAATATCATTTAGGCGATAAGCTTGAAAAAGGTGATAAGAGATATTTCAACAACCGCGATAAGAGCTTGTATCTTTTTAAGGTGGGCTCTAACTCTATCGAGGACGAGGGAATACGTATCGTTGCCGCTCATATAGATTCTCCGAGAATTGATTTGAAGCAGGTTCCGCTTTATGAAGAGGCGGGAATGAGCTTTTTTAAAACTCATTACTACGGCGGTATTAAAAAATATCAGTGGACTGCTATTCCGCTTTCGCTCCACGGCGTCGTTGTATGCGAGGACGGAAAAAGAATTGAAATTTGCATAGGTGAGGATGAAAACGATCCCGTTTTCTATATAAACGATCTCTTGCCGCATTTAGGCGCAGATCAAGCTGCAAAGCCTCTCGGAAAAGCTATCGACGGTGAGGCGTTGAATATTTTAATAGGCGGCTTGCCTTATCCTGACGATAAGGTCGATAATAAGATAAAGCTTAACGTATTGAAGATCCTTAATGAAAAATATGGTATAAAGGAAGAGGATTTTATAAGCGCCGAGCTTGCTGCCGTTCCTGCCTTCAAATCGAAGGATATCGGCTTTGACAGAGCCCTTATAGGCGCATACGGACACGACGACAGAGTTTGCGCTTACCCTGCGCTTACCGCTCTTTTTGATTGTAATAGCGATGAAAGGACTGCTCTCGTTATATTAGCAGACAAGGAGGAAATAGGAAGCGAGGGTAATACCGGTATGCAGAGCTTTCTTCTGCTCGATATTATTTCCGAGATTTCAGGGGCGCTTGGCGCAAATCCCGTCAAGGTTCGCGCAAATTCGAAGTGCTTATCCGCTGACGTAAACGCAGCGTTTGATCCTAATTTCCCCGAGGTTTACGAGCGCAGAAACAGCGCAATGCTTTCTTGCGGTACGGCTATGTCTAAATTTACGGGCGCAAGAGGAAAGTCGGGCACGAACGACGCTTCTGCTGAATACGTGGGCTTTATTCGCAAATTGTTTGCGGAAAACGGCGTCGTCTGGCAAACAGCCGAGCTTGGCAAGGTTGATATCGGCGGCGGCGGAACTGTCGCTATGTATATTTCAAAATTGAATATTGATACGGTAGATTTGGGCGTTCCCGTCATTTCTATGCACTCGCCGTACGAGGTTATTTCCAAGGCAGATTTATATACGACGTACGAAGCGTTTTCTGCGTTTTGCAAATAATAATTTCGGAGTTGTCAGATGTTAAATAAGTTGGCAAAGACAGAGGAGCGCTTTCTCGAGATAGAGAAATGCTTGTCTGACGGAGATATCGTAAACAACCAGGACGAATATAAAAAGTTGATGAAGGAGTATAAAAATCTTACTCCTTTAATCGAAAAATACAGGGAATATAAGAAGGCAGAATACGAAATGTCAGAGGCAGGCAAGCTTATGAAGGATAGCAGCGCAGACGCTGACATAAGGGAGTTTGCCGAAGAAGAATATAAAAGCATTCGTGAACAAAGCGAGTCGCTTTTAGAGGAACTGAAGGTTTTGCTTCTTCCGAGAGATGAAAATGATGAGAAAAATGTCATTGTCGAAATACGCGGCGGCGCGGGCGGTGAAGAAGCGGCGCTTTTTGCGTACGTTCTTTACCGAATGTATAATATGTATGCCGAATCCGCGGGATATAAGGTAGAGCTTATCAGCGTAAACGAAACAGGTCTTGGCGGATTTAAGGAGGTTACCTTTCAGGTAATAGGCGACGGGGCATATTCACGCCTGAAGTTTGAGAGCGGCGTTCATAGAGTTCAAAGAGTTCCTGAAACCGAAACGCAGGGAAGAATACACACCTCGACCGTAACCGTTGCGGTTTTGCCTGAAGCAGAAGAGGTCGAGGTTGAAATAAATCCCGCTGATTTGAAGATAGAGACGATAAAGAGCAGCGGAGCCGGTGGACAGCACGTAAACAAAACCGAATCTGCTATTCGTCTGATACACAAGCCGAGCGGTATAGTTATAGAGTGTCAGGATGAAAGAAGCCAATACAAAAACCGCGATAAAGCAATGAAGCTCCTGCGTACCAAGCTCTATGATATGATGCAGTCAGAGCAAACTCAAAAAATCGCGTCAGAACGAAAAAGTCAGGTCGGTACAGGCGACAGAAGCGAGAGAATAAGGACTTATAACTATCCGCAAGGACGGGTAACGGATCATAGAATTGGATTTACCCTTTATTCTCTTGATAGCTTTTTAAATGGAAATATAGGTGAAATGATAGACGCTCTCGTTATAGCGGATACTGCCGAACGGCTGAAGGAAGGCGTGTGACATGCAAACTGAAATTGTAAAAATAGATACGATCGAAGACGAAAAAGCACAAAACGCGCTAAAAAAAGCAGGGCAGATAATCAAAAACGGTGGACTCGTCGTTTTTCCGACCGAGACCGTGTACGGTCTTGGCGCAGACGCAACGAACGAAAGGGCGGCCGAGAGCATTTACAGAGCGAAGGGCAGACCGTCCGATAATCCGCTTATAATACATATTCAAAATCCGGCGCAAGCAGAGAAGTACACCTATACGAACGAGCTTTATTATAAAATTGCCGAGGCGTTTATGCCCGGCCCTATTACCGTCGTATTAAAGGTAAAGGATATAATTCCGCGTACCGTGACGGCAGGGCTTGATACGGTCGCTGTCAGATGTCCTATCCACGAGATAGCAAGAGAGCTTATTCGCGCGGCAGGAGTTCCCATTGCCGCCCCTTCGGCGAATCTTTCCGGAAGTCCGTCTCCCACGTGCTTCAGGTATGCCTCGTCGGATATGAACGGCAGAGTTGATATGATAATTGACGGCGGAGAGTGTGAGGTCGGTCTTGAATCTACGATAGTCAAGATTGAGGACGACGGTGCGTTGACCTTGTTGCGCCCGGGGGCAATTACGGTAGAGGACCTGAAGTCAGTTTGCGCTGACGTAAAGATTTCCTATTCGGTATTGAATGCTTTGCGGGAGGGCGAAACGGTTCTTTCACCTGGTATGAAATATAAGCACTATGCGCCAAAAACGCAGTTCTGTCTTTTAGAGGGCGATTTTAAAGCGAGATATGAATATATTTCAAAGCGTGATAAGAAAATCGCTCTGCTTTGTTATGACGAAGAAATAGCCGAATTTGAGAAAATAATTCCCGGAGAAATGCTATTTTCTATCGGCTCTGAAAACGATTTGAAAACACAGGGTAGATTACTGTTTACCTCGTTAAGAGACGCAGACGCCGTTTGCGCCGAAGAAATATACGCGGCTTTGCCCACGACAGACGGGATAGGTATGGCGCTCTATAATCGAATGATAAGGGCGTCGGGATATAAAATTATAACTTTGTAACGTAGGAAAGAAAAATGGGAAGAAAGAAGAAAGAAGAAATTAAAGAAATTTTGCCTGAAGCAGAGATTACCATTCAGCCGATAACGGAGACGCTGGAAAAAAACTATATGCCGTACGTAATGAGCGTAATAATCTCTCGCGCAATACCTGAAATAGACGGTTTTAAGCCGTCGCACAGAAAGCTGCTTTATACTATGTATAAAATGGGGTTGTTGACAGGGCAGAGGACGAAAAGCGCAAACGTCGTAGGTCAAACGATGAAGCTGAATCCGCACGGCGATGCTTCAATATACGAAACGATGGTTCGACTTACGAGGGGTAACGAAGCGTTACTGCACCCTTTTATAGATTCCAAGGGAAGCTTCGGTAAGCAATACAGCAGAGATATGGCGTACGCTGCGTCGAGGTATACCGAGGTAAAGCTCGATCCCTTTTGCGCTGAACTTTTTAAGGGTATTGATAAAAATGCGGTAGACCTCGTTCCTAACTATGATAATACTATGGAAGAGCCATCCATTTTGCCTACTACCTTTCCGAACGTATTGGTCTCGCCAAACCTTGGTATTGCGGTAGGTATGACCTCCTCTATTTGTTCCTTTAACCTTTCAGAGATTTGCGACGGTACAATTGCGTTGCTCAAAAATCCCAATATAAGTACCGAAAAGCTTATGGAAATCATAAAAGCCCCCGATTTTCCCGGCGGCGGACTTCTCGTTTATGAAAAGGAAAAGATGAAGCGGGTCTTTGAGACGGGTGTCGGAAGCATAAAGCTTCGCGCCAGATATTCCTACGATAAGGCGAATAATTCCATTGATATATTGCAAATTCCTTATTCTTCCTGTATAGAAGCGATTATGAATAAGGTGTCAGAATTAATGAAGGCGGGAAGAGTAAAGGAAATTTCAGATTTCCGTGACGCTATTGACTTGAACGGATTTAAGCTGACACTCGATTTAAGAAAGGGCTCAAATCCCGAAAAGGTAATGGCGAAGCTCTATAAAATGACTCCTCTTGAATCTAATTTCGACTGCAACTTCAACGTTCTGATAAACGGAGCGCCGAGATTGCTCGGCGTAGCAGATATCCTCAAAGAGTGGATTCTTTTCCGCTCTAACTGCGTAAAGAGAGAGCTTACGTTCGATTTGGAAAGGAAGAGAGAAAAGCTCCACTTGCTTTTGGGACTTTCTCTTATATTGCTTGATATTGATAAAGCGATAGAAATAATTCGGGGTACGAAAAAAGAAGAGGACGTCGTGCCGAATTTGATGAAGGGCTTTTCACTTTCAGAGGTACAGGCGGAGTATATTGCTGAAATTAAATTAAGGCATTTGAACCATGAGTATCTGTTAAAGCGAGCGCAGGAAATTGAAAATCTCCAAAAGGAGATAGCCGATATTGAGGCGATACTTGCGGACGAGCTTAAAATTCGGGCGTATATCGCAGGACAGCTCTTTGAAGTTAAGAAAAAATACGGAAAGCAAAGAAAAACTCAACTCATAGGAGAAGAAGAGATTGAGACGATAGACGAGGAAGAGCTTTTCGAGGAAAATTATAACGTCCGTCTCGTTGTTACGCACGACGGATATATGAAGAAAATTACTATGCAGTCCCTTCGCGGAAACGACGAGCAGAAGTTAAAGGAAGGAGATTATATCGTTTACAGCGAGGATACCGATAATAAGGGAGATATGATTTTCTTCACCAACAAGGCGCAGGTATACAGGGCAAAAGTTTCTGACTTTGAACAGCAGAAGGCGTCATCGCTCGGAGAATTTTTACCTGCTAAGCTCAACATGGAGGATGGCGAATATCCTCTTATGTCAAAAATGATTTATAATTATAATCCATCTCATCATATCGTTATCATTTTTGAAAACGGAAAGGGAGTAAGAGTTCCTTTGGGCGCGTATGAAACGAAGGGAAATAGAAAGAAGCTAACCTCTGCTTTCTCTACCGCATCTCCTGCCGTAGCTGTTTTCTATGAGGACAAGCCGTTTGAGCTTTTACTTATAAACAATAAAAATAAAGGTATCGTTATTGATAGCTCGCTCATTCCTGTCAAGTCGACGAAAACGTCGGTGGGAGTCACACTCTTGAGCTTGAAGAAGGGCGAAAAAGTGCAAATTGCCACAAACGACGAAGCCAGAGTGAAAAAAGCGACGGGCTGCCGAAAACGCAAAATTCCTTCTACGGCAAGCTCGTTAAAATAACAATTTCAAGTATGGAGCATATACAATTTTTGTATATGCTCCAATGTATTTTTTATATGTAAATTAGAGATAATAAGCCACAACAAATATATTTTGAAAGGATACAAAATGAAAAAATATAAAATTCTTTTGGCTCTGTTGTCACTATCTCTACTTTTACCCACGCTTTTTTCCTGCGGTAAAAAAAGCGAAGATTCAATTTATTATCTGAACTTTAAGCCGGAGGTCGCGTCGGTATATAACGATATTGCAGAAGCGTATAAGCAGGAAACAGGCGTAGATTTACGTGTCGTCACGGCGGCGTCGGGTACGTACGAGCAAACGCTGAAATCAGAAATAGGAAAAAAAGAAGCTCCTACGATATTTACGATAAACGGCCCAATGGGCTTCGCCTCCTGGCGCGATTATTGCGCCGATTTGAGCGATACCGAACTTTATAAGCACTTAACCGATAAGAGTATGTGTATTTCCGAGGGTAATGCCGTTTACGGTATTCCTGCGGTCGTAGAGGGATACGGAATAATTTATAATCAAGCCCTCGTAAACAAATATTTCTCACTTGCGAACAGACAAAAGACGGTAAACTCAATAGAAGAAATAAATGATTTTGACAGTTTAAAGACGGTAGTAGAGGACATGACGAAATTGAAGAGCGAGCTTGGAATTGACGGCGTTTTTGCCTCTACGTCACTGCAATCGGGCGAGGATTGGCGCTGGCAAACGCATCTTGCAAACGTTCCGATATATTACGAGCTGATAAACGGAAATAAAAATTTGGCAGATCCTGAAGCTACAAAGGAAATAAGCTTTAGTTACAGCGATAATTTCAAGAATATTTTCGACCTTTATATAAATAACTCTACTACCGACAAAAAATTACTCGGAAGTAAGCAGGTAGCAGACTCAATGGCGGAATTTGCTCTCGGCAAGTGCGTAATGGTTCAAAACGGAAACTGGGCGTGGAGTCAAATTAACGATATCGCGGGAAACGTAGTAAAAAAGGAAGATATTAAATTTATGCCTATTTATACGGGTATGGAGCAGGATTCTTCGCAGGGGCTTTGTATAGGCACTGAGAATTTTTTGTGCATAAATTCAAAGGCGACGCCTGAGGAGCAAAAGAGAGCCGCAGATTTTCTCTATTGGCTTTATTCAAGCGATACGGGAAAAGAATTTGTGACCGAAAAGCTAAATTTTATTACGCCTTTTGACACCTTTGAGGCTTCGGAAAGGTCGAAGGATCCGCTTTCTCTTCAGGTGAGTGAATGGATTGAAAAAAAGGATATAACGACTATACCGTGGAATTTTACGCTGTTTCCAAGCCAGAATTTCAAAAGTGATTTTGGCTCGGCGCTTTTGCAATACGCTCAGGGGAATATGACGTGGGAGCAGGTAAAGGAAACCTTTGTAACAAGGTGGAAAGAGGAAGCGGGCGCATAAAATGCAAAAGACGTTAAAAAAGTATTTTCCCGTTTTTATTCTCCCTACCTTTGTTGCCTTTTCTATCGCCTTTTTGGTGCCGTTTATTATGGGCGTCTATCTATCGTTTACCGAATTTACTACCGTTTCAAACGCAAAATGGGTTGGAATTAAGAACTATATCGAATTGTTTACTGCAAACAGAGATTTCTTAAATGCTCTTTGGTTTACCGTGAAATTCACCGTCGTGTCGATAATAACGATTAACATCAGCGCGTTTGCGCTTGCGTTACTTTTGACACGTGGGATAAGAGGCACTAATTTCTTTCGTACAGTATTTTTTATGCCTAATCTCATCGGCGGAATAGTTCTTGGATATATATGGCAGTTGATTATAAACGGAATATTGCGCGGAATAGGTGTGGATATTACCTATTCCGCCACCTATGGCTTTTGGGGATTAGTTGTGCTCACCAACTGGCAGCTTATAGGATATATGATGATAATTTATATTGCAGGAATACAAAATATACCGTCTGAAATGCAGGAGGTAGCTTCTATCGACGGAGCGGGGTATTGGCAGACCTTGAAGCATATAACGATACCGCTTGTAAAGCCATCAATTGCCATATGTACTTTTTTAACTCTAACGAATTCATTTAAAATGTTTGACCAAAATTTTGCGTTGACGGGCGGAGCGCCCGGTAAAGAGACCTCAATGCTTGCCCTCGATATATTTCAAACGTTTTACGGAAGCGTTGGCAGCGAGGGAATAGGACAGGCGAAGGCGGTTATTTTCTTTATAATGGTTGCAATAATTGCGGGAATTCAATTGAAAATTACGTCAGATAAAGAGGTATATTGATTGAATACTAAAAGAAAAACTTATATCATAATAGAAATATTTCTGATACTGTTGGCGGTGGCGTTCGTTCTGCCTATAATTATCGTGGCGATAAACTCGTTTAAAGGGCAGTTTTATATATCGGCAGCACCGTTCAAATTGCCAAATGCTGAAACGTTCGTAGGGCTGCAAAATTATACGAACGGCGTAGAACGAATTGACTTCTTCATGTCTTTTGCATATTCGCTTTTTATAACAGTGTTCTCAACCTTTGCAATTTTGCTTTTTTCGTCAATGAGCGCTTGGTATATCACGCGTTTTAACAGAAGCGTGACGAAAATCCTTTATTATTTATACGTTTTCAGTATTATAGTCCCATTCCAAATGGTAATGTTCACAATGTCAAAGGTGGCGAACAGCTTGGGACTTGAAAATCCCGTCGGAATTATTCTGATATATCTCGGGTTTGGCGCGGGATTATCGGTCTTGCTCTTTAGCGGATTTGTAAAAAGTATGCCTATCGCAATAGAAGAAGCGGCGGAGATAGACGGTTGTAATCCCATCACGATGTTTTTTAAGGTCGTTTTTCCTATTTTACGGCCTACCGCTATAAGCGTCGCCGTCTTGAACGTCATGTGGATATGGAATGACTATCTTTTGCCGTATTTAGTGATCGGCTCAAAGTATAGGACCATACCCGTCGCCGTGCAATATTTGCAGGGCGGATACGGCTCGCGAGATATGGGCGCGTTAATGGCAATGCTTATTTTAGCAATAATTCCGATTATAGTTTTCTATTCATTTTCGCAAAAATATATTATAAAAGGCGTAGTGTCGGGCGCAGTAAAGGGTTAAATAGGGAACACTTATGAAAAAACAAGAACGCTTTGAACGTGGAGCGGGAGTTCTGCTTCCTATTTTTTCCTTACCGTCAGACGGAGGAATTGGTTGTTTTGATAATCAGGCGTATAAATTTGTGGATTTTTTACACGAAGCAGGGCAAAAATATTGGCAAATACTGCCCTTAAATCCTACGGGATACGGCGATAGCCCTTATCAAAGCAGCTGCGCTTTTGCAGGTAATCCTTATTTTGTAAACTTGGAGGAAATATTATCGGCAGAAGAATATAGCAAGCAGGAAAAGACCTTTTCTGAATATATTGATTACAAAAAATTATACGAAAACCGCATAAATATAATGCGGCAGAACTTTTTCGGCATCCCAAAAAAGTCGGAAAGCGAATATAGAAGATTTTGCGAGAGCAATTCTTTTTGGCTAGACGAATTTTCGGTGTTTATGACGGTAAAGGAAAAAAACAAAAACCGGATATGGTGCGATTGGGAGCACGAGGGATTAAGAAACCACGATGAAAATGCAATTTTTGAATTTTCGCAGGAAAACAAATTCGAAATAGAATTTTGGAAATATATTCAATTTTTGTTTTTTTCTCAATGGAATTCTTTAAAAAGATATGCAAACGAGAGAGATATCTCTATAATAGGCGATATTCCTATCTACGTCTCGCTCGACAGCAGTGACGTTTGGGCGAACAGGGAGTTTTTTCTATTACATTCTGACGGCTGTCCCGTAGAGGTCGCGGGAGTGCCACCCGATAAATTCTCAGACGACGGTCAGCTGTGGGGAAATCCTATATACAATTGGAAAGCCCTTGAGGAAAAGGATTTTTATTGGTGGAAAAAAAGATTGGAAACGTGCTCGTATTTATACGATGCGATAAGAATTGACCACTTTATCGGAATAGTAAATTATTATTCTATTCCGTATCGAGCGAAAACAGCCAAAAACGGCAGGTGGCACAAATCTCCGGGAGAAAAGCTAATATCCTCATTCGCTGATATTGATAACATCAAAATAATCGCGGAAAATCTCGGAAACGTCACCGAGGAAGTCACGTTGCTTTTAGAGAAGTCGGGTTACCCCGGGATGAAGATATTGGAATTTGCGTTTTCAGGAGATGAAACGAACGGTAATCTGCCGCATAATTTTGAGCAAAATTCGGTAGTATACGGCGGAACTCACGATAACCAAACGCTCGTTGGATATTTTTCGGGCTGTAACGAAAATGAATTAAATTTCGCCTGTGAATATCTGAATATAAAAAACAAAAGCCCCGCCGTAATTTCAAAGGAAATTATACGGGCAGGGCTTTCAAGCGTTGCCGATATTTCTATCTTTTCAATTCAGGATTATCTGGGGCTTGACGACAGGGCGAGAATAAACGTTCCGTCGGTAGCCGAGGGAAATTGGCGCTGGCGCGTTTCCGAGAAGAAAATAACGCCAAAGCTTGCGGGGGAAATAAAAAACCTGTGCAGAAATTATAACAGATAAATCAGACGTATAAAAGCAGGGCAATTATAGGCATAGTTAGAATTGACAAAATTGTGGAGATCGAGACGATTTTGCTTGCATACGGAGAATTGCCGTCGTAAAGCTCTGCAAACATTGAGGTAGCGGTTGCCACAGGGGTGGCGGAACAGAGAAGTGTTACCGTCATCACCGTGGGATCGTTGTATCCGCAGATAGAAGCTAGCTTCAGAATTCCCCAAACAAGAGTCGGGATAATCAACATTCTGAGCGCTAAAAATTTATACATCTTAAGATCCTTGAAAACGCCTTTTATATCTATTTTTGAGAGCTGTAATCCTATCAAAAGCATAGATAGCGGAGCGACCATATCCTTTAACGCAACAAGCAAATTATTTACCACATTCGGCACGTATTGATTTATAGGCAGGAAGAAGAATAAAAGGCCAATAATCGTAGAAATCGTGGCAGGATTTAAGAGTGCTTTTTTTATCGAAATATATTTTTTGTCCTCGGTAAAGATGTAACATCCGATTGTCCAGAAAAAAACGTTGAAAATGATTACGTAAATTGAAGCGTATATAGTCGCCTCATCACCCAAAATGCTCTTTATAAGAGGTATTCCCATATAACCCGCATTGGTGAAAATCGTCGCAAATCTGAAAATCTGGCGAAGGTCACGGGGGTATGCTTTGTATAAAGAAAAGCTAATTAAAGCGAAAATTATATGCACGACGATAGAAAACAGTAAGACTGCGATAGCGCGGAAAAGGATTTCTCGGTCGAAGTCTCGTATATAAGCGTATACGATAAGAGCCGGTTGTGTTATATAAAGAATAAGATTTGCTATCCCTTTTCCAAACAATTCGTTAGATAATCCGAATTTTGACATCAACACGCCCGGAATTATCATTAAAAGCAAAAGCAAAACGCTGTTAAAAAGGGTTGGAATGTCTATCATAAATACACCGCCTAATCAAACTTAATTTTAACAGAAAGAATTATAGCACATTTTCTCCTGTTTATCAATCTTTTTTTATATTATTATCACTTTATTATAAAAAACAAATAATTTCAAAAAAGTATTGATTTTTATAATAAAATGTACTATAATTAATATTGATGTTGATGAAAGCTATCAATGAAATTTCGAGCGAAGAGAGCTGTCGGTCGGTGTAAGGCAGAGTCGTGTTTCTTGTATCCACTTTCGTAGTCGTCGGCGAGAGCCGAAGGGTGTGCCCTTTACAGCACGTTTGAGTGGTCGGAAATTTCCGACAATTTGGGTGGCAACACGGAGTTTTTCGTCCCATTTTTATGTGGCGGAGACTCTTATTTTTTTATCTATAATTTATCTGTAAATGGAGGACAAAAATGTTAGATTTGAGATTTGTTCGAGAAAATCCTGAGCTCGTAAAGGAAAATATTAAAAAGAAATTTCAGGATAATAAGCTTCCTCTCGTTGACGAGGTAATCGTTCTCGACGAGGAGAACAGAAAAACAAAGCAAAAGGCGGACGAGCTTCGCGCTAACAGAAATAAGTATTCCAAGATGATTGGCGGACTTATGGCGCAGGGCAAGAGAGAAGAAGCCGAGGAAATGAAGAAGAAGGTTACCGAGCAGTCGGAGCTGCTTGCGCAGTGCGAGCAGAAGGAAGCTGAGCTTGATGAGAAAATCAAGAAGATAATGATGACTATCCCTAACATCATTGATCCGTCCGTACCGATAGGTAAGGATGACAGTGAAAACGTTGAGGTGGAAAAGTTCGGAGAGCCGATAGTGCCCGATTTTGAAGTACCTTATCACACCGATATTATGGAAAGATTCTGCGGAATTGACCTTGATAGCGCAAGACGTGTGGCAGGAAACGGCTTCTATTACTTAATGGGCGACATCGCGCGCCTTCACTCCGCCGTAATCTCTTACGCAAGAGATTTTATGATAGACAGGGGCTTTACCTATTGCGTACCGCCTTTTATGATCAGAAGCGACGTAGTTACGGGCGTTATGAGCTTTGCGGAAATGGACGCAATGATGTATAAGATAGAGGGCGAGGATCTCTATTTGATTGGAACGAGTGAGCACTCGATGATAGGTAAATTTATAGATAGAATAATTCCTGAGGAAGAATTGCCGCACACGCTTACGAGCTATTCTCCCTGCTTCCGTAAGGAAAAGGGCGCTCACGGCTTGGAGGAGCGCGGAGTTTATAGAATTCACCAATTCGAGAAACAGGAAATGATAGTCGTTTGTAAGCCGGAGGATAGCAAGGCGTGGTTTGAAAAGCTCTGGCAGAACACGGTTGACCTTTTCCGCACTCTCGACATTCCCGTGAGAACTCTTGAGTGCTGCTCGGGCGATTTGGCAGATTTGAAGGTGAAATCTATCGACGTAGAAGCGTGGTCGCCGAGACAGAACAAATATTTCGAGGTTGGTAGCTGCTCCAATTTGGGAGACGCGCAGGCGAGACGTCTGAAAATTCGTGTAAACGGAAAAGACGGTAAGTATTTTGCTCATACATTGAATAATACGGTTGTTGCTCCTCCGAGAATGCTTATCGCTTTCCTTGAGAACAACCTCAATGCAGACGGCTCCGTTAATATCCCCGTAGCATTGCGCTCATATATGGGTGGAAAAGATAAGCTTATTCCCAAAAAATAAAGAAAAGCGATATAAAATATCTTTAATTTAAGTGCCTTTTTGGATTTTAACGAGGAGGGTGTAATTATGCACAAAAAAATTAATACGGAAAATGCGCCAAAGGCGATAGGACCGTATTCACAGGCGACGGTAATCGGTGACTTTGTCTTTACGTCAGGTCAGATAGCGATAAATCCCGAGACGAATGAGCTTGTCGGAAATACTATTAAAGAACAAACGCATATGGTTTGCCGTAATTTAAAGGCAATTCTTGCTGCGGCGGGAAGCTCTTTGGATATGGTTATAAAATGTGTATGCTATCTTAGTGATATTGCGGATTTTGCGAGCTTTAATCAGGTCTATTCCGAGTATTTCACAAATAAGCCCGCGCGTTCCTGCGTTGCCGTAAAGGACCTTCCGAAAGGTGCGTTGGTAGAGATAGAGGTGGTCGCCGAAAAGGGCAAAAACGAGGACGATGACGAAAAAATCGTTATAGACGGTCTCGAAACGTTGGATTTCAGTAAAGAGGGCTATAAGCGCACGGCTCAATTTGAAAATTGGGTTGTCGCTACTATGGCTTATTCAAGACAAAATGACGAGAGATACAGCAATTATATCGAACGCCATATGAAAACAGACGAGGTTCTGATTCTTTTTGAGGGAGAAGCAACCCTTATCATAGGTATGGAGATGCACAGAGTGCAGATGGAGAAGAATAAAATTTATAACGTTAAAAGAGGCGTTTGGCATACTGTAATATTAAAGGAAGACGCCAAGGTTATTGTGGTCGAAAATTCCAATACCTCAAAAGAGAACAGCGAATATTACTATTACAAATAATGAAAATATGTTGTGGGAAGTAGAAAAATGAAGCTTTCAAAACTTTTTTCGTCGGAAGAGCTTTCTATTTCATTTGAAGTTTTTCCACCAAAAACAAATGCGAAATTCGATAGCGTTAAGGGCGCTATCGAGGAAATAGCGAAATTGAAGCCCGCCTTTATGAGTGTTACATACGGCGCAGGCGGCGGGACAAGTCAATATACTCTTGATATTGCGAAAAACATAAAAAATATGTATGGCGTCTCCACTCTTGCCCATCTCACCTGTGTTTCTTCGACGAGAGAAAAGGTTCATAGTATGATAGAAACGTTAGAAAAAGAGGGCATAGAAAACGTTATGGCGCTCAGAGGCGACATTCCCGAAAGCATGAGCGCGGAAGAGAAGGATAAGTGGCATTACCGCCACGCTATCGAATTGGTTCGCGAGCTGAAAGAGAGCAAAGCCGACTTTTGTATAGGGGGTGCGTGTTATCCCGAGGTGCATCCCGAGAGCAGTACGCAGAAAGAGGATATCAAGTATCTTCGCGAGAAGGTAGAGGCCGGCTGCGACTTTTTAACCACGCAGATGTTTTTTGATAATAATCTGCTTTACAATTTTCTTTATAAAATAAGAGAAAGCGGAATTACTGTTCCTGTTATTCCTGGAATTATGCCTATTACCAATGCAAATCAGCTTGAAAGGGCAATAAAGCTTTCCGGCTCGTTCGTTCCCCGCCGTTTTGTCAGCATCGTCGATAAATTCGGCTCTGATCCGGAGGCGATGAAGCAAGCAGGAATAGCTTACGCCACCGATCAGATAATAGACCTCTATGCGAACGGAATCAAAAACGTTCACGTTTATTCTATGAATAATCCTTATGTGGCTGAAAGTATTCAAAACAACCTTTCGTCAATATTGGGTAAAAAATTGTGAGTGTTATAATTAAAGAATTCAGCGAGCCACCGTATAACTACAAGGAAATTTTACGGTATCTGAATTGTAAAAAAGCAGACGATAATGTAATGCAGAATATAAATGAATGTATATCGGAGCTTAATGGTAAGCTCAGATATTCGGTGTGCTACACAGAGCTTTTTATTGACAGACAAGGAGATACACTCGACTTCGGAGGGCTCGTAATTACCTCAAAGGATCTTTCTAAAAATCTTTTCGGATGCAAGAGAGCGGTGCTTTTTTCTGCTACGATAGGTATCGAAATTGATCGCTTAATTTCAAAGCACGGTCTGCTTACGCCCTCGAAGGCGCTTATTTTGCAGAGTATTGGAGCAGAGCGTATAGAGTCGTTGTGCGACGCTTTCTGCGATTTTATGCAAGAGCGAGCGAAGATAAATAATAGCACCTTGCGCTCACGCTTCAGCGCCGGCTACGGAGATTGCCCTATTGAAGCGCAGAGGGATATCCTGCGCTTGCTTGACAGTGGCAGAAAAATCGGTCTGACGCTCACAGAATCCTGTTTAATGACACCTACTAAATCGGTTACCGCTTTCGTTGGAATAAAAGAGCAATAAAATTTGTTTAATATTGTATAGGAGAGAAAATGTCTGTATTACGATTATTAAAAGACGAGCTTGTTATACTTGACGGTGGAATGGGCACTTTGTTGCAGACGGCAGGGCTTAAGGCAGGCGAGCTACCTGAAAAATGGAATATATCGCATCCGGATATAATTCAAAAAATACATAAGAATTATTTTGATGCGGGAAGTAATATAGTTTGCGCCAATACCTTTGGCGCAAATCTTCTCAAATTTTCCGAGCCAGAGCTTGAGAATATAATCAGCTCAGCTATTTTAAACGCGCGTATTGGTTCAGAGCAGAGCGCATCAAAAAAAGAAAAATACGTAGCACTCGATTTAGGACCGACTGGTAAACTCTTGAAGCCGTACGGAGACCTCGCTTTTGAAGAAGCAGTAGAAATTTTTGCCGCTACGGTAAAGCTCGGCGCAAAATACGGAGCAGATCTGGTCTTTATCGAAACTATGAACGATATATACGAGACGAAGGCGGCGCTGCTGGCCGTAAAGGAGAATTGCGACCTGCCCGTATTCGTTTCTAACGCCTACGGCTCTGACGGAAAGCTTATGACGGGCGCAGACGTTTGCGCGGTAGTTGCCCTCCTTGAGGGGATGGGCGCAGATGCGATAGGAGTTAATTGCTCTCTAGGTCCGAAGCATCTTATGCCTATTGTTAATGAATATTTGAGCGTCTCCTCTTTGCCTATTATAGTGAAGGCAAATGCAGGTCTGCCTGAAAATAAAGACGGAAAAACAATATATAACGTCGGAGAGGACGAGTTCTCCTGCGACGTATTGGAGCTTGTCAGAATGGGAGCTCGGCTTGTCGGCGGTTGTTGCGGCACGACGCCTGCGTATATAGAAGCTACTTGTAAAAAGCTTGTCGGCGTTAAAGCGAAGGAAGTCATCGAGAAGAATATCACCTGCGTTTCTTCCTATACTCACGCCGTTGATTTTGATAAAGACATAGTGCTTATCGGTGAGAGAATAAACCCTACGGGCAAAAAGCGATTTAAGCAGGCGCTATGTGAAAACGATATGTCCTATATCTTGAGTGAAGGAATTTCACAGCAGGAAAAGGGAGCGCATATACTTGACGTCAACGTCGGTCTGCCCGAAATCGACGAGGTTAAAATGCTCAGAGAAACGGTATTTGAATTGCAGAGCGTGATTGATCTCCCCTTGCAGATAGACACCGTTGACGTCAATGCAATGGAGGCGGCGCTTCGATTATATAACGGAAAGGCAATGATAAACTCCGTAAACGGCAAAAAGGAAAGCATGGAGCAGATTTTTCCGTTAGTTAAGAAGTACGGCGGCGTCTTGGTTGCGCTTACGTTAGATGAAAACGGCATACCCGATACGGCAGAAGGTCGATTGGAAATTGCGAGAAAAATATTAAATAAGGCGAAGGAATACGGAATAAAGCCAAAGGATATCGTCTTTGACACTCTTTGTATGACGGTGAGCGCAAAGCAGAATGCAGGAGAAATTACCTTAAAATCCCTGAAAGCCGTCAGAGACGAGCTTTCCTGCCATACCTCTCTCGGTATTTCAAACGTTTCCTTCGGCTTGCCCGAGAGAAAAATTGCGAACAGCACCTTCTTTGCCATGGCATTACAAAACGGCTTGTCCTGCGCTATCATGAATCCCTATTCCAATGAGATGATGAACGTATATTATTCATATCGGGCTCTTTCGGGCAGAGATGAAAATTGCGCTGATTATATTCAATATTTTGGGAACAATAAAAAAGAAGAAGCAAAGAGCGCTGATATAACATCAATTTCGCTTAAAGATGCTATAATAAAAGGTCTTTCGGATATCGCCGCAAAGCAGACGGCGGAGCTTTTAAAAACCACCGACGGTATGCAGATAGTTCAGAATGAAATCATACCTGCTTTGGATATAGTGGGAAAGGGATATGAGGACAAAAAAATCTTTTTGCCTCAGCTTCTTATGAGCGCCGAAGCGTCAAAATTGGCTTTTGAGCAAATCAAGGCAAAGGCGACGGGCGCGAAAAGCATAAAAAAGGGAAGCATAGTTATTGCTACGGTTAAGGGCGATATACACGATATCGGTAAAAATATCGTGAAGCTTTTGCTTGAAAATTACGGCTTTAACGTGCTTGATTTGGGAAAAGACGTAGCGCCGCAAAAAATAGCAGAGGAAGTGAAGCGCACAGGCGCTGTCCTCGTAGGACTTAGCGCGCTTATGACCACGACAGTCCCCTCAATGCAGGAAACGATAGACCTTCTTCATAAGGAAGCGCCCGACTGCAAAATCGTCGTCGGAGGCGCAGTACTGACGAAGGATTACGCGGACAGGATAGGCGCGGATATGTATGCAGCTGACGCTATGGAAGCGGTAAGATATGCGGAAAAAATTTTCTCTTGAGGCATTTAAAATAAATTCATAATAGAGGTCAAAATTCCTTGACTTTTATATCTCGATGCTGTAATATATAAGATGACAAAAGGAGCGAAAAAAATGGAAGTTACTAACAATATAAAGTACATTGGAGTAAAT
This sequence comes from Eubacteriales bacterium, assembly GCA_045587025.1. Lineage (GTDB taxonomy): Bacteria > Bacillota > Clostridia > Oscillospirales > CAG-272 > UBA1740. Next base: position 25,404 of record JAZNBK010000044.1, read on the forward strand.
GATAAAGAAATTGACCTTTTTGAAGGACAATATATCGTCCCTAACGGAATGGCATATAACTCGTATGTAATTCTCGACGAAAAAATTGCGGTAATTGATACAGTAGATAAAAATTTTACTCACGAATGGCTCGATAATCTTCAAAATGCTTTGGGCGATAGAAAGCCCGACTATTTGATAGTTCAGCATATGGAGTCGGATCACTCGGCTAATATTGCTACCTTTATGAGCTTGTATAAGGATGCACGAATCGTTTCGAGCGCTAAGGCGTTCGATATGATGAAAAACTTCTTCAAAACTGATTTTGAAGATAGGAGAATCGTTGTTGAGGAGGGGAGCGTTCTTTCTCTCGGTAGCCATAATCTTACCTTCGTTACTGCTCCCATGGTCCACTGGCCCGAGGTTCTCGTGACCTATGAAAGCACGACGGGGATTCTGTTTTCCGCAGACGGATTTGGAAAATTCGGCGCTCTGGACGCAGACGAGGAATGGGCGTGCGAGGCGCGCCGTTACTACTTCGGTATTGTAGGCAAATACGGAGCGCAGGTACAGTCGCTTCTCAAAAAGGCGTCTGCCCTTGATATCAAGATGATATGCCCTCTGCACGGACCTGTTCTCAAGGAAAATTTAGGATACTATATAGACCTTTATAATACCTGGTCCTCTTATAAGCCCGAGTCTGAGGGAATTATGATTGCGTATACCTCTATCTACGGAAACACTAAAAAAGCCGTGGATATGCTTGCCGAAAAGCTTAAGGCGAAGGGAGCGCCAAAGGTCGTCGTTTGCGACCTTGCGCGTGAAGATATGGCAGAAGCAGTAGAGGATGCCTTCCGCTATAATAAGCTCGTTTTAGCTACGACCACCTATAATGCGGATATATTTCCGTTTATGAAGCAATTTATAGATCATTTGACCGAAAGAAATTATCAGAACAGAACGGTCGCCTTTATTGAAAACGGCTCTTGGGCGCCTATGGCGAACAAGATAATGAAAAAAAAGCTCGAGGGCAGTAAGAATTTGAGCTACGCCGAGAATGACGTTACGATAAAGTCCGCAGTAAGCGAGGAGAGCGCCAAAAAGCTCGAAGCGCTTTCAGACGAGCTCTGCCGTGAGTATCTTGCAGAGCAGAGCGAGACGGTAAATAAAAACGATACTACTGCGCTCTTTAATATTGGATACGGTCTTTACGTCGTAACCTCAAACGACGGAAAAAAGGATAACGGCTTGATAGTTAATACCGTTTCTCAGGTCACGAATACGCCCAATAGAATTGCGGTAACGATAAATAAAGATAGTTATTCGCACCATATTATCAAGCAGACAGGGATAATGAACATCAACTGTCTTTCAAAGGACGCGCCCTTTGAGCTTTTTAAGCTCTTTGGCTTTAAGAGCGGAAGGAGTGAAAATAAATTTGAGAATGAAATGCCCTTGCGCTCGGATAACGGATTGGTATATTTGTCGAAATATATAAATTCCTTTATGTCGCTCAAGGTAGAGCAGTATTTAGACCTTGGTACGCACGGAATGTTTATCTGCAGTATTACAGAGTCGAGAGTGATATCAGACGCTGAAACTATGACGTATACCTATTATCAGAATAACGTTAAACCGAAGTCGGAAGCAAAGAAAAAGGGCTACGTCTGCAAGATTTGCGGATACGTTTATGAGGGCGACACTCTGCCTGACGATTTCGTTTGCCCTTGGTGCAAGCACGGAGCGTCCGACTTTGAGCCGATAAAATAACTGTTTTCTCTCTTCGAAAGAGTGAAAATAAATACAATTTAATTTGAGTAATTTTGTATATCTTAAAAGGAGTAATTATTATGAGAGCCGGTATTATAGGTTTGGGTGGAATAAGCGCCTCACATATCGCTGCATTGCTGAATTTAGAGCAGGAAATCGTTGCTTTCTGCGACGTCGACCTTGAAAAATGCAAGGAAAAAAATGAAAAATTCGGCATAAATGCAAAAATTTATAGCGACTATAAACAAATGCTCAATGAGGCAGATCTTGACGTCGTACATATCTGCACGCCGCACTATCTGCACGCAGAAATGACCTGCGAAGCGTTAAGTAAAAATATAAACGTTATTTGCGAAAAGCCGATAGCGATAACCTTAGAACAGCTTGCCGACGTTGAAAAAGCGGTGAAATCAAGTCAGGCGCAGCTCGGCGTATGCTTCCAAAACCGCTTCAACAAATCCAATATATACGTAAAAGAATTCCTGCGGGACAAAGTGGTTGATGCGGCATATGCAAGCATAATCTGGCGGAGAGATGCTACATACTACGCCTTGGCGGAGTGGAGAGGCACGTGGGCGCAGGAGGGCGGCGGCGTTATGATAAATCAGGCGATACATTCGGTCGACTTCCTTCTCGACGTTTGCGGAATGCCAGAAAGCGTTATAGCGAACGTTGCAAACAACTCTCTGAAAAACGAAATAGAGGTCGAGGATACCGCATTCGGACTTTTTAAGCTAAAGAACGGAAACAAATTCATTATAAATGCGACGAATTCTGCAAGCGGAACCTTCCCCGTGGTTTTCAATTTCTTTGCGGGCAAAGATAGGTTGCAATTGTGCGAGAATGATATTACCTTGAACGGAAACGTTATTTCACTCAGCGATGAGCTTACCCCCGTCGGTAAAGCCGTCTGGGGAACGGGACATCAGCGATTGATAGAAAACTTTTACAATTGCGTCAAAACGGGAGAAAAGTTCTCTGTAGGTTACGACGAGGCGTGCAAGGCAGTAAAGCTTGTCTTGGCAATGTATAGGTCTAACGGAGAAGAAGTAAAAATAGATTAAAAATAACAGCCGCCAAAAACTTGATATGCGCCCCAAAGGTTAGATGCTCTTGGAGGTGCATATTACTTTAAAAAGGCGGCTGTCTTAAATTTATATGAATTGGGATTGAATATCTGGCGCATTTATGTTATTATATAAGCATAAAAGCATGGAGATGAAAAATGGACTGTAAATTTACTTTCAAACGAGTCAAAGAAAATGAAATAGCGAGAGTTATGGATATAATCAATGACGCCAAGGCGTTGTTAAAAAACACCTCGAAGCAATGGCAAAACGGATATCCAAACGAAGCTTCAATGAGGCAAGACATAAAAAACGGCTATCTTTTCGGCATTTACGAGGAGGCAGAACTTTTAGCAATCTCGGCTATGATTTTAGACGAGGATGAAAATTATTCCTATATAGAGGACGGAGCGTGGCAGATTCCTTCGTCAAGCTCGGATCTCGTTGTCCACAGAGTGGCGGTAAAAAAAGAGCACTACCGCAGGAGCTTAGCCAAAAAAATGCTCGAATGCGCTAAGGAATACGCAAGAGAAAACGGTTGCAAATCAATTAAAATGGACACTCATAAGGATAATATCCCAATGCGCCGACTGCTTGAAGGCGAGGGCTTTTCCTATCGAGGAATTATCTATATAAAGCACGATGAAACGAACAACGCCCGTGTTGCATACGAATTTATAATCTAACGAGGTTTAATATGGAAATTAAAGAAATACTTTCAAGGGTGGACCATACGCTTCTTTCGCCTACTGCTACGTGGGAGGAAATAAAAGGAATTTGCGACGACGGAATTTATTATTCTGTCGCCTCGGTCTGTATTCCTGCTTCCTATGTAAAAAGGGCGAAGGAATACGTGCAAGAAAAGCTCAAAATCTGTACCGTAATCGGCTTCCCGTGCGGTTATTCCACCACCGAGGCGAAATGCTTCGAGGCATCAAGTGCGGTAGATAACGGCGCGGATGAAATAGATATGGTCATCAATATCGGATTTTTGAAGGATAAGCGATACGACGAACTGTTAAATGAAATAAAAGAAGTGAAAAAATCTTGCAAAGGCAGGATTTTGAAGGTAATCATCGAAACCTGCCTTTTAAGCGAGGCGGAAAAAATCAAGATGTGCGAAATAGTTTCAAATTCAGGCGCGGATTATATAAAAACCTCTACCGGATTTTCCACAGGGGGCGCAACGAGAGAGGATATCGCGCTGTTTTCAAAGCATATAAAGGGAGATTTGAAGATTAAAGCCGCAGGCGGAATTTCATCTATCGAGGATGCCCGTGATTTTATACGGCTCGGCGCTTCCCGCTTGGGCACGAGCAGAATAGTCAAAATTGTCAAGGGCGAAGAAAACAAAGCGAAAGGATATTAAAGAGAGGGAAGAGGTATGACCGAAAAAGAGTTGTGCAAAGAAGCAATTTCAGCCATGAGAAATGCGTATTCGCCATATTCTAATTGTAAGGTAGGCGCCGCATTGCTCACAAAGTCGGGAAAACTTTATACAGGAGTTAATATAGAAAACGCTTCGTATTCTGCGACGGTATGCGCCGAGAGAACTGCGTTTTTCAAGGCGATAAGCGAAGGCGAAAGCGAATTTTTAATGATTTGTGTGGTTGGCTCGCGAAACGGCGAGATAATAAACGATTTTAATCCTTGCGGTATATGCCGACAGGTAATGGCGGAATTTTGCGATTCTGATTTCGTCGTTTTGGTAGTAGACAGGGAGGACGGCTTTAGTAAATATACTCTATCCGAGCTTCTACCTTTCTCCTTTACATCAGAAAAACTGAAATAAAAAAAGGACTGTTGCGTATCTTTTGCAACAGTCCTTTATGCTTAAAATCTCAAAATTTCCAAATGCTCTAAAAGGATTTTCAGACCTATAAAAATCAGCACGGCGCCTCCGAAAAATTCCGCCTTCGATTTGAATAGAAGCCCAAACACGTTTCCTATCTTAACGCCTAAAGCGGAGAGCGCAAAGGTGATGCATCCTATCAAAGCGATAGATAGCCAGATGTTTACGTTTCCTTCAATACAAGCGAGAGTAACGCCAACCGCAAGGGCGTCAATGCTCGTGGCTATCGCCATCGGAAGCATACTTTTGGGAGAAAGCGAGCAGTCGGCTTTATCCTCGTCCTTTGATAACGCCTCTCTTATCATATTTATACCGATAATTCCAAGCAGGATGAAGGCGATCCAATGGTCGTATTTCGTTATATATTCGCGGAAGTTGATGCCTAAAAAGTATCCGACAAGAGGCATAAGCGCCTGAAAACCGCCGAACCATAATCCAACTATCGACATTTGCAAAGGGTTGGATTTTTTTATTGCGAGCCCCTTGCAGATTGCGACAGAAAATGCGTCCATTGCGAGACCTACCGCGAGCAAAAAAAGTTCAAAAAAGTCCATATAAATTAATCCTTGCCTCGTTTTTAATAGATGCTGATTTTGTGAAATAGGAATATTTTCAAAAACTAAAAAAGCAATTGCAATTTTACTTGTTACTTAAATATATTATCATAAACAGCGCGACATGTCAAACACTTTTTAAAGAACCGAGCGCTTTCACACAGCGACTCTTTTTGCATAGTATGGTATTGCAGATATAATCTGCAAAAATAAAGAGTAAGGAAGATTTCATGAATATATTTGATGACTATATGACACCTCTCGATAGATATGAGGAAGAAGGGAAAAGGAAGTGCCCAAAAAGCGCAGTCCCCTCGATATCGACCGAGATGTTTGAAGATATTACTCCGAAAAGACCTCTTGCGATGGTGTATGCTCCGCTTCAGAAATGGGAGAACGTTTACGAACCGAGCGAGGCGTTAGAAAAGGGAACTTTGTTTGCCGACCTGTATTTTCCCTGGTTAGCAGATGAGAAAGGCGGTAGATGAAATGAATAATACAAAAAAACGTTTAGAAGAAGAAATTGCAAAGCTTTCGTTTGCAGCTCTGGAAACGAACTTATACCTTGACTGTCATACCGATGATAATGCAGCTTTAAGATATTTCAATAAAATTACTAAGGAACAAAAGGAAAAGGTAAAGCAATACGAAAAAGAATACGGCCCGCTTACGCCGAGCGGAAACGATAGCGAAAGCGAGTGGCAATGGTCTACTCAAAAGTGGCCGTGGCAAATGGAGGACTGAATATGTGGATTTATGAAAAGAAGCTTCAATATCCCGTAAATATCAAAAAACCAAATGCAAAATATGCTCAAATCATTATTTCGCAACTGGGCGGTCCTAACTGCATATAGATATTATTGCAACTCGTGAAAAACAACTCTCAATCGCTCGGTTGGCTTGTCGTAGACAATGCTTTCTATTACCGAGTGGAGAGCTTCGTTCTTTGCCATAGGTGATATGTCTTCTCGTTCGATCAGAGCGATAACACCGGCAATTTTCTGCGAAAATGCAACTCTATCTATGTTTGCTACTGCGACGTTCTCCGACATCTGTTCGCGGAGAGCATTAATTCTATTGAGTATTTCGTTCTTGTTCTTCCCGTACTGCTCGAGCGTGTCGACCTCCGACAAGTATGCTTCTTTTGCACGAGCAAGGCGTCGTTCTTCGGCTGCGATGAGCTTGGCATAATCGACCGGAGCTTGAGCCGTTTTTGTCGACGTTTTTTTCGGCAATATAGTAAAATCTCCGTTCTGCACGTGCGCTTTCAATGAGTTCAAGAGAGCAGCTTCTATTCTTGGCAACGTTATCGAGTGAGAAACGTGGCACGATCCTCTTGAATAATTGAAGCATTGCAGGGTGGGGCTTTTGTTTTTTCCACTCTTGGCACTCGCCATTCCTATGGTGCCGCCGCAGGTGCTGCATCGCAACAGTCCTTTAAGCATATATTCTATATTTTGTTCTCTGCGGGCGTACTTCGGGTATGCCTTTTTCTGATAGTCGAGCCGCGCTTGAACCTCGTCCCATATTTCCATAGATATAATTGCCTCGTGCTTTCCCTCGACGGTCAGTATGTTAGCGTTATCGTAGTCGCGCTTGCTTACGGCTCTTACACCGTCAAGTGACCAGCGTATCTTCCCGACGTAGCAAGGATTCCGTAGCATATACTCTATCCAGCGATTGTCGGGTACGTTGCCGAACTTCGAACGAATGCCGCGCTTGCCGAGGTCAACGGCTATTTCACGTACTTTTTTGCCTCCGGCGTATGATGCGAAGATTTCGCGCACAATATCAGCAGCGCCGCTTTCCTCATCTGGATAATAATTTCCGTCTTTCATTATGTATCCGAAAGGCGGAGCGCAGGTCGGCTCTCCTCTGGTTGCTTTCTCGGTCATTCCTCGTGTTACTTCTTCACCAAGGTTTATCAGATAGAACTCGTCCATCCACTCGATGATGCGCTCGATGAGCGAGCCGAACGGTCCTTCAGGTATAGATTGCGATACGGAAATTACTGAAACTCCCTTTTTTAAGAGCAAATTCTTATAGACAAGACTCTCCTCTTGATTTCTCGCAAATCTTGAGAATTTCCATACATATATCCTGTCGAATGGACGCGTTTTTTCTTTGGCTATCGCAATCATTCGGTTGAAGTCGTCGCGTTTCTTGACGCTCTTTCCAGATATACCGTCATCGTAGAACACGTATTCGTCGGGGATATAATATCCGTCTTTAGTCGCATTTTCCCGTATCTTCTTTAATTGAGAGTCGGGCGAATACTCGTCCTGGCGCTCGTCAGAGACACGGATATATGCCGCGCCTATTTTTAATTCCGTCATAGGATTTCTCCTTTAGCTAACTACTAAATTTACAGATTTTCAACAAATTTTAGATTATATAAAACATTTTTCGACATTTCCCGTATTATATTTCGTTCCACTTTTCGACAAAATGTGATATAAAATGACAATGGCTAATGCCAAATTTACATTTTCAACATTTTGAAGGAGGACAAAAAAATGACTAAAAACGAATTAGAATTGATTGAGCTCATTCGCAATAGCGAGGAGCCGGAAAAGGTGGCGGAGAAAGTCCCTAAAAAAAGCAATAATGAACAATCCCCCTATTTAGAGGAAGTTGTCCAGCTCTTGTCATTGCTTTCGCCAAGTAAGCTGGGCGAGGCAGTTAATTTTCTGGAGAAGTTAAAAGATAGCGAAGAAAGTCACGAAACTGCTTCTGCTTTTCGAGAGACAAAGAATTAAATGCCTTAATTATATCTTCGCCCGCTACCGCTTCGGTGGTGGGCCTTTCTTTTTCTATAAGATCGGATTTTTTTATACCAAAATAATTTGCTAACAGTTCCACTTTATCCATTCGTGGATATTTTGTGCCATTTACCCATGCGGTTACAGTGAAATAACTAATACCAAGAGCTTCGCTGATATCATTTCTGCTCTTACCTCGCAACTCCATATATTTTCTCAAGTTAGAGGCAAAAATATCCTTTTCTTCTGGACTTTTCATAAAACCGCCGGTGAGGTCGTCCGAACCGCGGGAGATTTCTTTTTCGTCCCAGCCCATGAGATAGACGGGACTTACATGCAAAACTTGAGCTAATTTTTCAATTTTTTCAGGCGGAATATTTGTAACTATATCATTTTCATATTTATATATTGCTTGTTTTGTTGTCTCTAATTGTTTCGCTACATATTCAAGGGAGAGGTTTAATCGTTTTCTTTCTTTACAGATCCTTTTTCCAATGCTCATCAACCTTCCTCCTTTCAATTTATTATACACTACAGTTTTTTAGTTGTCAAGTATTACAAAAAAAATTTCAAAAATGACTTGACAAGTTACATTTCTTGTGCTATAATGTAGTAAACTAACAAGTTACAAAGATGAAAGGAGAGTTATTTATGCTTGACAGAAACGCTTTAAGAGGAGAAATCGCACGAAATGGACTTACTCAAAAAGATGTAGCAAAAATGTTAAATATCAGCGAAAAAACATTCATATCACGAATGAAAAGAGGAATATTTGGCACGGATGAGGTAGAGATATTGGTCGATAATTTAAAAATAAAAAAGCCAATGGATATTTTTTTTAAAAAATAAGTAACTTTGGAAGTCACAGAAGGGGGCGGAAATGAACGAAAAAGAATACGAAACTTTTGCAAACAAGGCAAGACTTGGGATGTTTGAAGAGCTGAAGACGTTTTACGATTACAAGAGGGCACAAGACGAAAAAAACTCCTCACGCATAGAAGGGTGGGGAGTGACAGACACGATGTTTGAAGTTGTGTTTGAGATACTGAACGCAAAGATAGACGGGCGAGAAGTAAAAATGCTGCCTATTAACGATCTGCACATCGCACAGCAAGCGTGCTCAATGCTGCTGAATTTCTCGTATGCTTGCGACTTGATAAGTCGGGGGTTTGTGACGTTTGGCAGGTGTGACAATCGAGAAAGACGGTGGTATGAGCACCCGCTCGAGGAGATGATAGAACTGATTGAGGAAGAAATTCACCGATTTGCATCACTTAATCGGGAAGCTCGTCAAAAACTCCAGCAAAAGGAATACTAAAAATGAAATACCCAAGAAAGTTGAGGAGCTATGAAAAATCGAGCGTATAAATTTCGGATATACCCCAATCGAGAACAAGAAAACTTAATACAGCGCACGTTTGGCTGTAGCCGTTTCGTGTATAATCACTATCTTGCTTACCGTAAGGAACTTTATGAGACAAAGGGCGAGAGTGCTAATTTTTATGCGTGTTGTAAAGATTTAACTAAATTAAAGAGCGAGTTGACTTGGTTAAAAGAGGTAGAAAACCGTGCATTACAAACGTCTCTCAAAGACCTTGACAATGCATATCGGAACTTTTTCCGCAGAGTCAAGCAAGGGGCTGATAAAGTAGGATATCCGAAATTTCAGAGCAAGCACGATAAAAACAAATCATATAGAACTAACTTTGCGAATGGTAATATCAAAGTATTATCTAATTCGGTTAAGCTTCCCAAGCTCGGACTCGTTAAGTGCTGTGTTTCAAGGGAAATACAAGGACGGATACTTTCTGTTACTGTCAGTCAGAGCACATCGGGAAAATACTTCGTGTCTATATGTTGTACCGATGTCGAAATAGAGCCATTGCCAAAAACCAACAAGAGCGTAGGCATTGACTTAGGTATTCACGAGCTTGCAATCACATCAGACGGAACTAAATATCCCAATCCTAAACACTATAGCAAATCGCAGAAGACGCTCGCACGGCTTCAGCGTCAGCTCTCCCGAAAAACAAAGGGGAGTAATAACCGCGAGAAAGCCCGTATCAAAGTAGCGAGACTTCAAGAGCATATCGCCAATCAAAGAAACGATATGATGCATAAAATGACTATAGACTTAATCCGCAACTATGACGTAATCTGTATAGAGGATTTAACACCCTCGAATATGGTAAAAAATCACAAGTTAGCAAAGGTTATCTCCGACGCTTCTTTTGCGGAGATACGCCGACAGCTCGAATACAAAGCGGAGTGGTACGGAAGAAAGATTTCTGTTATAGACCGCTTCTATCCGTCGAGTCAGTTGTGTTCGTGTTGTGGTTATAAAAACACTGAAACAAAAAACTTGAACATAAGAGAATGGACTTGCCCGATATGCGAGCAAGCCCACGATAGAGATATAAATGCCTCAATCAATATTTTAAATGAGGGATTAAAAGTTTTAGCTTAAATTCAATTATGGTAGGGCGAGGTACGCCCGAACCTAACGCTTGGGGAGACTATGTAAGACCTATTTCATAGGCAAAGGTCGCTGAGCCAAGAAGATTTATTTAATCGTACCGCAATCAAGCAACATAATCTATTAAGGAAAGGACGGTATTTTATGGGAAGAAAGTGCAAACCGATAACGGTAGAATTCTACATAGGCGACAAGCAGATTACGGAGATAACTCCGGAGCAATGGAAAGTGATGTCGGCGCGACTGACGGAGAGTATGAGCCGTTACTATTCTGACCACCCTGATGAGTGGGAAAAGATAAAGGATACGTTACCCGATGCGCCAGCGGAATGTGGCGCATAAATAAAGGAAGAACAAAAAACAAAGGAGATAAAAAATAATGTCAAAACCGGCAAAGGAATTTTCACACAACAACACAATTCTCAGTCCCTGCAAGGAGTGCAAGGACAGGCGAGCAGGGTGTCACTCTGAGTGCGAGAAGTACAAGGAGTACAAGCAGACGTTATATGAGTTTCATAAGGGACTGTACAAGAGGCACAACGCAGAGCAAGAAGCTACAGCGCACGAGGTCGATAGCAAATTAAGGACAATAAAGAGGAATAAGTAATGATTAAGAAATTTTTGAAAGCTTTATCTAACATTTTTACACTCCTAATTGGCGCAAAAAGCGAAATAACCGACAAGGCGGTTGATGATGGAATTTGCGATTTCAGCGGACAAGGAAGGGATAAAAAAGGAAAGTGAGGTATAAATAAATGGCATATCGTTGTTTAGATTGTGGACATATATTTGAAGAAGGAGAGCAGGTAGAGTGGATAGAGATGCACGGCTTCACAGGAGGCGGTGGCGAACACTTTAGTGGTTGTCCTCTTTGTCGTGGCGAATACGAAGAAACTGTACGCTGCGCTAAATGCGGCGCGGAACACCTTAAGGACGAGCTTAACGGCGGCGTCTGCGATGAGTGTATAGACGAGTGCAGAAAAGACTATAAGACCTGTTTTTACATATCGTTAGGTGATAGAGAAGAGGTCAAGCTGAGTTCCTTTCTTCTTACCTTGTTCGACGCGAAGGATATCGAGCAGGTGCTTCTTGAGCACATTAAAAGGAATTGCCCCGATATAGATTGCTCTGAATATATCGACAATGACATCTGCGACTTCGGTGAGAAGCTCGCTAAGGAGAGCGCATGAGAAAGGTTAAGGACACCGCCACAGAGTATCACGAAAGCGGAGCGATAAATCGTTCCTCGCTCTTTATGATGAGTAAAAGCCCCGCACATTTCAAATATTCTATGGAAAACAGAGAAGAAACTGATGCTTTACGTTTTGGCAGAATGTTTCACACCTTCGTATTAGAGCCGGAAGAATTCGAAAAGCAGTACCTTCTCATAGAACGGATAGATAGAAGGACGAAAGAGGGCAAGATTCTTCTCGAGCAGGCGGCAGAAATCGGGAAGCAGATTATAACTGCCGAAGAATATGACGTTATAAACAAAATGAAGGAAAGTATCTTCAGTAATAAATACGCCTCGGCTCTCTTGCGAGGAGAAAAAGAAATTTCGTACTATTGGCAGGACGAGATGACGGGTATCGAGTGTAAGTGCCGTCCTGACTGCATCACTCCGATAGGCGAGCTTAATATCATTGTAGACCTAAAGTCTTGCGACAATGCCTCTACGGAGGAATTTATGAAGGCAGCTCTCCGATACGGATATGACTTGCAGTCGGCACAGTATAAGACGGGCGTCGAGCTCGTAGAGCAGAAGCCGCACAAATTCGTTTTTATAGCGGTAGAGAAAAAACCTCCCTATGCTTTGAATATCCTCGAAGCAGACGAAATATTTATCCGAAAGGGCTACGACGATTTCAGGATCTATTTAGGTATGCTGAAGTATTGTCGTGAGACGGATAATTGGTACAGTTACACGGGCGAAACGGGAAGACCTAACGTGCTTAATCTCCCCGCTTGGCTTATTAAAGAATATGAATAAAAGTTTGAAAGGGAAAACTTATGCAAAACGCAGAAGCAAAAAAAGAAACTACCGAATTAGCTGAAATTCAGCAGACAAAATCCTTAACTAATGTTTGGGAAAATAAAGATGCATTCAATCAAATGTTAAGAGCTTCGCAAATGTTGAGTCAGACAAGCATTATACCTCAGAACTATCAAGGAAAACCTCAAGACTGCTTTGTGGCTATTGAGATGGCAAATAGAATGGGCATATCGCCTATGGTGGTTATGCAAAATATGTATGTCGTAAAAGGCAAACCTTCTTGGGCAGGACAAGCGTGCACTATGCTGATAAACAGTTGTGGTAAATTTCGTGACGTGAAGCACATTTATACAGGCCAGAAGGGAACTGATAAAAGAGGTTGCTATGTTGAGGCTACCCGAATTTATGATAACGAAATAATTCAAGGTGTAGAAGTTACAATGGATATGGCAAAATCAGAAGGTTGGACTTCTAACCCGAAATGGCGAAATATGCCTGAACTGATGTTGGCGTATCGAGCGAGCGCGTTTTTTGCAAGGGTACATTGCCCAGAGGCATTGATGGGCGTTCATACCGAAGACGAAATATATGATGCCTACGAAAGGCCTCAAAGAACCTCTATCGAAATAGCAGAAGAGATTGATAAGATGGAGGACACTGTAAATGATAAATAAGATTGTTTTTCAGGGCAGACTCACCACAGACCCCGTACTTAAAAAGACCGCATCTGAACTCAGAGTTTGCTCCTTTACGGTAGCTTGGAGCGAAAAGCGTAACGAGATAGAGACAAAGTGCTTTTTGCGCTGCACCGCATGGAGAGGTACGGCAGAATTCATTTCTAAGTATTTCAGAAAAGGACAGGAAATTCTCGTATCGGGCAAGCTCACAACGAGCAACTGGACCGATAATGAGGGCAACAGTAAGACCGCGCTCGAGATGACCGTCGAGGAAGCGCATTTCTGCGGTAGCAAGGCGGCGAACGAGCAGAGAGCAGATACGGAAGCACTGGAGGAGATTACCCCTTCCGATGAGGACGACGGGCTGCCCTTTTAAGAGGTGAACGATGATTATCTATTGCGATACGCGGCAGAAAAACGGAAAGCATACCGTAAAGCATAATCAGATGCGCTCGTTAGGATACGAGCTTCGCTCAAAGGTTCTTGACGTGGGCGACTATATGATAGAGGGGGACAACTCTATATCGGTCGACACTAAGCAGGATCTCACCGAGGTTTATAGCAATATATTCAACGATAAGAGCCGCTTTATGAAGGAGGTCCGCAGAGCTTATTATAGCAAGGTGAAGCTGTACGTCCTCATAGAGCACGGCGGACCGATAAAGAAGCTCGAGGACGTGTGCGCTTGGCGTCCAAAGTACGGATACCATTCGGGGCGCGAGGCAATGGAAAGAATGATGAAAATTCATATGTCTTACGGCGCCGAATTTCTCTTCTGCGACAAGCGCGTAACGGGAAAACGGATAATAGAAATACTGACGAAGGGTGAAGGTTATGTACGATAATAAGGCAGAAAAGATAAAGGATAGAATTAATATGCAAGACGTCCTTCTGAAGTACGGCTTCGAGCCAAAACGCAGAATGAAGTGTCCTCTACATAACGGAAACGATTATAATTTTGAGGTAAAAACCAATACCTTCACATGCTATTCCCGATGCGGAGGCGGTGACGTCATTACCTTCGTGCAGAAATTGTTTTCGCTCTCGTTCTCGGAAGCGCTGACGCGTATAGACGAGGATTTTGGGCTTGGGTTATACAAGAGGCAGGGAGAACGCGAAAAGCTCTCTGCGGCAAAGAGAAACTACGAGGAGAGCAGGAAGCGTCGCGAAAGACAAAAAGAAACCGAGCGTGTGAATAATAAGTATCACGCCGCCCTTGACGAATACGCCCGTCTGGACCGTCAGATGATAGATTTCCGACCAGAGAGTCCGGACGAGCTACCGAGAAGGGAATTTATAGAAGCATTAAAGAATATCGAAACCGCGGGCTATATGCTCGGCTTGGCGGAAGAGGAGGTTTATTTAAATGAGCAACGTGCAAATTGAGATACCGCAGTTTACTGCGAAGGAATATAAAAGCTCCTCTGCGCCGTATGAGTGGCTGTATCAGTATAAAGACGATAAATTTATGCTGCGTCAGCTTTGCGAGCAGATGAAGGATAATGCCGGGGCTGTCGGTGTTCGCGCCTTTATGGCAATGTGGAATTCCTACTGCGAGATGCAGGCAGAGAAAAAAGGATTCTCGCTTGAGAACGCGACGAACTTCGAGGACCAGCCACTTGAACTCTTTTCCGGCTCGTATATCTGCGACGAGATGGGTGTAGCCGTTATGGATAGATACGGATACGAGCAGACGGTATGCAGACACCCGATACTTCCTTGTGAGCGTCTTGTAAATATCGACACGGGCGAGGAACGTCTGAAGATAGCTTATAAGAACAGTACAAGGAACAGGACTTGGCGAGAGCTTATAGCGGAGAAGGCGGTAGTCGCTTCATCAAGCGCGATACTCCAGCTTTCGCAGAAGGGCGTAGTGGTGAATAGTGAGAACGCGAAGGCACTCTCTACGTACTTGCTTGAGCTTGAACAGTTAAATTATGACTTTATACCCGAGCAGAAGTCGGTAGGTCGCTTGGGGTGGGTAGGAAAGCACGGATTTTCTCCTTACGTAGAGGACCTTGTGTTTGACGGTGAGAATAACTTTAAGCATATCTTTGCAGCCGTCAGACCGAGTGGTGACCGCGACACGTGGGTAGAAGCAATGAAAAAGGTCAGAGCAGAGAAGAGCGCAGCTCGTTTCGTTCTCGTCGCTTCCTTTGCAAGCGTCATATTAGAGCCTTGCGGTCTTTTACCTTTCTTCCTGCACATCTGGGGACAAACCGAGGTCGGTAAAAGCGTAGCTCTTATGATAGCGGCTTCGGTGTGGGCTTCGCCAAAGCTCGGAGATTTTATAACCACGTTCAACTCTACTATGGTAGGTCAAGAGATGATGGCAACCTTCCTCAATTCCTTACCGATGTGCATAGACGAGCTTCAGATTCAGTCAGGCTCGGGTGTACGCGAGTTCGATAAGATAATATATCAGCTCACCGAGGGCGTCGGCAAGACACGAGGAGCGAAGCAGGGAGGCTTGCAGAAGCTCAACACGTGGAGAAATTGCTTTATTACAAACGGCGAAAGACCTATCAGTTCGGAGAATAGCGGAGGTGGAGCTATAAACCGTATTATCGAGATAGAGTGTACCGAAAAGGTATATAGTGACCTCGTAGGACTATGCACGGTCATCAATAATAATTTCGGCTGGGCAGGCGCAGAATTCGTCGGCTGGCTTCAGACAGACGGTGCATTTGAACGAATAAACGCGCTTCAGAAGGAGTATTATCACGAGCTTCTGAAGGTGGATAGCACGGACAAGCAGGCGGCATCGGCTTCAGCTATCCTTGCCGCAGACCATATCGTGACGGAGCTTATATTCAAGGATGGAAACAATCTCACGGTAGAGGATATGGAAAAGATAATGCAGAAAAAGAGCGAGGTAGACGTTAATGTGAGGGCTTATGATGCCATTATGGATATGGTAAGCTCTAATATAAATCACTTCAAGAAAAACGATTTCGGCGAGTATCAAGGCGAGGTGTGGGGCAAGCTCGACGGAGATTATGTATACATTATAAAATCTGTTTTTGACCGCGAAATGCAGAACAGGGGCTATAACTCCACAGCGTTCCTGTCATGGGCTAAAGCTAATAATTTGTTGTTATGTAGCGGAAATAAAACAACTCGCGTAACACGAATTATAGGTCCTTCTACGCGGTGCGTTTGCATTAAGAAAGACGAAAACCTTTGGGAAAAATGGGACGGAAAGAACCCCGAATTTTAAAAAATGTTACACCTGTTACACTTGTTACACCTAAAAACATACCTACTTATACGCGAGAAGATATATACATAAGCGTGTAAATATGAGTATATATTTTAACCGCGTGTAAAGACAAAAAAACAGGTGTAACAGGTGTAACAGTGTAACAAATGATAAAAGACAAAGATAAATAGCAGCATTTTTGTGTAACACTTTACTCTTGAGGTTGTGTAACAAGTGGTTACAAAAGGAAATTCCAAAGTGGGAAGAGTGGGACGGAAAGAACCTCGAATTTTAAAAAATGTTACTGGTGTTACTGGTGTTACTGTTAAAAATACACCTACTTATATATGTGAGAATATATACGCGCGAATACGCAAAAAAACACCTATATATTTTCTTCGCGTGGAAAGATGAAAAAACACCAGTAACACCAGTAACATCAGTAACAAGTATCAAAAAAGCAAGATAATAAGCCAACTTTTTACTGTTACCACAAAATTAAGTTATGTGTAACAAGTGGTTACAAAAGGAAATACCGAGATGGGAAGAATGGGACGGCGACCCTAAATTTTAATTAAAATGTACTCAGTGTACTCGCTGTACTCGGTAAAAAGATACCTACTTATATAGGGGAAACATATATATGCGCGTGAATACGCGAAGAATAACTATATATTTTTATCGCGTGGGGAAAGAAAAATTACCGAGTACACCGAGTACAGTGGGTACAAAATCAAAAGAACAAGCATAACAAGCCACTTTTTCACGTTCCCGCTTTTTGTGGGCACGTGGTACAGGTGGGTACAAAACATTATTTAGGAGGGTAATATGGCAACATTACAGGAATACGAAGCATATAAAAGATATTTGCAGGGGTTGAATTTACCCTGTGCGGAGTATGAAAAGCGCCTGCGCGAATGGTGCAGACGAAATAATTTCTAATTTGATAACCAAAAATTTTTTATAAAAGAAAGGAAAAGAAAAATGAAGAATGAAAAGGAAATGTTAGAAGAACTGTTAGTCGAGGCAGCAAAGGTAATGGACTGCCCGCAGCCGCACGAGGTAGCCGAATATCTGCTCGAAAACGGAGTTAAGCTCCCGCCTGTAAAGATAGGTCAGACGGTATATTCCGCTATTTCTCCCGAGATTGATATAGACGAGCATACCGTGACCGAATGGAAGGTCAAGGGCATTTTGTGCGAGGAAAACTGCTATTATGCGGAAAACTCTGACGGAGAGTTCTTCGTGGTCGGTAGTGACCTCTGCAAGCTCACCCGCAGACAAGCCGAATCCGCAGCTAAAGGCGCTGCTAAAAAATAATGGGACAGGGCAGAAACTGGTCAAAAGAAGAGGAAGCGCAACTCTCGGAAGAGTGGGGTACATATAGCATTGACACTCTCGCAAGACGACTTGGAAGGTCACGTAATTCCATTATAGTCCGCGCTCAACGTCTTCATTTGGGTGGGCATATGGAGAGTTCGGATAAAATCTCTTTTAATGTCCTTTTGAAAGAACTTGGGCTGAAGGGCGGTTATGAATGGGAGTTGCGAAAATTCACCGAAGCAGGACTCAAAATCTATATGCATCGAGTGAAGGATAACTCCTTCAGAATGGTAAAAATAGAGGATTTCTGGAAGTTCGCAGAAAATAATAGGCATCTTATAGATTTTTCTCGCCTTGAAAAAAATGCTCTCGGCGCAGAGCCCTCGTGGGTGAAATCGAAAAGAACTGAAGACTTTAAGCGTAAGTGTGTCGTAAAGCCCCATAATTCCAAATGGACCGCGGAAGAGGATGGAGAGCTCCTTCGACTTCTACGCGCCTACCGTTATACCTACCCCGAGATAGCGGACCGTCTGCGCCGATCTGAAGGTGCTATACAGCGACGTGTGCTGGACCTTGGAATAAAGGAAAGACCTCTCAAAGCCGATAATCACACTCTTTGGACTGAGGATCAGATAAAAAACCTCTGCCAAATGATTAAAGCCGGAAGCAATTACGAGAGTATGAGCCGCGTCCTCGGAAAATCCTCAAAGGCAATACGCGGCAAGGTGTTTACGGTTTATCTTACCGAGAACCTTAATAAAGTAAGAAACCTTATCTGTGACGGTGAATGGGGAGATAATCGTCCGGAGCGCTGCCTGAAGCAAAAGCTCTTTATGACGGTAGAAGAAAAGACCGAGGTAAAAGAAACGATAAGCGTATTGGCGGGGCTGCTCGCTTATAGAATCCGAAAGCATTTCGACGATCAGGATAACTGGCAGAGGAATCTTTGTCAGAATTGGGACGACGTGAGGGGTTGCGCCGTATGTGAAACCGACTGCGACGCCTGCTCCTCGTTTACAAGAATCCGACCTCAATACTGTGTGAGGTGTGGCGCCACGTTCTACGAACGCAAGGAAAACCGTGTTTGTGAAAGATGCAGAATTCAACGAAAAAAGCAGGCATATAGAAAATATCTATACATAAGGAGTAGAGAGCGATGAATAAACACTGCTACAACTGCTTAAATACAGAGCACTGCGCTAATTACGGAAAAGACGATTGCGCATATAAAGGAAAACCTCTTAAACTGTTTGAAGGTCAAAACTGTAAAAAAGAGTGCTTTGCCTGCAAACATGAGGATATCTGCGTCGCAAGCTGTAAAGGGCAAAGATGCTCAAAATGTAGATTTTACGAAAGGACGTGTAAGGGACAATGAGCAAAGAAAAGCAGATTGATGAAATAGCAAAACTTATATGTACTTATCCTCAATGTGTTCATTATAACATTATTGGCGAGTGCAAAAATACTGTTTGTCAAACCGTTGATTTTGCAGAACACCTTTACAACTCAGGATACCGCAAGCAGAGCGAGGTTGTGAGGGAGATTTTCGAAGAAATTGAGAAATTTACACATCGTTTCCTTGACGATTTCAATTATTTAGGCGGTGATTTAGTATACGACATTGCCGAACTCAAAAAGAAATACACGGAGGAAAGAAAATGAGCGAACTTAACAGAGAACAGATTATAAATGCTTTGGAGTGGTGTATTCAAAGTGAATCTTGTGAATATTGCGAGTACCACGATGAATCAAACGGAGATGTCTGTTCTATAAGAAGCGATGCCCGCGCACTTGTCAATGAGCTCACCGAAGAGAATGAGAACTTAAAGAAATCCTATGCGGTGCATGAGGAGTGGAAATGAACACAAAATGGGAAGATACACCGTATAGCGTTATATGTGTAGTGGTGGCGCTCTGCAAGGATTACGGAAGGCGCAAGAAGATACTCTCGAGGTCTGATATATCTGTCGAGATTAGAAATAGATACGTAGAGCTTAATTCTGCCATTGAGGAAGAACTCGGTAAGCTTGAGCCCCTTATAGCCAAAAACATGGTAGACGACGTAGGAAGGGGACGAGGTTATAACTATTCACCTTCTGCGCCGTATATCGCAAAGAATACCTATTATAAGCGCCGTCATAGTTTTATATTAGGAGTCGCGGAGAATCTGAGACTTGTGTAGTTTGCGACAATTCACAGTTGCCCTTATGCTATAATAAAAAAAGAAAGGAGAGATTGTCAATGAGAAACGAAAAAGGACAATTTTGCGAAGGGAACGAAATAGGCAAGGAAACAAGGTTTTCTGAAGGTCACGAATTTTCTAAAAAATATAATGATAAATATTGCGATGAAATGGTGAAATATTTCCATACTTATTCGGGATACCCTACGTTTGAATTGTTTGCCGATAGCATAGGTGTTATTGACGATACACTTCGTAATTGGTGCGAGGAATTCCCCCAATTTCGCCACGCTTATAAGCGTTGTATGAATATTCAGAAGGGAAAACTGATAGACAACACGCTTTCCGAGAAGTATAATGCTAATTTTGCGAAATTTGTAGCCGTAAACTGTCACGGAATGAAGGAACGTATTGAGCAGGACGTAAATGCTAACGGCGCTCTTGAGGTCAATATAAATGTCATCGATTAACATAGATATAACGAAAAAGCAGAGGGCATTTATTGGTGCGACGGAAGACGAGGTGCTTTTTGGTGGCGCTGCGGGCGGAGGAAAGTCCTACGGTCAGATAGTAGATGCTTTGCTATTCGCCTTGAAATATCCCGGCTCGAAGCAGCTTATTCTGAGACGCACATTTGCGGAGCTTGATAAATCGCTCATCAGAACGGCGTTATCCTTATATCCGCGCGAGATATTCACGCTTAATTCTTCCTCGCACGTGGGAAGGTTTAAGAACGGCTCTTGTATAGATTTCGGTTACTGCGCAAGCGAAAACGACGTCTATCAGTATCAGAGCGCAGAATATGACGTTATTCGGTTCGACGAGCTCACCCACTTTACACAGGGTCAGTATATATATCTTATATCACGAGTGAGAGGGGCAAATAGCTTTCCAAAGCAGATTAAATCCTCGACAAACCCTGGTGGAGTAGGTCATACTTGGGTAAAGGAGCGTTTCGTAGACCCGGCGCCACCTAACACGAGCTTTGCCGGGACTCAAGGTATGAAACGGATATTTATACCGTCTTTCGTAGACGATAACAAATTCCTGATGAGCGCCGACCCGAACTATAAGCAACGTCTGCTTGCACTTCCCGAACACGAGCGCAGGGCATTGCTTGAAGGTGATTGGGATATCTTTGAAGGACAGTATTTCGACGAGTTTAATAGAGATTTGCATGTCTGTTTGCCGTTTGACATACCGAAGGAGTGGCGAAGGTATATAGCGATTGACTACGGTCTTGATATGCTCGCGGCTTATTGGATAGCCGTAGATAGCACGAGAACTGCCTTTGTCTATAAAGAATACTGTAAGTCAAACCTTCCGATAAGCACGGCTGCAAAGGCAATATTAGAGTATACCGACGAGGACGAGGAAATATATGCTACGCTTGCGCCTCCTGACCTGTGGAGCAGAAGCCAGGAAACAGGAAAAAGCAAAGCAACACTCTTTTACGAGGCAGGGCTTGAGCTTACGAAATCAAATAACGATAGGGAAGCCGGTTGGCTCGCTATCAAGGAGCTTATGCAGAAGGATAGCAACGGTACGAGCAGATTACGGATATTTAACACCTGCACACAACTGATTAAGCACCTTCCTATGCTTCAGAGAGACCCGAGAAAACCTACGGACACACAAAACGAGCCGCACGAGATAACGCATAGCCCCGACGCATTGCGATATTTCGCTATATATTGGATTTATCCCACCGACGATAAAAAAGAAAGACGCATCAAATATCGTCCCGACCAGCTGGAAGATTATTTGAACGCGTCTGAAGATGAGAGGGCATACCTTGTAAAGAAATACGGAGGAGAACCGTCTAACTATTATTAAAAATAGTATTGACTTTTGTTGCCTCTTATGTTAAAATAGAGGAGCGAGAGGGGAGGCAAACTTAAACCCCTCAAGCTCTTGTTTTTCTAAAGCCGTTCAGCTATCTGCCAAAGTGCCTGAACGGTTTTTCTTATTTTGTTGCTATGTAATCAAGCAACTTGACGATTTCGCTATCTGACCAACCGACTGACTTAAGATATTCTATCAATCTTTTTAATGTGCTGTCGCTCATCATAAAACATTGCGACAATTTTGAGTAACTTTTATGTTATAATAGAAGCGCAGAGAGGTAACTACGCTTCTTGTTCTTTCATTTTTCTTTAACCGTTCGGGAATTTACCACGTTTCCGAACGGTTTTTTCTTTAAAGCGTAAAAACTGCGACAATTCGCAGTAACTTTTGTGGTAAGATATAGTTGGATAGATAAAATACAGACCAAAGCCCGATTAAGAGGCAGAGTCACATTCACCGTATTGGTGAGCGTGGCTCTTTTTTTATTTTATACGAAAGGAAAATGAAAATGATTATTCCAAAAATGACAAGTACCGAAAAAATTACCTTCTTCCAAGACCTATATAATGAAGCAAGGTCGTCGGCAGAAGAAATCTACACCGCTATGGAAAAGCATTTAAATCAATATAAGGGGAGCGACGAAATAGACGGCTCAAACGAGAAAGCGAAGGTCGTGAGAAATATTACCTACGAGCTTATTGAGTCGCAGATATCGTCTTATTTGCCTACACCGTCAGTTGCCCCAAAAATGTGGAGCGAGGAGAGAGAAAGAAATGCTAAGAGCGTGGAAACGCTTCTCGGTAATAAGCGCAATGAACTTCCATACGAAAAGAATAACGATATGGATGAGCGCTTTAACCCCATTTATGGTGGCTCGGTATGGCTTCCAGAATGGGATAATTCAATTATGACACATAACACGGTAGGTGATATAAAGCTCTCTTGTATTGCGCCTAAGCATTTTACAGGACAGCCAAATATTTATGACGTTAAGGATATGGAATATTGCTTCGTAGAGTTTCAGACAACGAAGGAGGATATAATTCGTAAGTATGGTGTCACTCCTGATATTGCAGAAAAAACCGAGAACGACGAGGAAGCCGACGACAAGACCGCTACACTCTACGTCTGCTATTATAAGGACGGCGAAGGAAAGGTCTGTCAGTTTATATGGTCGGCAGATACGATACTCTCGGATATAGACGACTATTACTCACGAAAGAGAAAAATCTGTAAGAAATGTGGCAAGAGAGAGGAACTTTGTAATTGCGAAAAGCCGGATTTTGAGCTTCAAAACGAAGATTACGAGGAGCTTGATCACGATATAGTTCTTTCTGATGGAAGAATACTTCCCGCGCGCTCGGTAGTAATCAAGGACGGACAGATAGTCACCGAGAGGGTACAGAAGCAGGCAATGACACCTGACGGACAGCTTATGTTTGACAACGTGGGCGGAGTGGTGCTTCCCAAGATGATCGAGGTAGAGATTCCTGTAATGGAACCCACGAGGATCCCATTCTATAAGCCGAATATTCTTCCCGTAGTTATAAGAAAGAATACGTCCGAAGAAGATTGCCTTTTTGGACAGTCCGATTGCGAGTTTATAAGACCTCAACAACAGACAATAAATAAGTTAGAATCGAGAATACTCGAGAAGCTCATCGGCGCAGGCGTATATCCTATGGTCCCCGACGACTTTAAGAGCGACCTCGATAATTCAATATTTAAAAAGATATTCAGGGTTAAGCAGAATCAGGCGGCACTTTTCGGTAGAGTAGATCTTCAAGTGAATATAAGCTACGATATAGCGCAGTCTGACCGTCTCTACGACCAAGCGAAGAGAATACTCGGAATTTCCGACTCCTTCCAAGGACAGTATGACGGCTCGGCTCAGTCGGGAGTGGCAAAACAACTTCAAATTCAGCAGTCGGCAGGTCGTCTTGATTCCAAACGGCAGATGAAGAATGCAGCGTATGCAGAGATAGACCAGATTATATTCCAGTTCTATCTTGCCTATGCAGACGAGCCACGCCCTGCGACCTATAAGGACGTCGAGGGCAGAATACAAAACTGTAGCTTTAATAGATATGACTTCATCGAGAGGGACGAAGCGGGTGAGTATTACTATAATGATGAATATTTATTCAGCTCCGACGCGACTATCGACGTAGAGCGCTCGCGCCAGTTCTTGTGGCAGGAAAACAGGCAGAACTTCCAACAAGGAGCATACGGAGATCCTGCGCTTCCACAGACGCAACTTATTTTCTGGCTGAATATGGAAAAGGCGCATTATCCCTTCGCTCACGATAACGTCGAGAGATTGCGTGAGGAGATAAAGCAGCAGCAAATAGCTATAGAGCAACAGGCGATGCAACAGCAACAAATAGCCGCGCAAGGCGGCCAAATAAATAGAGGAGGTATTATGTGATATGGGTTGGTTTAAAAATGCAGTCGGAAAAGCAAGCGATTTTATAGGAGATCTCTTTGCTCCGTCAAAATCTAATAATGAACAACACGTAGGGTGGAACATAAATCTTCCAATAAAGACTTATACTTACGATAACAGCAATGAGTCGCCATTAACCAAAGCTAATGACCCGCTATACAAAATACAACAAGACATAGCAGATGCTGCTGTCGCTGCGGCTTACGGAATAACAATACCGAAGGTTCCAACGACAACACCAACAACTACAGTCACAACAGGCGGAAGCGCAGATGATTTCACGGTTTCAGGTGAAAAGGAGGAAAAAGAAAAGAAACAAAGCGACATTGCAGCAATTATTGCTGCGATAAAAGAAGGTATGGTTGGCGCATCAGGATATGCGAAGAGTCAATACGAAAATCAGCTTGCAGCTATAGAGGAACAGCGCAAGTATTCAGAAGAACTCGCAAAACAGGCACGTGAAGAAGCAATAAAGAAAGCTTACGTGAACTACGATAGAAGCTTATCCACCTACGGACAGAACGCTGAAAAGCTTGCTCAAATGGGACTTTCTAATAGTGGATACAGCGACTACTTAAATGGAGTAGCATATTCATCTATGGTAGGAGGTGTTCAGGACGCTCATAAAACTGAAAACGAAGCTATTGAGAGAGCATATTATAATGCGTCGCAGGCAAAAGCAGAGGCCGCCGATACATATTACGATAGAGCTACAGCCGCGCAGAATGCATATCAGGATAGGATTGTATCTCTGCTCGGTGCTATAGGAACTGGTGAGATAGACGCCAATACAGCAATGACCATAGCAGCTGCCTATGGAATGGATGAGAGTGTAGCATCTATGATAGGTGACGTTGCAAAGACGAATTACGAAAATGTTGTTGCAGAGAACACGGCTTTACTTGAAGCGTCATTGGCGGGAGAAGACGACGAATACGGTGGAAAAACATTTGCATCCGACGAGGCGATAAAAGCTGCTGCAAATAAGATTGGCATTACGGACGAATCTGTAATACAGGGATATATTGATACCAAGAATAAGAACGAAAACGAATATAAGGACAAAAAGACTTATGATTTAGCTTTGTCACAAATAACGGCAGAAACAACCGATGAAGAGATTGAAGGTTGGGGACTGTCAACAGAGAACACAGATAAGCTTAAGGCGGAAAGAAATAACAAAATCGTGTCAGATGAAAAGCAGAAAATAGCCACAGAAACGGCAAGTGGTAACGTTTCACTTGGTAACATTGAAGCTATTGACATTCTGTATCAAAACGAAAAGATAACCAAAGATGTATATCAAAAAATATACTTCGATAAGGCGGTTTCGTTTGCTAAAGGAATTGAAAACCTTGACGAATACCAAACAGCAATCGAGCAAATAAACGGTTACGTAAATCAAGATAAAATGACAAACGAGAATGCTCAAAAAGTAAAAGAATATATAGCGAGCGTTTATGCTACAGTAGTTCCTGAAAACTCATATATTCTTGAAAAAGCTTACTTATTAGACGCAAGATGTATTTATGGAAAAACTTACGTATTAGAAGTAAATGGTGAGACATATAGCGTAATGGACGCACGAGAAAAAAATGTAGAAGATGACACCGTAAAAAAACTTATAGACATTGTATTGGGAAATCAAAAAGAACTCGGTTTTGTTATGATAGGCGACGCTATTTATATAAGAACAGGCGAAACAAAATATTCTTATAGGAAGATGAAGGATTATCATGACACGACTAAAGTACTTCGCAATTTGGCACTAACCAGCGCAAGAACCCCCATTAAACCATCTTACACACCTTCAAAGGAGCAATAATGTATGGCACTTGTAAGAGTAGATAAATCTTTCAGAAATGTCCTCAGTAATGACGCATATAAATCTACCTCTCTCTCTTCTTTCAAAGGGGGAGAGGACAAGAATGTAGGCGGGTTGATAGGCGGGGTCGGGTATCTTGGCGAAAAGGTAGCCGTAGGTGCGGTGTCGTCTATCGAGGGAATATCCGACTACGTTATAGGCGGTGTTGCTAAGCTCTTCGGCTTCGATAAGTTTGCCGAGCGTCAATTTGCAAACGATTGGTTCGGTGACTGGTATAGCCACCCTGACGAGTGGTTTAATCCGGGCGAGGGATGGAAGATAGCAGGTGACGTCGCAGGCGGTATAGGTACATCATTGCCCGCTATGGCGGTAGGTATCGCCACTGCCGGAGCCGGTACTATTGCTATGGGCTTGGCGACAGGTGTTACAGCAGGCCTTGGTGCAGCAGGTAACGCAACAAAGGAAGCGTATCGAGAAACGGGTAAGCTGACAGGAAAGGAATTTGCCTACGGAGCATTGACGGGAGCAGTAGAAGGCGGAATGGAAACCGTCACAAACATCATAGGTTTTGGTACAGGAGCTGTAATTAAGAGTGTTTCTAAATCGCTTGGAAATAATGTCGCCAAAGCAGCCGTGAGAGACGGTTTGACAATGACACTTGCAAAATCCTTTATAGGTGAAGCGTTTGAGGAAGGTGTTGCAGAGATATTGTCAGGACCTATTAAGCGTAAGACCTATGATAAGGACGCAAAAAATGCCACTTGGGAAGAAGTGGCATACTCGTCTATTATTGGCGGATTAAGCGGTCTTGTAATGGGTGGAGCAGGAACAGTATTCTCTACCACCAAAAATACGATAAACGGCAATAAGCTTGTAAATGAAGGAAAGCAAGGCGAAGTCCTCTCCTTGTCAAAAGATATTATAAACACGGCAAAAGAAAAAGGAATGGACGCAGAGTATTACGCTCAAATATCCGATACCTATAATAAGCTACAAAAGAGCATTGAAAAGACGGGTGGGGAGATAAGTAATGCTTACCAGAAACGGCTCCTTGGAGAGCTTAATATAGATAACGTAACGTCTAAAATAATGCCTCAAATATATAAAGAGGCGGCTACCGTAGTAGGC
>JAZNBK010000045.1:0-9391 GCA_045587025.1 Eubacteriales bacterium
CGACATGGCTACGATCCGACTTGAATTCCATTATTTACGGACGTTAACCTTCAAGCCCCTTACCGTTTTTCAAAAACGGCAAGGGGCTTTGTTTGTTTTATTCCATTGCGATGCCGTGCCCGGCGGGATTCGAAAGGCATTTGCCCGTGTAATCGAAGCGGGAACCGTGGCAGGGGCAGTCCCATGTGTGCTCAACAGAATTGTACTTGAGAGCGCAGCCGAGGTGAGGGCATCGCGGCGTAGTTGGCGTGATAAGTCCCACCGTTGACTCGAAGGCGTTGACAACAAGCTGTGTGCGCAGGATAGTTCGTGAAGGATTGAAAACGGCGGTATATTGATTGGACTTTCCTCTAACGAGGTCGCAGAGAATGGCAGCAGATACCATGGAGTTTGTCATCCCCCATTTGTTAAATCCCGTTGCCACGAACACGTCGGCTGTGGATTGGGCATACTCCCCAATATAAGGAATGTCGTCCAGCGTCATACAGTCCTGCGTTGCCCATTTTCCTACGATTTCGGCATCTTTATAATGCTTTTTTGCGAATTCTTCAAGCTTCTGCCAGCAGCCGCCCTGCTTGCCCGTGCGGTGTCCTCCACCTCCAAGAAGCACAAGCTCGCCGTAGCTTCGAAAGGAAAATCCTTCTTTTTTCTCGTCAACATACATCCCGTTCAGATTCTGCGCATTTTTGAGGGCAAGAACGTAGGAACGATGTTGATAGAGCTTCAAAGGATATAAGCCATGCTTATTAAGCATTGGAAAATGTGTTGCGATGATCAGCTTTTTATAGGTGATATCTCCATGATTAGTGCGTGCCTTGTATGGCATCAGCTCCACAACCTTAGTATGCTCATAAATTCTGAGATCCTTTGAGATCGCATAAAGAAATTTTAATGGGTGAAGCTGAGCTTGATTCTTGACACGTACTGCGCCCGCAACCGTGAAGGGAAGATCAATAGCATATGAAAATTCGGCTTTTACACCGAGTCCATTCAGGGCATCTACCTCATTTTCAATCTTCTTGCGGTCATGCAAGGAATATACGTAAGAATCCTTCATTTCGTAGTCACAGTCGATATTTTCGCAAATTCGAGAGTATTCCTTGCATGCGCTTAATTGTGCCTGCGCGTAAAGCCGTGCCTTATCCTCCCCAAAGCGACGTATCATCTTATCGTATATCAAACCGTGTTGTAACGTGATTTTTGCCGTAGTGTTTTTTGTTATACCACAGCAAATCTCATTTGCTTCAACAAGCATATAATCAACACCTGCGTTTTTGAGCTGATAAGCGCACAATATCCCTGCAATACCGCCACCGATGATTAGCACGTCGATGATTTTATTTTCTTTTAGAGTGTCAAATCGAACTCGCGACGTATTCTTCTCCCATAACGATTCCATAACAATCCCTCCAAAGCTTTAATATAAGTAGTGTTGTCATTTTCGTTACATATATGCGCATAGTTCAACTCATCTTGACCTTTTGATAGCAGAAGTATTAAAAAAGCAATAAATAAAAAACCTCCCGTAGTAGTGTAATAGAACAATCTACTTGCAGGAGGTTTTTATGTCAGGGAAGAAATGTCCCCAAAATTATATACTGCCGATTATAATAATTAAAGCTAATTATATAATAGTTGCTTCTTCTGTCAATGTCGCCGCCATAACCGCTTTTATAGTGTGCATTCTATTTTCCGCTTCATCAAATACTACCGACTGCTCACTTTCAAAAACTTCGTCTGTTACTTCCATTGCAGTCATGCCAAATTTTTCACCTATCTCTTTGCCGACCTTAGTTTTAAGGTCATGGAAAGAGGGAAGACAATGCATAAATATTGTTTCTTTTTTGCCTGTTTTTGACATAATGTCGCTATTTACCTGATAAGGAGTTAAATCTTCAATTCGTT
Source organism: Eubacteriales bacterium (assembly GCA_045587025.1). GTDB lineage: Bacteria > Bacillota > Clostridia > Oscillospirales > CAG-272 > UBA1740. The sequence continues at coordinate 1,906 of JAZNBK010000045.1, forward strand.
CCTGCCAAACCTCAGTCGGCTCACCCATTGAAACCCAGACATCTGTGCAGATAATATCTGCGCCCTCAACCGCATGCTGGGGATCGGTTTCGAAATTGATTACAGAACCACTCTCTGCCGCAAGCTCTTTGCAAATTGCTACAAGCTCGGAATTGGGGAAATACTTTTCGGGGGCGCAAACAGTAAAATTAAGTCCAAGCTTTGCACAACCTACCATCAGAGAGTTGCCCATATTATATCTCGCATCACCCATGTAAACAAAATTCAAGCCCTTTAGCTTTCCGAATTTTTCTTTTATCGTCAACATATCGGCAAGAATCTGCGTAGGGTGAAATTCATTTGTCAATCCATTCCATACGGGAACAGAGGAATACTTTGCGAGTTCTTCAACGATTTCCTGCCCATATCCACGGTATTCGATACCGTCGTAAATCCTGCAAAGAACTCTCGCTGTGTCTGCAATGCTTTCCTTTTTTCCTATTTGCGAGCCGGTTGAATCAAGATAAGTAACACCCATTCCCAAATCGTAAGCCGCCACCTCGAAGCTGCATCTCGTACGAGTGCTGGTCTTTTCGAATATCAAGGCAATGTTCTTTCCCTCACAAATTTTGTGTGGAACTCCTGCCTTCTTTTTCTTTTTTAAATCTTGCGCCAAATCAATAAGCGCCAAAATTTCATCAGAAGTAAAATCAAGTAATTTTAAAAAATCTTTTCCTGTAAAATTCATTTCATCACCTATATAATATCCATGCTTTTTCTTAATCAAAGTCCTTGCTTTCACACTCAAGATAAGCCGAAATACTCTCGATTTGCTTTTCTACCGACTTAAAAGACGTTCCGCCGGCCGAAATTCTTTGCTCAACGCAGGTCTTAAGGTCTATATAATTATATACATCGCTCTCAAAAAGCTCGGAGTGTGATTTATATTCTTCAATAGTTAGCTCATCAAGAACCTTACCAATCTTTATACAATAAGCCACGATTGTACCTGATATTTTATAAGCAGTACGGAATGGCATGCCTTTTTTTGTAAGATAGTCGGCGAGATCCGTCGCATTTATAAATCCTCCCTTGGCGGCACGGAGCATGTTTTCTGTCAACACCTTCATACCTTGAAGCATAGGAGTGAACACTTCAAGACACATTTTCGTAGTATCAACAGCATCAAAAATTGATTCTTTATCCTCCTGCATATCCTTGTTATATGCAAGTGGCAAGCCCTTTAACATAGTAAGAGTTGCCATCAGATCGCCATACACCCTTCCGCATTTACCTCTGACCAGCTCTGCAATATCAGGATTTTTCTTTTGCGGCATAATGCTTGAGCCGGTTGTATATGAGTCATCAAGCTCAATAAATTTGAACTCCCAGCTTGACCACAAGATAATTTCTTCACTGAATCTTGATAAATGCATCATCACGGTCGAAAAACAGCTCAAAAGCTCTATGCAAAAATCACGATCTGAGACGCCGTCTATACTGTTTTCGGTTATTCCGTCAAATAAAAGCGTTTTTGCTACCATATCTCTATCCGTAGCATAAGTCGTACCTGAGAGAGCGCAAGAACCGAGAGGGGAATAGTTCATTCTTGAAACCGCATCGTCAATTCTTGAAATATCTCTCTTGAACATTTGAGCATATGCCAGAAGGTGATGTGCAAAAGAAATGGGTTGCGCGCGTTGCAGATGTGTATATCCGGGCAAAATAGCATATATATTATCTTCTGCCTGGTTTTTTATTGCTAATATGAGGTTTAATAACAGCTTTTTTATAATATTTGCTTCGTCACGCAAATAAAGCCGTATGTCTAAAGCGACCTGATCGTTACGGCTTCTTGCAGTATGGAGACGTTTTCCGACGTCTCCTATCCTTTTTGTAAGCTCCGCCTCGACAAACATATGTATGTCCTCGGCATTATAATCAAACTGCAATCTTCCTTCATTCAAATCATTTAATATGTCGTCAAGCGTATTTATAATCAAATCAGAGTCCTCTTTGGAAATTATGCCACATGCGCCGAGCATTGCTGCATGAGCCATAGAGCCCTTTATATCCTGCCTATACATTCTTGAATCGAAATGTATAGAAGAATTAAAATCATCTGCAAATTTATCCATTGTCTTGCTAAAGCGACCTGCCCACATTTTTTCCATAAGAAAACCCCTTAAATTCTATTAAATTACTCTTTCAAATATTATTTTTTGTTTTTTGCGTTTACCTGTGCTTGAACCGAAATAGGAAGTCCCCAAAGATTAATGAAGCCCTTGCTATCCTTTTGGTCATAAATATTATCTTCGCCAAACGTTGCAATTTCTTCGGAATAAAGCGACCAATCGCTCCATACGCCCGCTTTAATCATATTACCCTTATAGAGCTTGATTTTTACCTTACCGGTTACGTGCTCTTGCGTCTTGGATACAAAGGCGGAGAGCGCCTCACGAAGAGGAGTGTACCATTGACCGTTGTAGAGAAGGTCAGCAATTGTAATTGCAAGCTCTTCCTTTTTATGCTTGGTCATTTTATCAAGACAAACAGTTTCAAGATAATTATGCGCAAAATAGAGAATAGCTCCGCCGGGAGTTTCATACACACCACGACACTTCATACCTACAAGACGGTTTTCTACGATATCTAAAAGACCGATACCGTTCTTGCCGCCAAGCTCATTGAGCTTGAGAATTATATCCTTTGCGCTCATTTTCTCGCCGTCAATGGCAACGGGAACACCTGCTTCAAAATCGAGTGTAACGTAAGTAGGGGTATCAGGCGCCTGTAACGGAGAAACTCCCATTTCAAGAAATCCCTCTTTTTCATATAACGGCTCATTTCCTGCATCCTCGAGGTCGAGACCTTCGTGCGAAAGATGCCACAGGTTTTTATCTTTTGAATAGTTAGTTTCACGATTAATCTTCAGAGGCACGTTGTGCGCTTCCGCATATTCAATTTCCTCTTCACGAGATTTGATGCTCCATTCACGCCAGGGAGCAATAATCTTGATACCGGGAGCGAATGCTTTGATTGCAAGCTCAAAACGAACCTGGTCGTTGCCTTTTCCCGTACAACCGTGGCAAATTGCGTCAGCTCCTTCTGCAATAGCAATTTCAGCGAGCCGTTTTCCTATAATAGGACGCGCAAGAGCTGTTCCCAACAAATATTCTTCATATTTCGCGCCTGACTGTACGACGGGTATAATCATATCGTTTACAAATTCGTCGGTCAAGTCCTCAATATAAAGCTTAGACGCGCCTGTTTTGATCGCCTTTTCCTCAAGGCCCTCGAGCTCGTCTGCCTGACCTACATTTCCGGATACGGCAATAATTTCAGGATTGTTATAATTTTCCTTTAACCATGGAATGATAATCGAGGTATCAAGTCCGCCTGAATAAGCCAATACTATTTTTTTGATTTCTTTGTTTGCCATTTTTAATGCCTCCTGAATAGTTATGTATAAAATTTATTGTTTATGCAAGGATTATACCATATTAATTATAAAAATGCAATAGTTTTTGAAATTTTATTCATTGTTTTGGTTTTTATTTATCAACGTAAATACAGCGGCGAGCAAAAGAACTGCGCTACTACCTAAAATTGCGCGCTCATTTAAAAAATCTATCAAAAAGCTTCCGATAATCGCGCCGATTACAAAGATTAGGATTACGGTTATATACAAAAGTGCCTTGTGTATTGCAACCTTATCTTTGTTAAAGGCGTATGACAGCCCGTTATGTATAAAGAGACGAAAATTTCCTATACACATTGTAGTTGCGACTGCGACGCCTTTTATTTGTTGGAACATTTCAAGCTGAATTCCGCAGGCGAAAGAAATTGAAGAATTTGCGAGCAAATTGTTATCTTGCGAGAAAAACGAAGCAGAGAAAAGAATTGCGGCTTCAAAAATTAAAATGAAAAACGTTTTTGTTTTATCATTTAACTTTTTAATTGTCAAAACCAAAAAAGCCAAAGAAATTCCTAAACCAAATGCCAAAATAGGAACAAGATAATAAATGCATTTCGAAAACTCACCCTTTGATAAATTAATACCTAAAAGAATGATGTTTCCGGTCTGCGCGTTTGCAAAAACGCCACCGCGACATAAAAAAGAGTACGCATCCATTAATCCTGCCGAAAGGGATATGAGAAGCCCAATGATAAGAGGCAAAGAGTTTTCCTTCGTTTTCATTAAATTTCCTTTCTTGCGAATAAATAGCGTTCAAACGTTCAATATATTATAACATTTTTTGCGATATAAATCAACAAGACAACTCGAAAAAAATCAATTTTATGGCATTTCTTTTTTGAAGGTTCCTGCTATTTTAAGTTTATCGCAACAGGAATGGAGCTTTTCAAGCATATTTGCGCCTTCAGCAGATGCAATATTTCCTTCAAGCTCGACGTAAAAATAGTACTGCCATAGTAATTCTTTCATATTACGGCTTCTGAGAGCTATCATGTTGAAGCCGTGATTACCTATGATATTGATAGCTTTTGCAAGTGCGCCTGCCTCGTTACGCACAGTGAACATAAGAAGCGTATGTACGCCTTTTTCGCCTGGCGAGTAGGTATTTGCGGCTCTTGTCAAGACGGCAAATTTAGTCGTATTATTTCGGCTTGAATTAATATTTCTTTCAAGAACTGTAAGACCGAATATTTCAGCGGCCTCTGCGCTCGCGATAGCAGCCACAGATTTATCGCCTTTTTCGGCTACGTATTTAGCGGCAAGGGCAGTATTTGAATATTCGCGAGACGTGAACCCTCTTTCTTTAACGTAGTTCGCGCATTGACCGAGCGCCTGAGGGTGGCTAACGACTTCCTTTATATCGGAAATTTTCGTACCGGGAACGACAAGCAGGTCCTGAGTTACTGCAAGCTCCATCACATTATTAACGTAGAGAGCCCCTGAAAATATCAAATCGGTAACTTGTCCTACCTCGCCGTTATAGCTGTTTTCAAGAGGAAGAACGGCAGCGTCCGCTTCGCCTTTTTCGACCATTTTATAAGCCGATGAAAAATCAGGGCAGGCGATTCTTTGAGAGGTGAAAAACAGCTTTCCTGAAGCGATGTGAGCAAAAGCGCCTTCAGTTCCGCTGTACGCCACCTTCATTCCGCTCATCAATCTTTCCTGATAAGAATTAGCCAACGCCATGTTTTCAGCGAGAAAACGAGCGTAATATTCTCTTATTACCTTGTCATTTATGAGATAAGAATTTTTAGAAACAATTTCTTCCTCGGATTTGCGTTCTGATACCGTCAGACCATGTTCTTTTTTGTATTCGCATACCGTTTCATATGCCTTCATACGTTTACAAAAAAGCTCAGCCATTTTTTCATCTGTCTCATTAATAATTTTTTTTGCTTCTTCTAAAGAGCTCATATACCTCTCCTTATTTGTTAAGTGTTTCGGCAATTTCATAAATTAACGCCTCTGTCTTTTCCCAGCCGAGACAAGGGTCGGTGATAGACTGTCCGTATATAGTTCCGTCGGTTTTTTGCGCGCCGTCCACAAGGTAGCTTTCTATCATTATACCTTTTACCATTTTTTTGATTTCTTCGTTCTGAGAACGGCTATATAATATGTCTCTTGTAATACGGATTTGCTCTAAGAACTGTTTTCCGGAATTGGCGTGATTAGCGTCTACAATAACGGCAGGATTGCTAAGACCTGATTTTTTATAAATATCAAGCAAGGTTAAGAGATCTTCATAATGGTAGTTGGAAATAGACTTTCCGGCAGCATCCTGATATCCGCGAAGAATAGCGTGCGCATATGGATTACCTTCGCTTTCAACCTCCCAGCCCCTGTATATAAAGGTGTGCTTATGTTGCGCTGCTGTGATCGCATTCATCATAATAGAAAGCTGACCGCTCGTCGGATTTTTCATACCTACGGGAATATCGAGACCGGATGCAGTAAGACGATGTTGCTGATTTTCCACAGAACGAGCACCAATCGCTACGTAAGCGAGAAGATCGGAAAGATAACGGTGATTATCAGGATAGAGCATTTCGTCGGCACAGGTAAAGCCATAATCACGCAGAGCCGATATGTGCAAATCTCTGATAGAAACTATACCTTGCAGCATATCAGGTTTCTCGGTAGGGTTTGGCTGATGCAGCATACCTTTATATCCGTCACCCGTAGTTCTCGGTTTGTTTGTATACACTCTGGGGATGATAAAAATGTTGTCCGCAACCTTATCCTGTACCGTGCGAAGTCGGCTAATATAATCCAATACCGATTCTTTGTGATCGGCAGAGCAAGGACCTATAACAAGAATAAGCTTGTCCGACTCGCCTCGGAAAATCTTTTTTATTTCCTCATCCCGTTTTTCTTTGATTTCTATCATTTCTTTTGTTAAAGGATATTGTTCCTTTATATCCTTTGGGATAGGGAGCTTGTGGTGGAAATTCATGTTCATAATATTTACCTCTTTTTTAATTATATATGAATTTATTAACAAAAACAAAGTCCGCACAGCGTTGAAATCAAGTTCAAGACCGTGCGGACTCTCTTTTATAATCCCTTAAGCTTTACCATCGAGGCGATGGCAAAAAGCCACCGAGTCAATGTTTTTCAGCAAGGGCAGAAAAACCGCACTGATGGCAATAATAAAATCGACAGTTCATTCTTTTACGAATATAAATCATTATGCGATTTCTCCTTTTCCTTTATGATAAATCATTATACTACTGTAAATTTAATTTGTCAATATGTTTTTAAAAAATTTCGTAATTTTTATAGATTTTATAACGAAAAAAGCTATATAAATCCACAGAAAATGGACTATATAGCTTTTATTTTCGTCTTATTATGCCAAGGATTTAAGTGTTTTCTCAAGCCATTCGGTAACCTGAGCTTTTTCCTCGTCTGAAACTTTTTTCATAAATTTGAAGGGAAGTCCTCCGTTAATATAAAGAACGTCCTCGCATACGTTAGCGCCTGCATTTTTTACCCAATCAATCAATTGCTGAGCTTTTTCCTTTTCTCCGTCAATGATAAACGCTACGTTCTGCGCTTGTGATTTGTTCATATTCTTGCAGAATATTTCGACAGAAGTGCTATATTTTGCCGCTGCGGTAGCAACAATTATTACTATTCTTTCTGTTTCGCACGGATAAGCAGGGGGAATAATGTCTGCCTTGTAATTGGACTTTTCAGAAGCAATCATATCTGCAATAGAAAGAAGCTTACCTTTTTTTGTGGCAGTAAGTACACGCATTTTAATTTTCATGTTTTTTCTCCTTAAAGAGCATAGCTCATTTTTATTTATACAAATCATAATGAAAATTATACAAAATCCATTATTAATAGTATCTCTGAACAAATATACAGCGAAGAACGTTTTTTAAAAGCAGGAATTTTTAAAATACCAAAGAGTGATAGAGAGTATAAAATAATTTATTATTAAAATCAAATAATCATATTTTTTCAGGAAATAGATTTATCAAAAAACTAAATTCAGATTTTAAAAACAAAACATTAAAATAA
>JAZNBK010000046.1:0-7348 GCA_045587025.1 Eubacteriales bacterium
CGTTAGCGTGGGATTTTTACTTTTTCACTCTTCACTCTTCACTTTTCACTTTTTGCGGGATTTTTGGCAAGGTGAAAGGTAATAGTGAATAGTGAAAAGGTAAGGTTGATTTTGCTTCGCAAAATCTTCATTTTAGGTTGAACAGTAATAGGTTTTATGGTATAATGGAATAAAGTCAAAAGGAGGTATGTAATATGTCCGAAAGTCCTTTAATGATAAAGTCGAAAGCGTTTGCTTTAGAGGTTATTCGTGCTTGCAAGGTATTAAGAGAAGCAAAATGTGAAGGTGCGCTGATCAACCAGTTTTTGCGTTCGGGAACAAGCATTGGTGCGAATATTCGTGAGGCGTTTTATGCTCACGGCAAGGCGGATTTTGTTGCGAAGCTACATATCGCCCTCAAGGAATGCTCCGAAACCGAATATTGGCTTGAACTTTTAATTGAAAGCGGATACTATTACGACAAAACGATTTTGGACAGATGTGTTGAGGTCAAAAGAATTTTGATTGCGTCAATCAACACGGCAAAGGAGAACACAAAATGAAAAAAATCTTACCCATACTGTCACTATCCATGCTTTTGATATTGGCTCTTACATCATGTAAAACAACCTTTGACGGGTACAGTTATAGCATTGATGATGCTCGAAATCAAGAATCCTCATATTATGAAGAATATGATTATATTTTTACGGTTGAAAATGATGGATATTACATTGATTTTCTTATTTGCGGCAGACAACTGCGTATTGTGAAATTTGATACGAAAGAAAAGAGTAATACTACACTGTATAAAATAAAGAGCAAAGCAACATTTTTGATCGATGAGGCATTATTGTCCACCGACCCTGAAACCGCATGGACAAAAACAGGAAACTTTCCCTTCCAGATTGAATGGCGAATTATTGAAAAAGATATTGATTCAGTAGAAGGCTTTGAATTTACATATAATAGCACAGCCTGTCTATTGCAATATCGCATCGATCAGAGTGAATAGTTTTTACATAGTCTTCGTTACAAGCATGGCGTTAAAAGTCCGGTAGGTCGCGGATGCTTTTAACCCCCATCATCGCCAAGGGGTTAGTGTACCCTCTGCAAAACCCACGTGCATCTAAATTGGCCACACACGGTTTTGCATCTAAATCAGCCATACGTCACAACAAAAAAGCCTAATTTGTCGGTAGACAAAGTAGGCTTTTTTGAATGATGTTTGCCTGTGGCAAATGATGCTGTGTGCTACGCAAATAATGTTGTTTCGCTTCGTATCAATGATGTTGCGCTTCGCGCGTTAGATGAAGAATGTATCACTCTTTACAAACATTAAAAGTTATGGTATAATATATGTGATTTTATACTTTAATTGTAATTTTTGTTAAAAAATTATTATATGACCTTTTACTATTGACAATAGCTACTTATGGAACTATAATGTTTTTATGATGACTTTTTTGCAGAAATCAGAAAGGAACGCTTTGGAAAAAGCGCTTGCTTATATTCGCAATCGCTTTCGCTAATTATATCGAGCAATTGAAGGAAGAAACAAATTATGCAGAGTGTAAATAATATGAAGTATAATAGCAAAATTATAACCATACCAAATATTATGTCATTGTTCAGAATATGCTTAATACCCATCATAATATGGCTTTATTGCTTCAAGGACAATTATCAGCTTGTAGGCGTATTATTGATTTTGTCGGGTGTTACGGATATTATTGACGGATTTATTGCAAGACGGTTCAATATGATCAGTGATTTTGGAAAGGCGTTAGATCCCTTTGCTGATAAGCTGACTCAGGCGTCAATGATGTTTTGTCTGACACTTCGTTTTCCTTTGATGATATTTCCTTTTGTTTTGCTCGTAATAAAAGAAATTATTTCAAGCGTTCTTGTTTTTATAATAATAAAAAAAACAAAATTTGTTCCAATGGCGAATTGGCATGGTAAAATCGCTACTGCATTACTGTATTCAATGATGACTATCCACGTTTTTTGGAGCAATATTGATTCTAAAATTTCGTTTGCTTCCGTTATGGTATGCACGATAACGATTGCATTTTCGTTTCTGTTATATGGAATTGCGCATATTAAGGTTTTGCGAGAACATTTAAAAAAGGGCAATAAGATATGAAGAAGTTTTTTATTGGATTTTATGATTATACCGTTGTTCTTACTTATATAAGTCTTTTTTTTGCCATGCTTGGAATTTTTCAAGCAGATAGAGGAAATTTTACTTTGTCTGTAATCTGCGTAGCTTTATCAGGTGTTTGCGACGCCTTTGACGGCGCAGTCGCAAGGACAAAGAAAAATCGCACCGAGGATGAAAAAAATTTTGGCATCCAATTGGATTCGATATGCGACGTTATTGCCTTTGGCGTGGCTCCTGCAATGATTTGTTATTTTATGGGCGTAAATAAAGGCGCAGGATTGATTTTAGTGTTCTTATACGTATTAGCCGCTCTCATTCGTCTCGCATTCTTTAACGTGCTTGAAATTAAGCGACAGAAGGCGGAAGGCGGCTGCGCGAAATATTACGTAGGTCTCCCTGTAACCTCAATATCTATTATTTTACCGATAGTATATGCTTTTAAATTCGTATTGCGCGGGAACCATTTTTTAATAATTTTGCGCGTTATGTTAGCTGCGGTTGCCTTGCTGTTTGTTTCCAATTTCAAAATAAAAAAAATTAAATTTGACAATCTTATCAGCAACAAGGTGGATTTGGATACATACGAAGATAATTATGTAAACGTTGCGACCGATAATAAATAATCTACCGCAAACATCAATATAAAACTGTATTTAAGGAAAAAGATATGAAAATTTCTCTTAAAAATTTTTTGAAAAGTATTATTATAGGTCTTGGCGGCGTAGCGCCAGGATTAAGCGGCAGCGTACTTATGATAATATTTGGATTATATCGAGAGACGCTTGATGCGCTCAGTACGTTTTATATTGATTTCAAAAAAAAGGTCAAATTCTTATTTCCTGTTATATGCGGTATAGGGATAGGAATTGTTATCTTTAGCAAGCTTCTCGATTTTCTGCTCGTAAATTACGAGGTTCCCACGCGATATGCTTTCTTAGGACTGATTATCGGCACAGTACCTCTTTTTTACAAGGAAGTGAAGAAAAACGGCTTTGCTAAGAGATATTATATCTATATTTTAGTAGCGTTTATCGCAGGAATGTTGTTGTTTACTTTGAACACGACTACCTTCCCGCAGCTCAGCAATCCGAATTTCTTTCAAAAGGTTTTGCTCGGTGTAATAGTTGTCGCTTCCGCAATAGTTCCCGGAATTGACCAAGCCGTTCTACTGTCGACCTTTGGCTTGTACGAAATATATGTTTCGTCGGTTGCAAATCTAAACTTTAGCGTTTTGCTTCCTATGCTTCTTGGCGTAGCGATTGGCGCTATACTGATTTCATTCGGAATTTCAAAGCTGTTCAAGTATTTTTATACTGCGACCTTTTCAATTATCTTTGGCGCTTTTTTGTCTATGATACCCAATATGTTAAACGAAAAATGCTATATTTCCTTCGGCTCTGAGTTGATTTTATATATTATAATAGCTATTGTCGGCTGCTTCGTTTCGTTCTATATGGGAGATATACAAGGGAATAACAAAAGGATAAAAAAGCTACTTAAACGAAATTAAACAACAAAAAATACGGAGGCGATTAGCGTGATACTCTTAACGGAGTATCACGCAGTCAAATCCGTCTTCGACGGATAAAATCCACCTTTGGTGGATGAAATCGCTCTCGCGATGAAATCCTGCTTCGCAGGGTTGAAGTTAGACGGATTTGATTTCATCCAAGGCAACGCCTTGGATTTCATCTGAGCCAAGTGAAGATTTCATCGTGGCATAGCCACGATTTCATTCAACCAACAGAAAAAGAGAGGACATTTCGGTTTTTTCCCGATTTGTTCTCTCTTTCTGTCGTTATAAGGGATTGGGCTTAGCCCATAATGCGTTTGACCGGTCAAATACGATGCTCGCACTTAGTGGGATTTTCAAATTCTCCGCTAAGAACAGCACCCTTTGCTCTCCGTATTTTTTATATAATATATAAATTTATATTTGCGACATTAAAACCGTGAGTATAATTAAAAATGCAAAATTAAAAGCAGAGAAAACTATTATGTAGTAACCGCCTTTGCCTGAATTATGTTTGATATATTCTCTGAACGTTATTAAGCTTGCGAGTGATGCTATTAACGTTCCGACGCCGCCTATATTTACTCCCAATAGCAGATCACGGTAGTTTTCTGTAAATTGAGCCAATAAAATAGCAGAAGGTACGTTACTTATACATTGGCAAGAAAAAACGCTAAAAAGCAACGTGTTTTTTTCAAGCAGAGCTGAAAAAAGATTTTTAACTCCCTCTATCCTTGCTATATTACCAGAGAAAATAAAGAAAAATACAAAGGTTAATAGCAACGGATAGTCTACCATTTTCAGAGCTTTTTTGTCCATTATCAGCAATGCCACAGGAATGATGATAAGACCGATGAAATAAGGAATCACACGAAAAACAATTATTATAGAAAGCGCAAAAAGGATAAGATATAAAATCGTTTTTTTAGGATTTAATTCTATTTTTTTATCTTCAATTTCTAACGGTTCGAGCTTCACGAAAACAATGCAGCACAAGGTTATGAGGAAAATAGAAATTACAAACGGAACGACCATAATTTCCATAAATTCGCCTGTAGGTATATTGAATTTTGTGTAAAGGTATAAATTTTGTGGGTTGCCGAAGGGAGTCAACATTCCGCCTAAATTAGCAGCAATATTTTGCATAATAAAGGTGAACGCCATATATTTCTCTTTATGCGTTGTTGTCAAAACAATATATCCAAGCGGTAAGAATGTCAGTAAAGCCATATCATTGGCAATTAACATAGAACCTATAAAGGTAACGTAAGTTAATGCAAGTACGCTCATTCTTGCGTTTTTAAACAGCTGTACGACCTTATGCGCTAACATATAGAAGAAATTAATATTCTTCAGGGCGCAAACGATAGCAAGCGTAGTGAATAAGCAAGCCAACGTCTTATAATCAAAATAGCTTAAATATTGCTTGTCAATTGGAACGAAAAAAATAGTCACCAAAGCTATAAAAAAAGCTATTAGCATAACAACGTTTTTCTTTGCAAAGGCAACAATATTATTATATACTTTTGTGCGTGTCATAAAATCCTCGTATTGCAGGTATATCATCTGCGACTGATAGAAAGATCATTCAAAAAACGCACCTTTGTCGGTAGACAAAAGTGCGTTTTTTGTTGGCGGAGAAGGAGAGATTCGAACTCTCGAACCCGGTTAGAGGTTACACGATTTCCAGTCGTGCACGCTAGACCAACTACGCGACTTCTCCGTAAGCTTTTGAATAAGTTATATATTCACAACATCGATATTATATCATATAAAATAGATAAGTGCAATAGTTTTTTTGAAAAAAAATAAATTTTTATTATTTTTCTTTCTAAAAAATACCTAAGGAAAAAGAGTTTATTTTGGCATCAAAAAAGTAAAAATAAGTGTGATTTCAACAAACGGAGGATTTATTATGAATATATTTAAAAAAATGATGATTTCGTCTTTCGTTTTAGCCGTTTGTCTTTTCACTTTATATTTTGCATCAAACGCAGAAAGTGCTAATTCGTGGTATGTTAAGCGAAACGCAGAACATAAACAACCCGTTTTGGACGCTAATATGCAGTTCGTGGAAAATTACGATGCTTTTTACGTAGATAAGACAAAAACGAACGACGGAGATAAGGTATTATATTTGACGTTTGACGCGGGATATGAAAACGGAAACGTAGAAAAAATCGTCGATACTTTGATAAGGGAAAAGGTACCGTCGGCGTTTTTTGTATTAGACAATATAATTTTAAAAAATACTGAGCTGATAGAAAAAATGGCAGAAAACAATTGCCTTATATGTAATCACACCCTTAAACACAAGGACATGACGAAGGTAACCACAAAAGAGGAGTTCGCAGAAGAGTTGTATTCTTTAGAAAAGGTATATAGAGAAAAAACGGGTAGAGAAATGTCTAAATATTACCGTCCGCCCGAGGGGAAGTTTAACGAGCAAAATTTAAAATTTGCAAAAGAGCTTGGATATAAAACTATCTTTTGGAGCTTAGCATATGCGGATTGGGATAACGATAATCAGCCATCGCGCGAATATGCAAAGAAGAAAATATTGGATAATACTCACAACGGAGCGATAATCTTGCTTCATCCTACGTCATCTACAAATGCGGAAATTTTACCTGAGCTGATACAGGAATGGAAAAATCAAGGATACAGATTCGGCTCTCTTGATGAGTTGAATTAAAAAAGTCCCGATAAAACGGGACTTTTTGTTTTATCTTTCTTCTCGGAAATAAGACAGTCCAAGAGAAGCAGGCGGTTGATTTTCACGGGAATCAAGAATACTCGTGATTATCAGAACCACCAACGTAATTACGTAGGGCAGCATTTTTAAAAACTCACGTTGAATAGGCGTAACACCGCCAATAACGTACGCAGCGATATACAACGCCGCAAAGAGAATAGAACCAATAATGCTTAAATGAGGTTTCCAAACGGTAAATATAACGAGCGCAATTGAAAGCCAACCAAGCGCCTCAATAGTTGAAGCGTTTTCCCAGCTTCCTTTTATATAGTCCATTATATAAAACAGTCCTCCGCAACCTGCAATTCCGCTACCTATCAGAATTGCGCCATACTTATAGGCAGTTACGTTGATTCCTGCCGCGTCAGCAGTCGCTGGGTTTTCTCCTATAGCACAAAGGTGAAGTCCTAAACGAGTCTTTTTGAGTATATAAGCGCAGATAAGAGCAATTACTATTGCGAGGTACACAAGTATTCCGTGAGAGAGAAATATTTCACCAAACCAGCCCAACTTGCTCGCAAAGCCCATACCTTTTGAAATAAGCTTTCCTGCAATCTCAAAGTGGGTACGGTCTACATAGGTATCCATAATAAATTGTGTAAATCCAGTTCCGAAAATAGTGATTGCAAGACCTGTTATATTCTGGTTACAGCGAAGCGTAACGGTCAAAAATCCGTAAATTCCACCGAGCGCCGAAGCGAACAGGAAGGCAAGTAGTACGGATATGGTTACAAGCAAAAACCAGGACGGAGCTCCGCCCGCATCGTAAACCGAGGACATATACAGTGACACGCCAAGGCATCCACCGGCAGTACCCGAGCACATAATTCCCGGAATACCTAAATTAAGATGGCCTGCCTTTTCGGTAAGAATTTCACCTACACAACCAAATAGAAAAACGGTAGCAAGAGCAATAGCTCCGACAAAAAAGGTT
>JAZNBK010000047.1:0-19192 GCA_045587025.1 Eubacteriales bacterium
GGCAAAAGGAGGATTCGCCATTACAATATTGAAGTCGAATTCCTGATATCCTTTTCCTCTGCGAAGCTCTTTCAATCTATCAAATCCCTCGAAGTATGTACGAATCCAATCATCCTGTTTTGCTGTTTCATCCCAGCGATCATAGTCAAGAGTATTTAAGTGCAAAACATTAGTATGTCCGTCACCTGCGATAAGGTTTAAAGTACGAGCTACACGAACAGCTTTTTCATCAAAGTCAATGTTAAAGATATTATCTTTTACATATTCGGTAAATTCAAAGGGCTTTTGATCCAAAGAGAAAAGCTCGCTAACCTCGATGCCTCTGTCGATAGCCATCTGACGCCACACGTGGAAAATGGTATGCACAGGGAAACCACTACTGCCGCAGGCGGTGTCAATCATTTTTTCGTTTTCTTTAGGGTTCATCATCTTTACGCACATTTCGATAACATATCGAGGGGTAAAGAACTGACCTTTCTCGCCTTTGCTCGATTTACTCATGAGATACTCAAAGGCATCGTCAACTACTTCAAGATTGCTGTTGAAAAGTTTAACGTTCTGAAGAGAAGCAACACAAATAGAAAGGTGCGACGGAGAAAGAGCAATTTTGGAGTTCTGCTCAAACACGCCCTTCCACTTTTTATTCGCTTTGTCAAAAAGCTCTTGAATTGCTTCTTTCAGCTTAAATTCGGTTCTGCCGGCATTGGTAAATTCAAGATAGCGAGAGGGATTTTGACCGCTTAACCACTCAACATAGAGTTTTGTGAAAATGAGTTTGAAGCATTCCTCAAACACATCCACACCTGCGTTTGCCAAAACTTCATCTTCGAGTTCTTTTATCTTATCTTTCAGAGAAACACGATCCTTCTGCAAAACGTCGTTTGCCTTGAGATCTTCAATAGTCCAACGGACAGAAACAATATCCATCAAGGTTTGTGTTGCCTTGGGAATGTCACGGATATCTTCGAAATAGTTTGGATCTTTGCGGTTGTAATACGCTATCTGCTCTCCATTCGTCCAAACGGCAATGGGCGCACCAGTGCTGTTACAATAGCTTTTTAACTGCTCCTTGCCTTCCTTCAGCTTGGGCTTTTTTACTTCAACGATGATGTAAGGAACAATCGGACGATCTTCATCCATAACAACAATATCAGCACGCTTTACTTCACGCCCAAAATACACCTGATATTCAAGTTTAATACGATTCATGGGATATCCGTAGTCGTTGATCAGTTTATCAAGGAAAAGCTGTCTGATAACTTCTTCGGGATTCAGACGGATTTCTTTTTTGCGGGCAAGGCACATAACGGTTGCATATTTCTTGCCGTTCTTATCTTTTTTTTCAATAATTCTGCCGTTTAGTCTTTCTATAGCTTCTACTGAGAACTGCTCCGTCTTGTATGCGGAATCCTTCAAAATATCGTAAATAGTCATTGTTTTATCTCCTGCAATAATATTTTTACTTTGCTACTCTTAATGACAATTGGGTAACTCTGTTCAAGAGATACTATTCTTAACTTGCGTATAATACTTATTGAAACGCCTCTTGTTGAAAATTATAAATTTATATTCTGCTCCGCTTTTCATACGAAACGTTGCTACCGGAAAAACAATCCACTTCCACGTAAGATTTTCAATTTCATCAAGTGACAATACGAGCTTTCTGTACTCTTTATCTACCGTGAGTTTATTTGTCCTGTAAGTAACGGCGTTTTCGTTAAGATATAAAGCGCCGCCTAATATGCCGTTATGGCATAAACTACACACAAATGATTTGTTCATTTTAACTCCTCTGCAAATTGGAATTTATCGTATGCTTTTTATGTTCGCCTCTATCTCTTTAATAACCTCAACAAACTCCGCATCGCTTTTTCCCGTTGGATCGGGCAAGCCCCAATCATCATCGAATGCTCTGCCGATAAAGGGACATTCAACATCGCATCCCATAGAAATCGCAATGTCGGGCTGCGGTATCTTGTCGATGGTTTTGCTGTACTGTGTCAGCTCCATATCTATGCCGAAAAGCTCCTTCATAAGCCGTACCGCATCCTGATTGATCTGCGGCTTGGTTTCCGTTCCTGCCGAGTAAAAGTCGAACTCATCACCTCGCAGATGCTTTCCAAAAGCTTCGGCAATCTGACTGCGGCAAGAATTATGCACGCAAATAAATGCTATCTTCTTTTTCATTTGAACGGACACCTCACGCCGATACATTGATTATTCTGTGTCGAATTCACACACTTGATTTCGCCAAGCGACATTTCAACGCCAAGGTGTTCCTTCGCAAACTCCACGGCCTTAATGATGGCGAGGTAGGAATCACGCTTACAGCATCGAGGACCGCCAACCTCTCCGATTGCACCAAGGGCGGAGGAGGTCATTTTGTTGGAGAGCCCCCACGCTTCATTTGCAAGAGGTGTCGAACCTGTTACGATAGACACAAACATTCCTGCGCTCACACCTGCACCGCAAGCTCCCCAAAATCCACAAGCTCCGCCAGGCACTTTCTTGCCTCTCGCCTGCATCTCGCAGAGTGATTTCTCAAGATCGATATTGCCGCCTGCGTTCTTATATGCGGTAAGCAATGCTGACCCAACCATCACGTGAGGCTCGGGGCCGTGCATATGCCAAACCGGTAGGACAAACATTTTCTGAATGATCTCGATGGGGTTCTTCGAGCTTTCGGCAAGACATACACCTATGATACTATCCATTCCCTGTATATGACACTCATTGCACATGTAGTGCCCGCACTCGCAGACGGTTTTGCTGCTTTCACTTCTTTTACAGATGGCACATTCCATCAGCTCGTCGTTTTCTAAATATTTCAGCGGCGCACCGCAAATCAAGCATTCGTCTTTCATAATGACCTCGGCAAATTCTTATTTATCTGTTGGCTAATCAAATAGATTTTCACGACAAAGAACGGTTTTGTAAACATTTATTTACTGCCAATAGAAGATTATTCCTAATAGTGCAGATATCAGAATCAGCAAAATTGGCGAAAGAGATTTTTTTCGTATTCTCTTATATATAAGCTCAAGACAAAAAACAAGCGCAAAGATAATCAAAGCAAAAATATCAATTGCGCCTCCCTCTTTTATTTCGGAAAGCCCAAATATCACACTTAAGCCCATTGTAATTGCCGTACCGAGTATAAGCCCAACAACAACGGGACGAATTCCCTTTAATATCGCTTGAATTCCCTTATACTTAATAAAATTTCTAACGAGCGACGCAATAATCAAGATGATTATAAACGAAGGCAGGACTACGCCGAGAGTGGCGAAGAAGGAGCCGAGAAGCCCTCCCTGATGCGATCCGATAAAGGTCGCCATATTTATCGCGATAGGGCCCGGAGTCGACTCCGAAACCGCAATAAAATTCATTATTTCCTGCTCGCTCAGCCAACCGAAACTGAGGCACTTATCTCTTATGAGGGAAATCATTGCATACCCGCCGCCAAAGGAAACTGCCCCTATTTCGAGAAAAGTCAAAAAAAGCTTAAGATAAATCATCTAAAATCCTCACTTTCGCTTCTCTTCTTCTCCTTTTTTGTTACGAGAGAAATCAAATATGAAACGCTTCCAATAAATGCGCCGATTATGATATAGAACACTGTCGAGAACTTAACGGCAAGCAGGGATAAAAGAACGACGCTGGACATTGTTGCGACAAACAAAATGACCGGCAACACAGTTTTTTGCATTTTTTTAAGCAATTTAAATCCCGCCGATACAATTAAATAAACTACGCACGCCTGTATTCCTCGAAACGCCGCGGCAACGACGGTAAGCTCCAAGAAAGCGTCTAAAAACAATGAAATAGTATATATAATTGTAAAGGAAGGTATACAAACGGCTGTTGTAGCAGAGAGAGAGCCAAAAACGCCCGCTACCTTATATCCAAGATAGGTAGCAGAGTTGATAGCGATAGGTCCGGGGGTGGACTCGGCGATAGTTATTAAATCCAGAAATTCCTCCTGCTCTATCCACCTTTTTCTCTCCACAAATTCCCTCTCAAGCAAAGCTATCATAGCGTAGCCGCCGCCGAAGGTGAAGAGTCCTATTTTGAACATCGTTATAAACAAGTCCAATATTTTGTTTTTCTTCTTTCTTTCCTTCATAAATACCTCAAAATTGCTTTTATATTCTGCGTTATTTTTTCGAAAACTAAGAAAATTATATCAAATAACATATTCATAAAATGTAACTTGGTCACATTTTTTCTTGACATCGCATTTATTTCTGTGATATAATGACCGTGTTAAGTAAAATTCAAACTCTTGGGAGCGAAAAAATGATAAGGCCTGCCGAATATTTACCGAATTTACCCTTCTACAACTACTTAAACGAGGGAGAGAAAGCTTTAATCCTTGAAAACTGGACATCAAGAAGCTATCCGAAGGGGCAGATCATATACGCCGCATCCGACACTTGTTTAGGGTTTATTCTAATCTGCAAGGGGGAGCTTCGCGCTTACGTAAATTCGGCGGCGGGCAGAGAAATCACGCTTTTCCGCCTTTCGCCAAACGACACCTGCGCTTTATCCGATGCGTGTGTTTTAAGTCAGATTAGCTTTGATACGCAAATGATAGCTACTAAGGACACTACCATACTTGCGCTCAATTCCGGAGTGTTTAAGAAGCTGATCGAGCAAAATATACACGTACGGTGTTATATATATGAGCTTCTCGCTACACGTTTTTCAAGGATTATACAAACTATGCAACGGATTATTTTTATGGGCTATGATAGGCGATTGGCTATATTCCTGCTCGACGAATACACGCAAACGGGAAAAAGAACGATAAAAATGACGCACGAGCAGATAGCGGAGCATACGAACTCCGCCCGCGAGGTCGTGGCGAGGATGCTCAAAAAATTCGCAAACGAGGGAATCGTTGAATATAAAAGAGGGGCTATAACGATTACCGATTTGATCCTGCTCCGCTCGCTTGCCGAATCATAATCAGTCATATATAAATAGGGGATTTCAACGCAAAATTGAAATCCCCTTCACTTTTTAAATATATTATTTTATTGAATCGAGATACTTACACGCAGCCAACGCCGCTATTGCGCCGTCGGAGACCGCAGTTGCGACCTGACGTATCTGCTTCGACCTACAGTCGCCCGCAACGTATATTCCCTTATTCTCGGTGGTACAGGTCTCACCGTAATCGGCGTACCCCCACTTATTAAGTGTCAGAAGATTTGCAAAGCTCTCGTTCTGAGGTATCAAGCCGATAGCTACGAACATTCCGTCAAGCGATAAAGGATAGCTCTTTTCGTTTGTCTGAACTACAATTCCGCCGAAAGCGTCGTCGCCCAATATTTCCTTTACCGTCGCGCCCAAAACGATTTCTATATTTTCCTTCTTTTCGACCTGCTCGCAAAGCGCGGCTTCACCTGTGAGATAGTCGAGGTTTTGGATAATATATACCTTCTTTGCAAGCTCTGAAAGCTGTAACGCTTCCTGAAGAGCAGAATTGCCTCCGCCTATGACAGCTACGGTTCTATCACGGAAAAACGCTCCGTCGCATACCGCGCAGAAAGAAATTCCGTCGCCTATGAATTTTTCTTCATTTTCAAGACCTAAGCGCCTATGCTTTGCGCCCGTCGCTATAATTACCGCCTTGCCTTGAAGCTCGCCGGAATCGGTAACTACGGTTTTTATCTCGCCGTCCTTTATTTCAAGCGCCTCGCAATACTCAAAGTCAACGCCCTGCGCTATCGCCTGGTCTACTAATTTTTCTGCAAATTCGTTGCCCGTTACACAGGAAAAGCCGGGGATATTTTCAACCTTGGGGGAATAGGTAATCTGTCCCCCAAAGGTCGCTTTTTCGATAACTGCAACAGTTTTATTTGCTCTTCGAGCATAAATCGCAGAGCATAATCCGGCAGGGCCGCCGCCGATTACGATTATATCATACATATTATTTCCTCTTATTTTTCCAAAAAGGTCTTGATGGCGCCTGCGCCTGCGAATTTCTCAACGGCGCCGTTCTTTATAACGACCAAGGTGGGCGCCTGCTTAATTCCAAAGGCGTTTGCAAGCTCTACGTTCTCAACAGCCAAAATCTTTTCATAGCTATATCCCGCCTTTTCAAGCATAGAATAAGCTATTTTACAGTTCGGGCAGGTAGCCGAAACGAAGAGATAGCTACCGTCGGAGAGAGGAGCGGAAGCAAGCTTTACTTCTTCTGCTTCTTCCTTACATTCGCACTTTTTGACGTCAGCCAACGCCTTGTCGTCGATTATATACTCCTTGCGCTCCTTATATTCCTGAGATTTACCCTCGTTCCAGTTGCCTACGGGACGGTAGTAACCTGTTATGCGGCTATAAACCTCCGTTTCCTCCTGACATTCGGGACAAACGAATTGCTCGCCCTGAATATATCCGTGATTCTTACATACGGAATAGGTAGGAGAAATCGTATAGTAAGGAAGCTTGTAGTTCTCTGCTATCTTGCGTACGAGACGAGCGGCCGCCTTCCAGTCGGGAAGCTTTTCACCCAAGAACGCATGGAATACAGTACCCGACGTATAGAGCGTCTGAAGGTCGTCCTGAATATCGAGCGCCGAGAAGATATCCTCCGTATAACCTACGGGAAGATGGCTACTGTTAGTATAATAAGGAACGTTAGACGCCTCGGATGCGGTAATGATCTCGGGGAACTGCTCTACGTCGTGCTTAGCAAGGCGGTATGACGTCGATTCTGCGGGAGTTGCTTCAAGGTTATAGAGGTCACCGTACTTTTCCTGATAGTCGGAAAGGCGCTCGCGCATATGGTTAAGCACGTCTTTCGTGAAGCTCTGCGCCTCGTCTGTAGTCATATTCTTCTGAATCCATTTTGCGTTCAAGCACGCTTCGTTCATACCTACGAGACCGATAGTTGAGAAGTGATTAGCAAAAGTACCGAGGTAACGCTTTGTGTAAGGATACAATCCCTCGTTCAAAAGCTTTGTTATAACGTCTCTCTTGATCTTCAAGGAGCGCGCGGCGATATCCATCATTTTGTCAAGACGGGTATAGAAATCTGTTTCATCCTTTGAAAGATACGCAATTCTCGGCATATTTATAGTTACAACGCCGACGGAGCCGGTGCTTTCACCACTTCCGAAGAAGCCGCCTGATTTTTTGCGGAGCTCTCTCAAGTCAAGGCGAAGACGGCAGCACATACTTCTTACGTCGCTCGGCTCCATATCGCTGTTAATATAGTTTGAGAAATAGGGCGTTCCGTATTTAGCGGTCATTTCAAACAGAAGCTTATTGTTTTCCGTCTCGGACCAGTCAAAGTTCTTCGTGATAGAATAGGTAGGAATAGGATACTGGAAGCCCCTTCCGTTCGCGTCACCCTCTATCATAATCTCGATAAACGCCTTGTTTATAAGACGCATTTCTTCCTGACAGTCGCCGTAGGTGAAGTCCATTTCCTTTCCGCCTACTATTGCAGGGAGGTTGGCAAGGTCTGCGGGAACGGTCCAGTCAAGGGTGATGTTCGAGTAGGGCCCCTGTCTACCCCCCGCGGAAGGAGTATTTACGCCGTAAACGAATGACTGTATGCACTGCTTAACCTCTTTGTAGCTGAGGTTATCTATCTTAACAAAGGGAGCGAGATAGGTATCAAAGGAGGAGAACGCCTGCGCGCCTGCCCATTCGTTCTGCATAATTCCGAGGAAGTTTACCATCTGATTACAGAGGGTGGAAAGGTGTCCTGCGGGAGAGGACGTAATCTTGCCGGGTACGCCGCCAAGTCCTTCCTTGATAAGCTGCTTCAAGCTCCAACCGGCGCAATAGCCCGTGAGCATTGAAAGGTCGTGAATGTGAATATCGCAGTTTCTGTGCGCATCGCTGATTTCAGAATCATAGATTTCGGAGAGCCAATAGTTAGCGGTGATAGCTCCCGAGTTCGAGAGAATCAAACCGCCGACCGAGTAGGTAACGGTAGAGTTCTCCTTAACACGCCAGTCAAGAACGTTTACGTAGTTATTTACGGTTTCCTTGTAGTCGAGGAAGGAATTTTTGAGGTTACGAAGCTTTTCACGGTGTTTTCTGTAAAGAATATACGACTTCGCAACGGCGTCGTATCCCCCCTGAATTAAAACGGACTCTACGCTGTCCTGTATATCCTCAACGGCAACCTTTCCGTCCTTAATTTTCGGAAGAAAGTCCGCAGATACCTTGAGCGCCAGAAAATCAATTATATTTTCCGTATACTCGGTGTTCGTTGCCTCGAACGCTTTTTTCATTGCATTAGCGATTTTTACGATATCAAAATCTGCAATTTTTCCATCTCTTTTTACAATCTGATACATTTTTTGCTCCTCTTTTTTTGATATATTATTTTTTATTATAATTATTTATATTCCTCTTATTTCAACGGATTTGACGTATTTTTTCGCATTTTCTGCGAACGTCTTCAACTCGTTAGGTGAAAACTCGGAGAGTCCGTCGGGCGACAAAAGCTCTCCCGAATCCTTAAACTGCTGTAAAAAATATTTCTCTGCGCCGGAAATCCACTCGGCGAGCGACGAAAGTCCCTCTTCGGTGTGTATTCCTTTCACTACGGTAGTTCTGAATTCGTAATCTACCGCGCCCTCAAGCAGAAAATTCTTCGATTCCTCGACCGCCTTTATATTCAGCTTTACGTCCCCGATAGCCGACAAGTATTCATTTGGGAAATTTTTTATATCCATTGCGACATAGTCGACTAATTTGTTTCCGACAAGCTCGCGCAAAAGCTTTGGATTAGTTCCGTTCGTATCGAGCTTTATAAGATATCCGAGCTCTTTTATCCTTGAAAGGAAATCTCCTATGTCGAAATGAAGTAACGGTTCTCCGCCCGTGATAACGACGCCCTCCAAAATTCCCTTTCGCTGTTTGAGAAATTCAAGCACGTCGTCGGCTTCCAATTTATCGGCACATTCGCCACCGACGAGGTGGGCGTTATGGCAGAACGGGCACTTGAAATTGCAGCCGGGCGTAAAAACGGTACAGGCGACGACACCCGGAAAATCAAGCAAGGTTAATTTTTGTACTCCTGCGATCCTCATTTCTGCCCTCCTTTTTTGGCCGTGAAGCAATTATACCACATATTGTTACTTTTGTCAATAGGAAACACAACATATTGTGTTTATTTTTTTTGCTTTTATGCGACTCAGTCACATATTGCTTATCAATTATATGATAAAATATACTTAAAAGGGGGATAATTTCATTATGAAAATAACCTTAAACGAAAATGAAGAAATCGTAAAAACAGTGAAAGACGGACTTCTGCGCACGGGCGGATATTGTCCATGTGTAAGAGAGCAAAATGCGGATACAATATGTATGTGTAAGCAATTCAGAGAGCAAATAAAAAATCCTGATTTTGAAGGATACTGTCACTGCATGCTGTATTACAAATCAAAGGACTAAACAATTAGTTATATAAAGGGGAGAAAAAATGGCATATCTTAAAATAACGAAGGAAAATTTCAAAGAAGAAGTTTTGGAATCCGAAAAACCGGTTTTACTCGACTTTTTCGCAGATTGGTGCGGTCCCTGTAAAATGATTGCCCCGATTATTGAAGAAATAGCGAATAAAAATCCGGACGTCAAGGTGGGCAAGGTCAATGTAACAGACGAGGAAGAGCTTGCCGCTTCCTTTAACGTTTTCAGTATTCCGACGATTATCGTATTCAAGGACGGAAAGATGACTAATCAGGCGGTCGGCTATCGCACGAAGGAAGAGCTGCTTGATTTGTTGAAATAAAAGTCCACAAAAAAATAAAGTAGTATTCAATTTTATAAAAATAAATTTATATTCGGCTTGGCGAAATTTCGGCTTTTGCGCGAGGGCGTATCTCTTGCGTAAAATACCGTCTCCGACACGCCGAAGGATTAAGGAGTAAAAAAATGAGCAAGTATTCTGGAACGAAAACACAAAAAAATCTTGAAGCCGCTTTTGCGGGCGAATCCGAAGCAAGAAACAAATACACCTACTTTGCTTCAGTTGCGAAAAAGGAGGGCTTCGAGCAGATTTCCGCTTTATTCTTAAAGACGGCGGAAAATGAAAAGGAACACGCAAAAATGTGGTTCAAGGAGCTCGACGGCATAAGCGACACGAAAGAGAACCTTCTCCACGCGGCAGAAGGCGAAAACTACGAATGGACCGACATGTACGAGGGCTTTGCAAAGGACGCAGAGGAAGAGGGCTTCACCGATCTTGCGAGAAAATTCCGTCTCGTAGCGGCTGTTGAAAAGCACCACGAGGAA
The DNA here is from genome assembly GCA_045587025.1 of Eubacteriales bacterium. GTDB lineage: Bacteria > Bacillota > Clostridia > Oscillospirales > CAG-272 > UBA1740. The sequence continues at coordinate 10,267 of JAZNBK010000047.1, forward strand.
AGATACCGCGCGCTTCTCAAAAACGTAGAGCTGGCAGAGGTATTTGAAAAGAGCGAGGTAAAGGTTTGGGAGTGCCGTAACTGCGGACACATCGTCGTGGGAACTAAGGCGCCTCAGGTTTGCCCCACCTGCGCTCATCCTCAAAGCTATTTTGAAATTCACGCAGAAAACTATTGATAATAAAAACGTCATAGAGCGCAAAGATGGCTCGGTAAATCTGCCGAGCCATCTTTTTTGTAAATATTTGTTTGCTTTTTAGTTTTCTTTTTTTCTTGCTGTTTTTCTCTGTATCAATTTAACCAGCTCAACGATAGGAATTATCGATATAGCGAGCGCCATTGCTATCGCGTACTCCTTGAGGTTAAGGTGCGCGAGATTGAACGCTTTTGAAAGGAAGTTGATTTCCACAACCGCCGTCGTAAGCAAGAACGAAAGCGCGCCTGCGCCCCAGAGCCACTTGTTTTGAGATTTTATCTTGAATATCGAGCCGTTCAAGGAACGCATATTAAAGGAATGGAAGATTTCCGCCATAGAAAGCGTCAAGAACGCCATGCTCGTGCCGAGCTCTGCCGCGCTGTAATTCAATTTTCCCATTTCGGATAGATGCTCTGCAAAAAGGAAATCACGGCCTATAAAATAGGAAACGAGAGTAATTATCGTAACCAAAGCGCCCTGATATGCGACTGCAAATCCGAGCCCTCCTGCAAAAATGCCCTCTTTGGAATCTCTCGGCTTTCTCTTCATAACGTCCGCTTCCGCCTTCTCCATACCAAGAGCGAGCGCCGGGAAGCAGTCAGTAATAAGGTTTATCCAAAGCAGGTGAACCGGCTGGAAGATAGTGAAGCCCAAGAGCGTGGCAGTGAAAATCGAAAGCACCTCGGAAAGATTGGATGCAAGCAAAAATTGAATTGCTTTACGGATATTATCGTAAATTCTGCGTCCCTCTCCTGCCGCCGCGACTATCGTCGCAAAGTTATCGTCAGCGAGAATCATATCCGCTACGTTCTTCGTAACATCGGTTCCCGTAATACCCATTCCAACGCCTATATCCGCATTTTTTATAGAGGGCGCGTCGTTTACGCCGTCGCCCGTCATAGCGGTAACCTTATTCTTTTTACGCCAAGCGTTTACTATTCTCGTTTTATGCTCCGGCTGAACTCGGGCGTAAACCGAGAATCTCTCGACGGCAAGCTCAAATTCCTCGTCAGAAATGTTGTCAAGCTCGGCGCCCGTAATCGCCTGAGAATTATCCTCTAAAATTCCGAGCTCTTTTGCGATAGCGACCGCAGTATCTATATGGTCGCCCGTAATCATAATAGGGCGGATGCCCGCGTTCTTACATTCAACGATAGCGTCCTTTACCTCAGGGCGAACGGGATCTATCATTCCGCAAAGCCCTACAAAGCAAAGATTTTCTTCAAGATATTCCGGCTCGAAGCCGTCGGGCGTCTTTTCCCATTTTCTTTCGGCGCAGGCGAGCACACGTAGTGCCTTATCTGCCATTTGCTTGTTTGCGTCAATAATGCTTTGTCTATACTCCTCGGTCATAGGAAGCGCTGCGCCGTCCTTCAGATAATGAGTGCATCTGCCCACGACAACGTCGGGCGCGCCCTTTGTATATTGGATAAAGGCATTTTCCGTCTTATGCACGGTTGACATCATTTTTCTCGTCGAATCGAAGGGCGCCTCACCTATACGAACAAGCTGCTCCTTCAGCTCGCTTTTATGCTTGCCGAGCTTATTTGCCCAAGAAACCAAAGCCGCCTCGGTGGGTTCGCCCGTAACGACGTTTTCGCTATCTATTTCCGCGTCGCAGCAAAGCGCCATTGCAACCGCAAGCTTCGTTTCATTTTCCGTAAAGCTGTCAACTACCGTCATCTTATTCTGCGTCAGCGTTCCCGTCTTATCGGAGCAGATTATCTGGGTGCATCCGAGAGTTTCAACCGCGGTGAGCTTTCGTATAATTGCGTTCTTCTTCGACATATTGGTAACGCCTATCGAAAGAACTATCGTAACGACAGTCGCAAGTCCTTCGGGAATCGCCGCAACCGCGAGCGAAATCGAAATCATAAACGAGGAAAGCACGGTTTCAAAGCCGACGCCATTTCTTATAAGCTGAACGCCAAAAATCAAAACGCATATTCCGATAACTAAATAAGTCAAAATTTTGGAAAGTCCCGCGAGCTTGATTTGCAGAGGTGTTTTTCCCTCTTGCGCATTTGCAAGCGCATCCGCTATCTTTCCCATTTCGGTATCCATTCCCGTGCCTGTAACGACCGCCTTGCCGCGTCCGTAAACGACGGTAGAGCCCATAAATACCATATTCTTACGGTCGCCGAGCGGAACGTCTCCGTTTTTATCGGCAGTCAACGCCTCGACCTTTTTATCTACCGGAACCGATTCTCCCGTCAGGGCGGCTTCCTCTATCTTCATTGAGGCGCACTCGATAATTCTGGCGTCCGCGGGAACTGCGTCTCCCGCTTCCAAAACGATGATATCGCCAACCACGAGATCCTCGCTCTTTACCGATATCTGATGTCCGTCACGAATTACCTTCGTCGTGGCGGCAGCGATTTCCTGTAACGCCTCGATCGCCTTTTCCGCCTTGCTCTCCTGAAGAACTCCGAGCACCGCGTTAATTAGAACGACTGCGAGAATAATTACTACGTCGGCGGGAAATTCCCAATGCCCCGCGCTTACGCCGTTATAAATTTCAACGCCTGCAGATATAGCGGCGGCGACTAAAAGAATAATCGTCATCGGCTCTGCAAGCTGCTTCAGAAAGCGATGCATCAAGGATTCCTTTTTGCCTTCAATCAACTTGTTTTTGCCGTTTTCTTCAAGTCGTTTTTGCGCTTCTGCGGGCGAAAGTCCCTTTTCGTCGCTATTAACCTTTGTTAAAACAGTTTCCCTGCTTTCACAATAAAACTTCATTTAACGCCTCCTTTATAAAGATGATTTATTATATATGATTTTTATTTTCGGTATATGTTATTATTATTTCATAATTGTAAATTTATTCCTCTTCATCCGCGAGAGTGCGGTATAATCTTCGCATAATAATTAGTTTTTCATTTCATCATATCGGCAGCTTATAAGCATTTTAACCTCTATAAAGGATAGAAAATCCGTTTCTTCCGCTTTCCATTTCTTTGTATCTGCCTGACGAAAAAAAACATATAATGTAATGGTGCTTCACCAAAATCTATAAAGGAGGTTTTTTTATGAATAGAGAAAATCCGTTTATGCGAAGTGCCAACGATCGCTATTGCAATAACTGCCAAAAAAACTGTAACAATCAGCAGCCCTGCTGCAATAATGATAAAGATAAAAATCCCTGCGTTGTATGTCCGCCCGGCCCCGAAGGTCCACAGGGACCACAAGGCCCCAGAGGTCCTGTAGGTCCGCAAGGCCCCACAGGAAACGCAGGAACACCGGGCCCGCAGGGACCTGCGGGCGCACAAGGTCCTCAAGGTCCTATCGGTCCTCAAGGTCCCGCAGGTGATACAGGCCCCCAAGGTCCTGTAGGTCCCACCGGCGCTACGGGACCGGCTGGTCCTCAAGGTCCTGTCGGCCCACAAGGTTCCGCAGGTGATACAGGTCCCCAAGGTCCTGTAGGTCCCACTGGCGCTACGGGACCAATTGGTTTACAAGGTCCTGTCGGCCCACAAGGCCCCGCAGGTGATACAGGGCCTCAAGGTCCTGTAGGTCCCACTGGCGCTACAGGACCGGTTGGTCCACAGGGACCTGTCGGAGAGGTCGGTCCCATAGGTCCGCAGGGACCTCAAGGGCTTCAAGGTATTCCAGGTCCGCAAGGACCCGCAGGAGATATCGGCCCCGTAGGTCCTACAGGACCACAAGGTGCTACAGGACCGGTAGGTCCTCAAGGTCCTGTAGGTCCGCAAGGCCCTGCTGGAGATATTGGCCCCATTGGGCCGCAAGGCGCTACTGGCGCTACGGGAGCGGTTGGTCCACAAGGACCACAAGGGCCGCAGGGACCTATCGGCGAGGTCGGTCCTCAAGGTCCGCAAGGCCCTGTAGGTGCCACAGGTCCAGCCGGCCCTCAAGGTCCTGTAGGTCCCCAAGGACCGGTAGGCGACACAGGCGCGCAAGGACCGCAAGGACTCCCTGGCGGCGTATTGAGCTATGCCGATTTTTACGCCTTGATGCCTCCCGATAATTCGGCGGCGATTGCTCCCGGTACCGACGTCAGCTTCCCCCAGAACGGTCCTATCGCCAACACGAATATTGGACGTCTAGGTCCGTCATCGTTCAATCTCGGCCCCATCGGCACCTATCAGATTCTGTTCCAAGTCAGCGTTACCGAGGCGGGACAGCTAATTTTGACATTGAACGGTCAAGATTTGGCATATACCGTTGCAGGTCGTGCTACGGGAACATCTCAGATCGTGGGAATGGCTATCGTAACTACCACGGCAGCCAATTCGGTTCTGACGGTTCGCAATCCTACAGGAAACTCGACTGCGCTTACGGTTACACCGCTTGCAGGCGGAGAAAGCCCCGTGTCCGCGCATCTCGTTATCACACAGCTTGGATAAATCTACAGGCAAGGAAATTAAAAAAGGGCTGCCGCGCGGCAGCCCTTAAATGTTTTTGTAAAAAGCGAAGAAAACGCAGGCGAATCGCTCTCGTCAAAAGGCAATCTGTTTCTTACCAAATATACGGAATTATTCTCCACTTTACCTTTTTCTTATATTCACTGTATCCGCTCAATTCTTTCGTCAAAAGGTCCTCCTCGTTTTTTATTCTCTTTACCAAAACGAGCGGATAAAAGAGAAACACGATAAATGCGTATAAAGAGCCGAGAATCAGCGGAATCATCAAAAACAGAAGTATCGTTACAGAATACATAGGATGTCTGACGATTGCGTATAGTCCCGTATCAATTACCTTTTGGTTTTCTTGCACCTCTATCGTCCTTGACAGGTACGTGTTTTCCCTCATTACCTCGCCGTATAAAGCGTAAGCGGTCAAAAACAAAACCGCGCCTATTATTGTTAAAACAGGAGGCAGGGTGAACCAAGAAAAACGAAAGCCCAAGCCCGACAAAAAGAATCCGCAGATAAAGATTAGCCCGCTGTATAGCAAAACGAATTTTTGCTCTTTCTCCTTTTCCTTTGCGTTTAACCGTTTTTTTAACAAGCTTGGATTTTTAATCATCATTATAATACCGGCAATAAACATAGGAATAAAAAGGAGAGCCATAAGCAACAGTCCCTGCCAATAGCAGAGAGCGCCCGCAGGCAGGAATATCAGAAGCCCTACCAATAAAACTCCCGTAAAAAACTTAATAATCGCCCAAAGAAACAGCTTTAACGTCATTTTAATCCCCTCCTCGCCGATATACTCTGTCTTCTCTGATGTGTTTGGATAAATTATATCATAAAAAATTAAGTTTGTAAAGTGATGTATCTGCTCCGCAAAGAGAATTGATGAATTCGCTTCGCCTGCAAAACCGCAACTCTTTTGAGAATAATGTGATTAAATGGCAGAAGGGGATTCTTTCTTGATTTTTGCGCACGACTGTTTTTATAAGTATCATATGATTTTTTGCCAAGCACAAGCAAATAGCCGTAGCAAAAATACAGAAAAACCGTTACGAACGACCATAGATTAAAATATTTTTGCGTAATCTGCAGAAAAAATACAGGAAAATGTTGACATTTAATAAAAGTTGTGGTAAAATACATTTAGAAAGGGGTTTTGGACATGCTTAAGAAGTTTCAAGTTGAAAATTATAGAGGATTTAAAGACACTCTCTTGTGGGACTTATCAGATACTCGTGATTACGGATTTCGTAAAAATTTAGTTGGGAATAAAATTGCTAAAAAATCTGTTGTTTTTGGTAAAAATGGTTCGGGCAAATCAAGTCTGTGCACTGCTGTTGTTGATATAACCGCCCATCTGCTTGATGCAGAAAAAGACAGTGTTCCAAGACACTTATACACATATGTAGGAAATGAAAAAAACTTTGCAACATTTACATATGTTTTTCAGTTTGGTAAGGATGAGGTTATATATACCTATTGCAAGGCAAATTTAACAACCCTGTTACTTGAAGCAATAGCCATAAATGGAAAGCAGATGCTTCTTCACAATTTCGTTGATGAAAAAGATAATTTTATTAAAATTCCCGGAGCAGAAAACCTAAGAACTCAAGGACTTCAAAAACAGTTGTCGGTTGTAAAATACATTTTTAACAATACTATACAAGATGAAAATTCAGTTATTACGAAAATAATGAATTTCGTTAGCGGAATGTTATATTTCAGAAGCCTTAAAGATGCCAACAAATACATAGGTTATAAACTTGGTAGCGAAAAGTTAAATGAAATCATTCTTAACAATGGTAGATTGGAAGATTTTAATACCTTTATCAATGATATGGGACTTGATTATACACTCGTACCATTAAAGTTAATGAGCGGTGCTCTAACAATCGGTGCCAAATTTGAAAATGATAATGTTGTTGAATTTGAGTCTATAGCTTCGTCCGGAACAAAAACATTAATGCTTTTCTATTGCTGGTTTATAGAATTTAACAAGCTTTCCTTCCTTGTGATAGATGAGTTCGACGCATATTATCATCATGAACTTTCTGAAAAAATTCTTTCAATAATTCAGAGTTTTGAGAATATGCAGTCCATGGTTACAACTCACACAGTTTCATTATTACATACAGAATGTACAAGACCTGACTGTGCTTTTATGATAGGAAAGGGTTTTGTTAAAAATTTATGTAATCTTACTGACAGAGAATTAAGGGAAGCACACAATATAGAAAAGCTTTATCGTTCTAATGAGTTTGTAAAAGTCGAAGAATAATAGAAAAACTTTAGTAAAGGAGTGATGCAAATTGATTGTTTTAAGTAAAAAGAAAAAACACATCAGAAAAACTGTTGGCGCAGTTTAACAATGTGTTCTTTACGGATATGCTGAACGCATACCTTGTTGTTAAGTATAGTTTAGCATATCCGTAAACAAAAATCAAGAGTTAGGAGGAAATTTTTATGATTTCTACGATTTTTAATGTTTACGGAGGTAATAAACTTTATGACAAATGTACAATTTAATAACAATTATGATGTTTTCCATGCATTCATGGTAGAAAATGCAGACTACGATGGTTACTTTGAGTTGCCTGTCATTAGGACAAGCGGCCAGTTACCTGACAAGGTCATAACATTTTCAAAGGCGATGTCTAAAACATGGGACGATTTTGACTGCTGGGTAGTTTTTTACGAGCATGACAGAGATTTTGAAAGACTTTGGAATAAACTAAGACAATATCTCGATAAGCTGAAAAGATTTAAGGGCATTATATCCCCTGACTTCAGTCTTTACAGAAATATGCCGCTTATCATGCAAATGTGGAATACATATCGCAGCAGAGCAATATCCGTTTGGTTGCAGAATAATGGTGTCGAAGTAATCCCAAATATAAGATTTGGTGATGAGAGAACTTTTTCTTTCTGCTTTGACGGAGTAGAAGAAAACAAAACTGTTGCAGTAGGTACACATGGTTGCATCAAGCGCAAAGAGGATAAAGTCTTCTTTAAAATTGGGCTTGCCCGAATGGTGCAAAGGCTATCCCCTAAAACCATAATAGTTTATGGCTGTGCGCCTGACAGTATCTTCAAACCCTATAAGGATATGGGTATTAACATCATATCCTTTGAAAGTGAATTTTCAAAGTCCAGAAAGCAGGTGACTGCTTAATGGGTGGAAGTATATCAGGAAATTTTGGGAATACTAAAGGTAGCAGTTTAGATGCGTTAAGCAATATGCTAGCAGCTGCATCACTTATTCCAGGATTAGACACTTTTACAAACATAGCATCAATACCTGTTGACCTTGCAAGAGGGGATTTTGTCTCTGTAGGACTTAGTGCACTTGGTGTTATCCCGGTAGTTGGCGAGATTGGTGATGTAGCAAAACTTGCTAAAATGGCTGATAAAGCTGTAGACGTAGCCAAAGCTGCAGATAAAGTGTCTGATGCTGCAAAGGGCATAAAAAGGATTGCACCATCAAAGCTGACACAAACTCATAAGTTTACGTTGAGCAAAAAGCAATATAGTAATCTCGTGGAAAGTATAAGAAAAAATGGGATTACTGAACCTATAAAATATGTTGAGTATAAAGGTACCAAGTATGTTGTTGATGGGCATCATAGATTAAGGGCTGCAAAGCAGTTGAAATTGGATAAAATTCCGACGCAAAAGGTTTCTCTACCATATAAAGGATATAAAACTATCAACGATTTGCTTTGGTTTGATTAACAGAAAGGAGTAATTATTGTGATATATATTACAGGCGATACACACATACCAGTCGATTTACAGAAACTTTCCACTAAACGTTTTCCTGAACAAAAAGATATGACTAAAAATGATTATGTGATCATATGTGGTGATTTTGGTGGCGTATGGGACGGCAGTAATGAAGAAAAATATTGGATAAAGTGGTTGAAAAGTAAAAGCTTCACGACACTTTTTGTTGATGGTAATCATGAAAATTTTGATAGACTTTATTCTTATCCAATTAAAAAGTGGAATGGTGGTAAAGTGCATGAGATTAGGCCGCATGTTTTGCACTTGATGCGTGGAGAGATATTTACAATAGAAGATAAAAATTTTTTTGCTTTCGGAGCTGCTTCCAGTCATGATATTTCAGACGGAATTTTAGATTGTGAAGATCCTAACTGGAAAGATAAAGTAAAGGCTTTAGACAAGCAGGGTAAATATATGTACCGTATTAAAGGATTATCTTGGTGGGAACAGGAGCTTCCCACAGAAGAAGAGATGGAAAATGGTAGGAAAAACCTAGCAGCACATGGCAATAAAATGGACTTTTTATTAACCCATTCTCCTAGTACTTCCCAGATTTATTTATTAGGTGGTAAGGG
>JAZNBK010000048.1:0-2733 GCA_045587025.1 Eubacteriales bacterium
TTTTTGAGTTACCCCAACAATTTTGAACCGTATTCCGTAGACAATTAAAGTATAATCGAATTGAACGAACGAGGCTTTAACACAAAATTTTTCCCTTCAATCGTAACCGTCTTGTTTTTGTCAAACGGGTTCATAATTACAGCCACTCTTTCTCCGTTCGGATTTTTAAATACCGCAGTATTTGTGTTGAAATGTCCGCGGGTCTCTAACATCACAGCCCCACGCTTTACAAAATGTGAAAAATGCTTGACCATATAGTAGTCGGGATTATAGACCACTTCCCCATTTATAACATTTATCAAGGAATTTTGCGACCAGCCCCAGGAGCTCATTTTTCTTTCATCCAACGCCATGTTCCAATAGATACAAGCTCTTGCGCCGTGGGCAAAATAATGACGGTACATCTCAAAGCTGTACATTGCATAGTCCCAGGCGTTCTTGCCTTCTCCACACTCCACCTCGCTGTTGATAAGGTTAAGCTCGGGGTAGTCCTCCTCCGCCTGCAATATGCCGAATTTGCCCGCCCACTGATAGCTTGCGCCGCTGATGTTTTTGGCACATTTGGGGTCTTGCATTATCAGGTTAAGAAATCCGTTGTGCCTTGTGGTAAGCATCAACTGACCCATTTCGGGGCCGTTTATCGTGCCAAACCATATTTCGGTCTTGTCCCCCACCTCGTCTATCAGGTACTCGCTGATAAATTTTCTCAGATCCTCTCCTGACCAAACGCAGGACGGAAATTTTTGATTGGCAAAAATCTCGTTCTGCACGTGAAGCTGGGAAATATGGATACCCTCCGCCTCGTATGCCTCCAGATATTTTTTGAAATAAAGAGCATATGCCTTCAGGTTCTCGTCGGTCATAATAAATTTACCGTAATTGTAAACCTTGGGAAATTTCATCCACGTAGGCGGACTCCAAGGAGAAGCGAAAAGACTAAGCTCAGGGCAACGCTCCTGTGCCTCCTTTATAGCAGGAATGAGATATTTCTTGTCTCTGTCAATAGAAAAATGCTCCATTGAAAAATCATTTTCGACTTCGTTGTAGCTGTACCAGCTCTCGGCAAAGTCATTAGCACCTACAGGCAGACGACAAAAAGAAAAACCGCAACCGTCCTTCCCAAAAAAGTCATCGTACACCGCTCTGCGCTTTTCACCGTCCAATGACGAGATTGCCTTGATGCCAAGCTCGCTGAAACAAGCCCCAAAGCCGTATATCGGCTTTCCCTTTTCTGCACCAATAACAATTTCTATTCCCTTTTCATTTATAAAATTCTCTTCCTCTTGCCATTGCTTATTCTCTGTTGAAGATATCCACAGCATATCGTCCACCTCACCTCTTGTCTCTCTGCGGATTTAAAACAAATCCGCCGGTAATTATATTTTAGCATAACGAGACTTGACACACAAGACGATTCATAGTATAATATAAGACAAAATTAGTCTTTTTGGAGATGGCACCATGATTTTTGAATCTCAGAACTCAATTGATGACGCATTGTTTGTTATACGTTATATGATGAATATAACCTTCCCTTTACACCTGCATCATTCATTTGAATACGTTGAGCAAATATGCGGATCTACCGAGATCACGATAAGTGATCAAAAGTATCTGCTTGAGCCGGGAGACGCCGTGCTTATATTTCCCCTGCAGCCTCACTCTTATACTACTGTCGCCCAAGGACGTATTCGAATATGCATATTTTCTCCAAATTTCGTAACAAGCTTTTATAAAACCACCCAAAATAAGCTCCCCGAAAACAATAAATTTCAATGTTTCCTGCCGCAAACAATTTCATTAGACAATATTTTCCATAAAAAGGCCTTGACTTACTTTATATGCGGTGAATTCGATAAAGGCCGAAAGTACATTGATGCGTCCAAGAAAAATGAAAATCAGATCCTTGTCAAGATTCTTCTTTTCTCTGATAAAAATTTCCGCAGTCGATGCCTTTTGCGTGATGCCGCCGCCTCGATCGCCTATGATTATGCTTATATTTCAAAACTGTTCAAACGCAAGGTGGGCATTTCCTTCCGACAGTACGTCAACAATCTGAGAATCATAGAAAGCAAACGTCTGTTGAAGGACGGTACCAAAAGCATCGAGGAGGTGGCGGAGTGCTGCGGCTTTTCTTCCCTGCGCACCTTCGATCGCGAGTTTTTAAAACAAGTCGAAACCACTCCGTCAAATTATCAAAAGCAACATTAACGCGAGTCATCTTCAAATAGGCGCCCCCTCCGCTTCGCGCACTCATAACTTGCTTCGCAAGTTACCCATTTTCTACTTTGCGTAGAGGGGGTCTATCAAGTCCGACGAGGAAAAAGGCGAAAACAGGGCTCGAATCTTCAGACTGCGATATTTTGCGCAAACACATCAAGGTCGACACGGCAGTCGCATAGCGGTTTTGCGCGCAAATCACAGATTTCCTTCAAAATTGCTTGCTTCGTGCCTTTGACAAGAAGAAAACAGCCGTTCAGACTGTTTTCTTCTCGCCAACTACCGACTGAGTAGCTCGGTCCCCATGAGCACCTGACGGTATTCGGGGTAGAACTGACTTCGGGCGAGTGAAAGAGCCAAAAAGAAAAGAACATGCTTTGCATGGTCTTTTCTTTTTGGCTCCCCCTCTGAAAACAAAGTAGAACTCTGTATCTCTTTGAGGGAAACGATTTCTTCTTTTTCAGTTCCGTTATATACGATTTTGAAATAATCTTCATAGGCGTATATAGAATT
>JAZNBK010000049.1:0-41736 GCA_045587025.1 Eubacteriales bacterium
TTATATCATATCGCTACCGACCAATGGGGTGGTAATATCGCATTTTCACGCAAGTGAAAATATATCGCGTTTGCGAAAGCAAACATATCACCAAAATAAAATAGCATCTGTGTCTACAGATGCAGTGCTTGTCAAGAAAAGGGGACAGAGAATTTGCAGTTGCTTTCTCTGTCCTTTTCCTATCGGTAGTATCGTATTCTACCGGATTTTAAAACTGTCCTTAAGAGTACGTCCCATTATTTCTTCGTCTTTTTTGTTGTTGTTATAACCGACCGGTTCTTAGGAAAAGGCAAAGATTACAAAACAGCAGGCGCAAACCATAGTTTGCACCTGCTTCACGATAGCGTGTAAGGGGGACGCTATTTCACATAATTCCTTATTAATTCTATTTCTTCGTCTGTCAGGTAAATGCCGCTTGGGGGCGCTTCCTCGGTTTTTCGTTCTTCGTCTACCGCCGTTTTCAAGACGTCGAAAATGACGTCTGCGTATATTTTGTTTCCTTCTACGTTTGGCAGGTTTTCTGCGGTTGTAAGCTCTGCTTCTCTGCCCTCGAAATGCTCGCGCATATCAACGCATAAAAGGTCATAATGTAAACAAAGGTTTTCAATTATTTCTGCGTCCTCGTCGGTTTGTCCGTGCTGAATTATACAGATAACGTCACTCTTTGGGTTATACTCCTTTGCGAGACGGATAATGCGCTCGTAAAAAAATCCAAAATCCTCGTAGTCCTCTCTTGAACCGATAGAAAGGATAAGCAAATGAAGCTTACATTTTTTTACAAAGCCCGACATTTTCTCTTCCGAGAGCGTGAGGGCATTTATATATCCGTTTTGCGCGCTTCCCTCGTATCTTTCGGTGCCGCCCGGGAATGCTTCTGCACATCTGTTCTTTAATAAGACGCGAAAGGATTCTGTAATTGGGTTTACGCCCGAGCCGTATATAACTCTGTCGCCGAGGAAAAATATAGTGGACGACATGCTCTTATCGGCAAGACGCTGATAAGGGGAATAGTTCTTTTCCTTGTTTCTTCTTTCTTCTTTTTGTTGCTCGTAGTTCTTTTCGTATTCCTCTTGTCGCTGTATAACGTCGGCGTAAATGCTCTCGTAATATTCGTTAAGCTCTTCCCTTTTCTCTTGATTTCTTCTTGCGTAATCCCTTGTGACGACAATTAAGGCAAAGAGCAAGGCGACGCAAAGGAGCGAAAGAAAAATTATTTTAAGCGCTCTCATCTTTCTTCATCCACAAATTCGTTTCCGCAAAGAGACCTTAAAAGGTTATCCAAATCTTCGTTGTCCTCAAAGAATAAGGTGACGGTCTTTTTGTTCTTCTTTGCGCTTATTTTAACGCGCCTGCCGAGATGTCTTTGCATTCTCTTTTCAAGCTCTGCGACGTAATCGACTATTTCTGCCTTTTCTTCGGCGGTTTCTTCCTGTAACGCCTTCTTCTTTTTGATATATCGTTTTACTTCGTCCTCTAAAGCGCGCACCGAAAGCCCGAGGTCTACCGCTTTTTTGCCCAAAATGATGATATCCTCAGGGTCTCTCAGAGAAAGAAGCGTTCTTGCGTGACCTGCCGACAGGTCCTTTGAAGCGAGCAATGACAAAATTTCCTCAGGTAAATCGAGCAGGCGCACGGAATTGGCGATAGCGCTTCTGCTCTTCCCTATTTTTTGTGATATTTCTTCCTGTGTGAGCTGATATTCCTCTGCAAGAGAGCGGAACGCCAAAGCTTCTTCGAGCGGATTCAGGTTTTCTCGCTGAATATTCTCAATCAAGGCGATTTGAGCAGCTTCTGCCTCACTTCCCTCCAAAATTATTGCGGGGATTTCGTTTAGCCCTGCCATTTTTGCCGCGCGCCATCTGCGCTCGCCTGCCACGATTTGATATCTTTCGACACCAATTTCTCGCAAAAGTATCGGCTGTAGTACGCCAAAAGATGCGATAGAGTCCGCTAGCTGCGCTAACGGCTCGCTCTCAAAGGTTTTTCTCGGCTGTCCCGGCTTCGGTTCGATTAAGGAAATCCTTATCATTGTTTTTGCGTTCTTTGCGGTCTCTTCTAACGCCATATTGTCTATAAAAAGACCGTCAAGGCCTTGTCCTAATGCTCTTTTTGCCATTTTATTCTCCTCTTTTACGTAATAGTATTATATTTTGCCTGTTGTTTTTGGCTTATAGCCCTTTTTTCGTTTTATAATCCGCTCGCGCCCTTGCATTGCGGGTGTTTTTTTTGTTTTGTATTTGCCACGCAAAACAGCGTCGAAAAAACGAGGATTTTGTAGAAGAAAGCAGAAAAATGGTAAATATTACCAATTCAAGCGAGAAAGCTAAGCTTCTGCGCATTTTTCTGCGGTTGTTGCCTTATATCTGAAGCGCTTCCCTCTTTTTAGGGCGTTTGCGCTCTTTCCTGCTTTAAATTCTTAACATAAGCTCTTTCGCAATATCGTTATATTCGAGTGCGCCCTTTGAATAGGGGTCGTAGTAACAAATCGGCTCGCCAAAGCTGGGCGCTTCAGAGAGACGGACGCTTCGGGAAACAGGGGTTTTGAAGAGCTTGTCTGCGTAATATTTCTTCAGCTCCTCAAGAACTTGATTTGTAAGCACTAATCTGCCGTTATACATAGTAAGTATAATTCCTGTAATCTCCAACGTGGGATTATAGGACTGTCTGACTCTTTTTACAGTCATAATAAGCTGTGAAAGCCCTTCTAACGAGAAAAACTCGCACTGCATAGGTATAATTACGCCGTTAGAAGCGGAAAGAGCGTTAATTGTGAGCAAACCAAGGGTAGGAGGGCAGTCGATAATCAAATAATCGTACTCTTCCCTGATTTCCTCGAGCGCTTTTTTCAAGCCGGTTCCCTTTTCGTCCATCTCAACTAAGTCAATTTCTGCGCCTGCGAGAGCAATTGTAGACGGCAAAACGGACAAATTCTTGTATTTTGTAACAGAAATTGCCTCTTTTGCGGTCGCCTGACCGAGCAAAACGTCATAAATTGAGTGTTTTATGCTCTTTTTTGATATTCCAACGCCACTTGTGGCGTTTCCCTGAGGGTCCATATCAATTAAAAGCACTTTTTTGCCCTTTTTGCCCAACGCCGCCGCAACGTTAACAGCAGACGTGGTTTTTCCTACGCCGCCTTTTTGGTTTGCAAATGAAATAATTGCAGCCATTTTAACCTCCGAATTGTAAAAATTGAAGTTTTTTGCGTGAAAATACGCAAAAAACATTAAAAAGACCTCAAAGCCAACCAAAAAACAGTAAAAACAAGGTAAAGGCGTGCGGTCAGATTAATGAATATATCATCTTATGCTTATTATATCATTTTATTTAATATATGTCAATGGAAAAATATAATATAAAGGCGAAAAAGAGAAAAAATCTCCAAAATGTTTCACGTGAAACAAAAAAGGAGCGGAAAAGCGAAATATAAATTGTTTCACGTGAAACAAAAATGCAAAAGAAGATCAAAAATGTTTCACGTGAAACATTTTTAATAAAAGAAGAAAAGACGCATTCGGGCAGCAGAACGGCAGAAAAAGCAAAGTTAATAACATAGTATTTAACATTTTCAACAGTTTTTGCTTGGTTTTTGAGCGGATAAGGCGTTTTTCAAGCAAAAACACGAAAAAACCCCGCAAAACGCAAGAAAGAGAAAAGAGACGACGAAAGCATATTAAAACGCAGAGATTTTTAATAAATGTAAAAAGCAAACCTAACGATATAGAATATGCGGGCGCAGATAATACAGCGTGGAAAAGGGGAAAGGGAAGCGCCGCAAGAGAAACACCAAATGAGAAGCTCGAAAGAGAAGCTAAAAAAGGGAAGCGGCGAGAAAGATACGGGGAAGAAACAGGGAAGAGGTGAGAAGGGAAGTATGGCAGTGACAAAAGAAAAATGATAAAAGAGAAAAGAAGAAAGAGCAAAAAAGCAAAGGTTTCGTTAAATATAGTCCTTTTGTTTAGTTAAAAAGGTGAAAAACGGAGCAAAATATTAAAATCAAAGCGAAAAAACGGCGAAAAAGCTCTAAAAGGGCAAGAAAATTAGGGGAAACGTTTCTCTTTTTAGCTAAACTGCCAAAAATTACCAATTTTGTGAAAAGAGAAGTATCCTTTTATAAATTATAGAAAAACGCAAAAACAGTTGAAAAAACGGCTTCTCTGTGATATACTTTATATGTTTAAAAAGCTAAAAAGAATATAAAAGAGGGAAGAGAATGACACGCTTTATAATTATAAGACACGGAGAAAGCAAAGGAAACGCAGAGAGAGCTTTTCTTGGACATTCAGACTGGGATTTGACGCCAAAGGGATATCTGCAAGCGGAAAAAACCGCCGATTTTCTCGACGGAGTAGATATTGACGTAGTATATTCGAGCGACCTTATTCGCGCGTATAATACCGCAAAGCCGATTGCCGACAGGCGCGGACTTAATATAACGACCACGCAAGAGCTGAGAGAGATTTTTGCAGGTCTTTGGGAAGGAATGAAATTTGACGATATTGCGGAGGTATATCCAAAAAGTCACAAAACCTGGATGGAGGACGTCGGAAACGCCGTATGTGACGGAGGAGAGAGCGTAGCTCATCTTCAAGAAAGAGTAAAGGCGGAATTAGAAAGAATAGCGAAGGAAAACAACGGAAAGACGGTTTGCGTTGCAACCCATGCGACACCTATCAGAACTATGCTTTGCGTTTGGAACGGACTTCCCGTCGAGGAGGCAAAAAGCTTCAAGTGGATAACAAATGCGTCGGTTACTATTGTAGATTATAACGACGACGGCAGCTATACTATCGAATGTCAGGGTGAAGCCGAGCATCTGGCAAGCGTCGCCTCCGAGGAGCTGAAAAACATTTAAACAGGGAAGCGTTATACGGGAAAGGCAACGAAAGAGAGCTCCAAAAACAGCCGTTTTGTAAATATATGTTTACGAAATGGCGAGAAAACCGAAAAAACGAAGCGAAATTATACGACAAAAAACGACTGAGAAATGGGGCGTTTTCTAAAGGACAGTTTTATGAATTAAATAAAACTCGACACCTATCGACAGACAGAAGGACAGAGAAAGCAAGCGCAAACTCTGTCCTCTTTTCTTGACAAGCGCTGGCTTAATTAAAGACACAATAATTTACTTGCAGATAATAATCTCACACGGCTTTTTCGTTTTTTGAGCATATTTTATAACAGACAACGTACCCTTTGAGTTTCCGTCCCAAAATGCAATGATTTTATCTGAATAATCCACTATTTTTTTATTTCTTACGATAGGCGCGGCTCTACCGTATCGCTCGTACTGCGGCAGAAACGTCGTTAACCTTATTCCGTTTTCCTTTGCATATTCTGCAGCACAAGAATCAACACCTGCGGCGCCGCCCGAAACGATTTCTCTCACGTCTGAAATATATCTGCCAATATCAGATACAGTAACGTTTCTTGAACCAACAATTGCAATTTTCATAAAAACTCCTAACGAACATTTTGTATACTTGATTTAAGTATACTCACAACATTATACCACAAAAAAATCTTAAAATATACTTATATTAAGATTTTTTGGAGATTTTTTATGAGAAATAAAAATAACAAGCATATTGGAATAGAAATCGACCCGGAGCTTCACTATAAACTGCACTATATCTCAAAATATTACGGTCGTTCAGCGAACGGAGAAATACTTTATTTGATAAGACAGGAAATAAGGGCTTTTGAAAAAAGTGAGGGTGAAATTGAAATACCACAAGAACAAAAAACAAAATGAATTGATTTTGCCATCTGTAAAAAGGGCACTTATGGTTTTGCCATAAGTGCCCTTGCGTTCTTTTGTGCCTGTATTGTAGACCTTAATTAAGCCATACGAAGCGCTGCTTCTGTGTCCACAAACGCAAAATACGGTATACCTCTTTCGAAATATACCGTATTCTTAAAAACTGTTCTTTAGAGTGAAGCTCTAATTCTCGTTCTTTTTATAAAATAGCTTTGCGTTAGGAGCGCATCAGGTAATACTCCAAGGAGTATCGTCGGAGGTGAGGGGCTTTCTCTTCAAGAACGCGCCCTTCGTGAAGTCGGGAACCATTACGGGAGCGCCGCCCTTGAGAATGGACTCCTCGCTGAGAACGGTAAGCGCCATAAACAAAGCCGCATCGTAAACGTCGGTTACCATAGGCCAACCGTTCTTAACGCTATCGATGAAGCAACGGGTGCAGAGAATGTCTGTTCCGCCGTGACCTGCTTCCATAAGATTAGCGCCTACGATAGATTCCTCGGCGGACTTTTCCTGCCAAATCGGGTGCAGATTCTCGTTGATATATTTATCTGCGTTGTTGTAAAGCTCACGAGCTTCTTCAACCTTTTCATGCTCCTCGCGTCTGTATATCAAATTGCCGTCCTCCATAAACATACCCTCGGTACCGTGAATGGAGAAGCGTCTTGAATAAGGTCTGGGGAGCGTAGTGTCAAGGCGGAGAGTGATAGTTTCGCCACGGGCGCACTTCAAGGTCGTGGTAATGATATCGCCCTGCGCAAACTGAGTGTCTGCAAAGCAGTGGTCTTTTCCGTGCGTTCTGAGTATGTACTCGTGGATACCTTTAGAGCAGGATGCCGTCGAGGTAAGAGAAACTATCTTGTTACCTCTGTTGATGTTAAGAATATCAGCGATAGTGCCCATTGCGTGCACGGGATAGTTCTCCGAGCATCTGAGCATATAGTTTATCAAGCGATAGTAATTCATAGAGAAGTGTTGCTCGACGATATTTTCCGTCATGTAATGACAATATCCGCCGTCGCAGTGTACTATCTTTCCGAAAAAGCCGTCGCGCGCCATTCTGACGAGCGCCATATTAGGTCTTGTAAATCTCGAGTTTGTGAGCATCATAAGGGGCGTGCCTGTGCGCTCCTGAGTTTTTACTATCTCCCAGCATTCGTCCAAGCTGTAAGCGCCGCCTACCTCAAATCCGATGGGAATGCCTGCGTTAAGACAAGCTATCACTATGTTTGAGTGGTCTGCCCAGGAGCAGCAATTGATTACTGCGTCAAGGCCCATTGTCAAAAAGTCCTTGTAATTGCCTGTGTGAACAGGGGTGTTGCCTGCAACCGATTTCACAAGCTCAACAGCTTCCAGCTGTTTTTTCTCCTCAAGGTCACAAACGGCTACGACCTCAACGTCATCATAGCCCGCAAAGGTTTTGAGCATTCCGCAACCGCGGCGTCCATAGCCGACAAAGCCAATTTTAAGCTTTTCCTTCATAATATAAATCCTTTCAAACAGATGTTTTTACGTTTTTTTGCCCATTGTAATACGAAAAATTTTAAATATCCCTTTAATTATACAAATCTTTTGACGTTTTGTCAGCAGAAAACAAGTCAATTTTCGGAATAAACGCGGTCTACAAGCTCCTGAATATGAGCGGCGCGGTCTGCGAGAGTGTAGTCCAAAGTGCCTGCCTGAACAAGCTCTGCGAAAGCAAAGAGCTGTTGGCGGTACATATTGTCGCCCTCTGCTGTGTAGGTTATCGGCTCGTCTGTCGTGCGGTGCTGGCTCGCAGCGTATTCGCCCTGCGGAGCGTAAAGGTGGGCGAGAGTTCCGACGTCCTCCTGCGCAAGCGTTCCCTTGGCAATAAGATAGCCCTTATCGCCGTAAATTTCGAGCTTGCTTTCCGACGCCCTATCGGGAATGTTGAAGTTCACGTCTATATGTCCCAATGCGTTGCTCTTCGTCTTGAATATCAAAACGGCGCTGTCCTCGACCTCGTATGAGAAAGAACGTGTCGCGCAATAGCCCTTAATTTCGGTAATCGGCTCGCAAAGAATATCCTCGATAAGCTCAAGGCAATGAACGCCGAGGTCCATCATTGCGCCGCCTCCTCCGAGCGACTTGTTTTGTCTCCATGCGCCCGGCATGTCGGGATACCAGCAGGTAAATTGAGCGCGAACACTCACAACGTTACCAACCGCGTCGCCTGCAATAAGCTCCTTTGCTTTCTTATGTAAGCTATGATATTTCATCATATAGCCGATAGAAATCTGCTTTCCCGCCTTTTTGAAGGCGTCTATCAGCATACGGCTCTGTTTTCCGTCAAGGGCGACCGGCTTCTCTAAAAAGACGTGCTTGTTATAAGAAAGAGCCAGCATTGCCTGCTCGTAATGGCAGAAAACGGGAGTGCTGATATATACGGCGTCGCATTCGACGCTCTCGAGCATCTCCTTTTCGTCGTCAAAATGCGGAACTCCGTATTTTTTGCCGAGCGATTCCGCGAGGGCGCTCGCCTTGTCCATAACGGCGACGAGAACGTTATTTTTGTCTGTCAACAGGGCGGGAATGGTTCTTCTGTCCGCAATTCCGCCTGCGCCTATAATACACCAACGAATCATTTGTAGTTTACCTCTCTTAAAAATAGTCGTGATTTTTCTATATAATTATACAATTTTTTTCCTTCTTTGTCAACATAAAAAATGTTGCTTTTGTCTGGTGTTTTAATAGGGAAGGGCTTGAAAAAGATAAGTGTCCGTGATATAATTATCCTACTGATTTTATCTTGATTTACCGCTGTTTCGGGCGGGTTATATATAACGAAAAAAAGGGAGAAAAGGAAATGAGGCGCTTTGATATAATCGGAATGAGCTGCGCCGCCTGCTCTGCGAGAGTGGAGAGGGCGGTTTTGGGAGTTGACGGAGTCAGCTCCTGCTCTGTCAGCTTGCTCACAAGCTCGCTCACAGTCGAGGGCAGCGCCGCCGATAGCGAAATTATCGCCGCCATAGTCAAGGCGGGATATGACGCACGAGTGAAGGGTGGAGAAAAAGAGACGACGGGAGAATTTGAAGGGGAGATAGCGAAAACAAAGAAAAGATTACTTCTTTCTCTTTCCTTTCTTTTGCTTCTTGTTTATCTTTCTACCGGCTATATAATGCTAAAGCTTCCTTTGCCGAGCTTTCTCTCGGAAAAACCGATAGTAATAGCCGCCTTGCAGGCGCTTCTCGCGCTATCCGTGATGATAATAAACAAAAAATTCTTCATAAGCGGATTTAAAGGTCTTTTGCATCTTGCGCCGAATATGGACACCTTGGTCGCCTGCGGCTCGGCGGCGGCATTTTTATATAGCTTATATCCTCTGTTTTCTATGGTAAGAAGCGGGGACGCATCCTATCTTGGAGAGCTTTACTTCGAGTCAGGCGCTATGATTTTAACTCTGATTACGGTGGGAAAGCTGCTTGAAGCGCGCGCAAAGGGAAGGACTACGAGCGCAATAAGGGCGCTTATAAAGCTCACGCCGAAAACCGCTACCGTGCTTCGCTCGGGCGAGGAGATAACCATACTCGCAGAAAATCTTGTAGAGGGCGATATATTTATAGTCAGACCGGGCGAGAGCGTTGCCGCCGACGGCATTGTAATCGAGGGGGAAAGCGCGCTCGACGAGTCCGCTCTGACGGGGGAAAGCATTCCCGTCGACAAGTCGGTGGGAGATACCGTTTCAGCTGCAACGATAAACAAGTCGGGCGCTTTGATATGCAGAGCGACACGCGTAGGCGAAGACACCGCGCTCTCGCAGATTATAAAAATGGTGAGCGACGCCTCAGCGAGCAAGGCGCCGATAGCTAAAATCGCCGACAAGGTGTCGGCTGTATTCGTGCCTCTCGTTATGTGTATCGCGCTTATAACGACTGCCGTCTGGCTGCTTCTTGACGGGGGGCTCGGCTTTGCTATAGCGAGAGGAATTTCCGTCCTCGTCATTTCCTGCCCCTGCGCTCTGGGACTTGCTACTCCCGTTGCTATCATGGTAGGAAACGGCGTAGGCGCAAAAAACGGAATTTTATTTAAAAGCGCCGAGGCGCTCGAAACGCTTGGCAGAGTAAGGACCGTTGCTCTCGATAAAACGGGAACTATCACCAAGGGCGAGCCGACCGTAACCGACGTAGTACCGCTTGCAAGCATAGACGAGAGGGGACTATTGCGTATAGCTTGTTCTCTTGAGCGCAAAAGCGAGCATCCCTTGGCAAAAGCAATAGTGCTTTATGGAAACGAAAAGGGAATAGAGACAGAGACGGCTGCCGACTTTAAGGCGATAGCGGGGAACGGACTGAAGGGAAGAATATCGGACGCCGAGGTTTTCGGCGGAAGCTTGAGCTATATAAGCTCGCTTATATCTGTCGAAGAAGAAATTAAGGCGAAAGCGAATGCCCTTGCCTCCGAGGGAAAAACTCCCGTTTTGTTTGCCAAGGAGCGAACGCTGCTCGGCATAATTGCGATTGCCGACGCGGTGAAGGAGGATAGCGCGACGTCAATACGTGAGCTTTTGGGTTTGGGTGTACGGGTTGTTATGTTAACGGGAGATAACGCTCTGACGGCAGGCGCAGTCGGCAGGGAGGTCTGCATTGATGAAATTATTTCAGACCTTTCGCCCGAAGGAAAGGAAGCAGCTGTTCGTGAGCTTAAAAAATCAGGAGAGGTGGCAATGGTGGGCGACGGAATCAACGACGCGCCCGCGCTTACAAGCGCAGACGTTGGGGTTGCTATCGGCACGGGCACAGACGTCGCAATTGACGCAGCCGAGGTCCTGCTTGTAAACAACACCCTCTGCGACGCCGTCGCCGCTATACGCATCAGCCGGGCGACGCTGAAAAACATACGTGAGAATTTATTCTGGGCGTTCTTTTATAACTCGGTGGGAATACCGATAGCGACAGGCGCGCTCGCTTCTGTAGGGCTGGTTATGAGCCCTATGCTCGGAGCTTTAGCTATGAGCTTGTCAAGTGTTTGCGTGGTCTCGAATGCGCTCAGATTAAGTCGGTGCGACATATATGGAGAAAAGAAACAAATAAAAAGAGAAAAGAAGGAAAAAAGGATGAAAAAAACGGTTAAAATCGAAGGAATGATGTGCCCTCACTGCGAGGCGAGAGTGAAGAAGATATTAGAGGAAACACCTCAAATCGAGAGCGCCGAGGTCAGTCATATAAGCAAGACGGCGGTAATAACCTTGAAGGATGACCTTGATAACGCTATGATAAAAGAGATAATCGAGGCGCAGGGATATTCGGTTATCGAAATCGAATAAAGGGGCGAACGATTTTTCGACGCCCGCAAAAAGAGTGTAAACAACTGTTTGCAAAAGAAGCGAAAACCCCGCAAAGAAAGAGATTTTTGCAGAGAAAAGCGCTTAAATATTTCAATACACAGAAAAAATAAAAAAACTCTTGACTTTACTACGGTGATGTGCTATAATGGCAGAGAACTAAATCAAGGAGAACGCAAAAATGATTAAAAAGGGAAAAACCGATCCGAAAAGATTTTATCAGGCGGTATTAAAGCTACGCACGGTAGAGGAGTGCGCCGCCTTCTTTGAGGATATCTGTACCTTTCAGGAGATAGATGCAATTTCGCAGCGTCTGGACGTCGCCATAGAATTGTCTAAAGGAAAGAGCTATATGGAGGCGAACAAAACGACGGGCGCCTCTACCGCCACCATCTGCCGTGTCAGCAAGGCGTTGAATTACGGTGATGGCGGATACCGTACCGTTATAGAAAGGTTGGACGAGGACGATGATTGAAGATAGCATTTTGAAATTTGAGGAGAAGATAGTATTTTCGCTCAGAAGCTTATATGCGCCCTACGGATATAAGCCGTTTAAAATGAGCAAGTTCGAGGAATACGACCTCTATTCGAAAAACAAGGACTTTCTCGTCTCGAAGGGAGTTATCACCTTTAACGACACGAACGGTCGCCTTTTGGCGTTGAAGCCCGACGTAACCTTGTCTATCGTAAAAAACGTAAAGGACGTAAAGGGCAGCGTTGAAAAATATTATTATAACGAAAACGTCTATCGAGTTTCCGAATCGACTAATACCTACAAGGAGATTATGCAGACGGGGCTTGAGTGCATAGGCGATATTACCGAAAAAGAGGTCTTTGAGGTTGCCGAGCTCGCCGTAAAGAGCTTGCAGGCGATAAGCGGAGATTATAATCTGCACCTTTCTCACGTCAGACTTCTCGACGCGCTGCTCTTGGAGCAGGGCGTTTCTGCGGACGCAAGGGACGAGGTAATTAACGCTATTTGCGAGAAAAACCTCGGAGAGCTGAAGCGTCAGCTTAGCGAAAAGAGCTTCGCAGCGCTTCGCTGTCTTGTCGATAGCTATGAGAATATAAACGAGGCGTTAGACGCCATTGCTTCTTCCTCGTCGGGAGAGGCGTCCGCTTCTGCCGTCTCGGAGCTCAGAGCGCTCTGTGACTATCTCGCCTCGCAGGGCGAGGGAGAGCGCCTTTCTATAGATTTTTCGATTTCGAAAAACGACGGATATTACAGCGGAATAATCTTCAAGGGCTTTCTTCTCGGCCACGCCTCGCACGTTTTGTCGGGCGGTCAGTACGATACCCTGATGAAGAGAATGAACAGGGCGTCGGGCGCTATCGGCTTTGCCGTATATCTTGACACTCTCGAAAGAGGAGAGGACCTCGGCAAGAAGGACGATTACATCAATATTGCGCTCCCGAAGGGACGGCTCGGCGAAAAGGTCTACGAAATGTTCGCGCGCGCGGGCTTCGACTGCCCTTCTATAAAGGAAGAAAACCGCAAGCTGATTTTCGAAAATAAGGAAAAGGGTATTCGCTTCTTCTGGGTGAAGCCCTCCGACGTTGCCATTTACGTAGAACGGGGAGCGGCGGATATCGGCGTTGCGGGAAAGGATATTCTTCTTGAATATACCCCCGACGTCTTTGAGCTGCTCGACCTGAATATAGGTAAATGCAGAATGGCGGTCGCCGCAAGGAAGGATTTCTGCGACGATACCTCAAAAACGCTTCGGGTTGCTACCAAGTTTACAAACATTGCGCAGAGCTATTATGCAAAAAAATGCAGAGATATAGATATTATTCACCTGAACGGCTCTATCGAGCTTGCGCCTATCCTACAGCTCTCCGACGTTATCGTCGATATTGTGGAAACGGGAAAAACGCTACTTGAAAACGATTTAGCTCCTCTTGAAACTATCGTTCCGATAAGCGCTCGCCTCATTTCAAACAAGGCGTCCTACGGCTTTAAAACGCAAAAGATAGAGAAGATAAAAGAGGGACTTTCTCGGGAGGTAAAGACGAATGATTAAGATACTTAAATACGGCGAGCTTTCCGCCGAGGAAATATTTGCAAGGGTAGAGCCAACGCAAAACGTCTCTCCTATAGTTACGGAAATTATAGAGAACGTAAGGAAAAACGGCGACAAGGCGCTCCTTGAATATTGCAGAAAATTCGACAAGGCGGAATTGACCTCCCTTGAGGTCAGCGCTGCGGAAATTGACGAGGCGTTTTCCTTGGTCGAGCCGAGATTTATCGAAATTCTCAGAAAAGCCGCAGAGAATATCAGGAGCTTTCATAGCCGTCAGGTCAGAAACAGCTTTATAATAAACGAAAACGACGGAATAGTAACAGGGCAAAAGGTAACTCCTATCGAAAAGGTGGGACTGTACGTTCCCGGGGGAACAGCCGCCTATCCGTCCACCGTTCTGATGGACAGTATTCCCGCAAAAATTGCGGGATGTAAGGAAATCTGCATCACAACGCCACCCTCTCCCGACGGAAAGGTCTCGCCCGTTATTCTGGCGGCGGCGAAGATAGCAGGCGTTGACAGGATTTTCAAGCTCGGCGGAGCGCAGGCGATAGCGGCTCTCGCATACGGAACGCAAAGCGTGCCGAAGGTAGATAAAATAGTAGGCCCGGGAAACGCCTTCGTCGCGGAAGCGAAGCGACAGGTGTTCGGCAGAGTTTCTATCGATATGATTGCGGGCCCGAGCGAAATTCTGGTTATAGCCGACGCCGGCTCTGATCCCCGCTTTGTAGCGGCTGACCTGTTATCACAGGCAGAGCACGATAAAATGGCAAGCGCGGTTTTGGTTACCGACAGCGCCGAGCTTGCGTATGCGGTGCAAAAGGAGATAGAAGAGCAGTTAAAGACGCTTCCGAGACAGGAGATAGCGCGCGCTTCTATTGATAATAACGGAAAAATAATTTTAGCGAAAAATATAATGGACGTTATCGAAATATCGAATGAGATAGCGCCCGAGCATTTGGAGCTCTGCATAGATAATCCCTTTGATTATCTCGACAAAATAAGAAATGCAGGCAGTATTTTTATGGGAAGATATTGCCCCGAGGCGTTGGGCGATTATTACGCAGGTCCGAATCATACCCTTCCTACGTCAGGCACGGCGAGGTTTTCAAGTCCCTTGTCGGTCGACGATTTTGTAAAAAAATCGCAGTACACCTATTATACGAGAGAGGCGCTTGAAAGAGTAGCCGAGGACGTCGCTTTTTTTGCGGAAAAGGAGGGGCTCTCCGCTCACGCAAGGAGCGCAACGGTCAGATTCGAGGGAGAAGCGAAATGAGTGAATTTTTAAACCGGCGTCTTCAAAAAATCCAAGCTTATACTCCGGGCGAGCAGCCACAGGATAAAAGATATATAAAGCTTAACACGAACGAGTCCCCCTTTCCGCCCTCGAGGGGAGTAATCGACGCTATAAATTCAGACGAGGTAGAAAAGCTGCGTCTTTACTGCGACCCCGAATGTAAAGCGTTGAAAAAGGAATTTTCAAGATTATATGAGGTAAAGCCCGAAAACGTCTTTCTCTCAAACGGCTCTGATGATATTTTGAACTTTGCGTTTATGGCGTACGGAAGCAAGGGAGCTGCGTATGCCGACATTACCTACGGATTTTATTCCGTTTTTGCGGAGCTTTACGGGGTGGAGAGCGAGATTGTTCCGCTTAATGAGGACTTTTCCTTGAATACGGACGCTTTCTGCAATAAAAACAAGCTTGTGGTTATAGCGAACCCCAACGCGCCGACGGGAATGGAAATATCTCTTGCGGACATAGAGAAAATTCTCGAAAGCAACAAAAGCTCGGTGGTGCTGATAGATGAGGCATACGTAGATTTTGGCGGTACGTCCTGCGTCGCACTTACGAAAAAATATAAAAATCTGCTCTGCGTAGGAACGTTTTCAAAGTCACGCTCGCTCGCAGGCGCTCGGCTCGGCTTCGCTATTGCGGACGAGGAGCTGATACGGGATCTGGAAACGATAAAATATTCAACGAATCCGTATAACGTAAACCGACTGACACAGATAGCGGGCCTGAACGCAATAATTGAAAACGATTATTATGTCGAAATTTGTAAAAAAATTATAGAAAACCGTGAATATACGGAAAAGGAATTGAGGGCTCTCGGCTTTACCGTCCTTCCCTCAAAGGCGAACTTCATCTTCGCCAAGAGCGAGAAAATAGGCGGAAGGACGCTTTACGAGCGCTTGAAGGAGAGGGGCGTTCTCGTCCGTCATTTCGAAAAGCCGAGAATCAAGGATTTCAACCGCATTACCGTCGGAAGCAGAGAGGAAATGGAAATTTTTGTTTCAACGGTAAAGGAAATTTTAGGAGAATGTATATGAGAATAGCGGAGATAAAAAGAAAAACGAAGGAAACCGATATTTGCCTTACTTTAAATTTGGACGGCAAGGGGGAGTCGGATATTAAATCCGGCTGTGGATTTTTAGACCATATGCTGACTCTTTTTGCGAAGCACTCCCGTTTTGATTTGGAGCTGACCTGCAAGGGCGACGTTGAGGTGGATTATCATCACACGGTTGAGGATATCGGAATTGCGCTCGGCGAGGCGCTTTCGACGGCGCTTGGTGACAAAAAGGGAATAGTAAGGTACGGCAATTTCCTTCTCCCTATGGACGAGTCGCTCGTGATGAGCGCCGTCGATATTTCGGGCAGAAGTCACCTTGAATATTCCGCCGACGTGAGAGCAAAGACGCTCGGCGACTTTGATACCGAGCTTGCAAGAGAGTTTTTCGAGGCGTTTGTCCGTTCTGCAAAGATTACTTTACATATAGTGAAGATGAACGGAAAGAACTCGCATCACATTTTAGAGGCGGTATATAAATCGGTAGCGAGGTCGCTTTGCGAGGCGGTCGCTATCGACGAGAAATATAAGGACGAGATTCCTTCCACCAAAGGAGTGCTTTAATGATAGCGATAATTGACTACGGAGTAGGAAATCTGTTCTCCCTTTCCTCGTCCTTTAAGGCGATTGGCTACGACACCGTCGTTACAGGCGACAAGGAGCTGATAAAGCGGGCAGACAAGCTGATTCTTCCGGGAGTGGGCGCGTTTGAGGACGCCATAAAAAAGCTGAGAGACAGCAAGCTCGACGAGGTGATTTTTGAAGCGGTTGACGCAAAAAAGCCGCTTATGGGCATTTGCCTTGGAATGCAAATGCTTTTCGAGAGGAGCTATGAATATGGCAAGCACGAGGGCTTGGGGCTTCTTCAAGGCGAGGTTATCCCTATGGAAGGGAAGCTTCCGCCTCAGCTCAAAATTCCCCATATCGGCTGGAACCGACTGAACATAAAAAGAAGCAGTCAGCTTTTTAAGAATATAGAGGACGGAGATTTCGTTTATTTCGTTCATTCCTTCTATGCCGAGGGATGCGAGGATTCGCTTGTTGCCACCACCGATTACGGCAGAGAGATGACCGCCGCTGTCGCGAGGGACAACGTTTTCGGATGTCAATTTCATCCCGAAAAAAGCGGAGAGGTTGGACTTAAGATTTTAAAAGCGTTTTGTGAAATGGAGTAAAAAATGGAGCTTTTTCCCGCAATAGATTTATATGAAGGAAAAGCTGTACGTCTTTTTAAGGGCGAATACAGCGAGATGACGGTTTATAGCGAAAACCCCATCGAAATAGCGCAGGATTTTGAAAAATGCGGCGCGAAAAATATACATATCGTCGACCTTGAGGGCGCGCGGGACGGCAGTACGCCGAACCTCGATATTATCCGCGAGATAGCAGAAAAAACCTCGCTCTTTTGCGAGGTAGGCGGCGGTATTCGTAATATGCAGACGGTAGACGCCTATATAGAGAGCGGAGTTCGCCGAGTTATATTGGGCACGGCGGCGGTAAACGACGAAGAGTTTTTGAAACGCGCCATAGAAACGCACGGCGAAAAAATTGCCGTCGGAGTAGATATAAAGGACGGCTGCGTAGCGATAAAGGGCTGGACCGAAAAGAGCGAATATTCCTGCTTTGACTTTTGTCTGAAAATGCAGGAGCTTGGCGTTTCTACGATAATTTGCACCGACATTTCAAGAGACGGCGCAATGAAGGGAACGAACAGAGAGCTTTACAGAGAGCTTTCCGAGAAGTTTTCTATTAATATTACCGCCTCGGGCGGCGTTTCCACGCTCGACGATATAAGGGCGCTACGTGAGATGAAGCTCTACGGAGCGATTATCGGAAAGGCGTATTATATCGGCGCTATCAATTTAAAAGAAGCGCTGGAGGTGGCGAAATGATAACGAAAAGAATAATCCCCTGTCTCGACGTTAAAAACGGACGGGTAGTTAAGGGCGTAAATTTCGCTAACCTTAACGACGTATCCTCGCCCATAGAGCTTGGTAAATATTACAGCGACAACGGCGCAGATGAATTGGTGTTTTATGACATCACTGCCTCAAGCGACGGAAGAAAGCTCTTTACCGACATATTAAGAGAGGTAGCGCAGAACATATTTATTCCTCTGACCGTCGGGGGCGGTATCAACACCATAGAGGATTTTGACAGGGTGCTGAAATGTGGCGCTGACAAGGTGAGCGTTAACTCGGGAGCAATTAAAAACCCCGATCTTATTCGAGAAGCTGCCTTAAGGTACGGAAATCAATGCGTAGTTATTTCTGCTGACGTGAAGCGTGTGAACGGAGAATTCAGAGTTTTTGCCAAGGGCGGCCGAGAGGATACGGGCATGGAGGCGATTTCCTGGATAAAGAAATGCGTCGAGCTTGGCGCAGGCGAGGTGGTCGTGAACTCTATTGATACCGACGGCGTGAAAGGGGGCTTTGACCTTCCTATGCTGAAGGCGGTCTGCTATGCGGTGAACGTTCCCGTTATCGCTTCAGGGGGCGCCGGCTGTCAAGCGGATTTCGTTGAGCTGTTCAGAGAGATTCCCGATATCGACGCGGGGCTTGCGGCTTCTATCTTCCATTTTGGAGAGGTAAAAATTTCCGACCTGAAGCGAACGCTGAAGGAAAACAATATTTTAGTAAGAATATAGGGTGAATATCATGATACAGATAAATGAATTGAAATTTGATGAAAAGGGACTTATCCCCGCAATAGTCGTGGATAATTTGTCCAAAAAGGTTCTTACCTTGGCTTATATGAACGAGCAGAGCATTAAAATTTCTCTTGAAAAGCAGTTGACCTGCTTTTACAGCCGTTCAAGACAGGAGCTTTGGCTGAAGGGAGAGACAAGCGGAAATTATCAGCATATAGTTTCAATTTCAGCCGACTGTGACAAGGACGCCTTGGTCGTCGTGGTAGAAAAGGATGGGCCTGCCTGCCATACGGGAGCTGACTCCTGCTTCTTTTCTCCCTTGTTTATCAGCGAGACGCTTCCCGAGTTTTCTTTGGACGGACTCTACGAGCTTTTAAAGGGGCGCAAAAAGGATATGCCCGAGGGCTCTTATACAACGTATCTCTTTGAGAAGGGGATTGATAAAATATTAAAGAAGATAGGCGAGGAGTCAACCGAGGTTATCATTGCCGCAAAGGCGGACGACAAAAAAGAAGCCATATACGAGATTGCCGATCTCGCTTATCACGTTATGGTAATGATGGTAGAAATGGGCATAACGGTTGATGACGTAAGGAAGGAGCTTGCTTCCCGTCACGTTATTGACCACAAGATAAAGCAGGAAAAGATGACAGGAAATGATTAAAACAAACTTTCATACGCACACCGTGTATTGCGACGGAAGCGATACCCCGGACGAGCTTGTCCTGACGGCGATAGAAAAGGGCTTTACGGCGCTTGGCTTCTCGGGACACAGCTACCTTGAGCTTGACAAGGATTATTCGATGTCTGAGAGAGCAGAAGCGCAGTATTTTAACGAGATTAATGCGTTAAAGGAAAAATATAAGGGGAAAATCGAAATCTTTTGCGGTATAGAGCAGGATCTTTTTTCAGGCATGCCCACTTATAAATATGACTACGTCATTGGCTCGGTGCATAGAGTTTTAAAGGACGGAGAGTATCTCATTGCAGACGGCTCGGCAGACGAGCTTAATTCGGCGCTATCCTTGCATTACGGCGGAGATTTTGATGCGTTCGCCAAGGATTATTTTGAAGCCGTTTCCGAGGTCGTTGAGAAAACGGGAGCGGATATTATAGGACATTTCGACATAATTCTTAAAAACCGGGAGAGAGTGGGATATTTTCCTACCTCTGAGTTTTATGAGCATGCCGAGACCGCTGCGTTGAAGCTTTTAAAGCATGGCGTGCCGTTTGAAATAAATACGGGGGCTATGGCGCGCGGATACAGAACCGAGCCCTATCCCGACGAGAGAATACTGAAGCTCATTTGCGAAAACGGCGGAAGCATAATCTTTTCGAGCGACTGTCACCAAAAGGAGAAGCTCGATTTCGGCTTCGATTTAGCGCGCCAAATGGCGCTCAAGGCGGGCTTCAAGGAGCAGGCAGTCATCACAAGCGAGGGGATAAAGCATATCGCGCTCTGATCGAGACAAAAAACGGCGAGGAAAACCTCGCCGTTTTTGCTATCTATTATTTACAATTTCTCTTGTAAAGCTTGAAAGAACACAAAAAGAGGTAAAGCGCAAAAAAGAGAGAATTTCCTCTCTTTTTTTGTTTTCTCCTTATTGCGCAACCTCAAGCAACTTCTTGCTAACTCTTGCTTGCACCTCAATATAGTAATTTAATTCTGCCGCATTAAGTTCCTCGTCTTCCCAATCTGAGAACTTTTGCACCATGTCGGCATATTGTCCTACATATTTTGTGTAATCTAAAAGGACGCTCATGTCTGTAGGATTATTTTTGTACTTCTTCATAATAGCTACATACTCGTCAAAGAATTTTTCATAACTATCCATTGCCGCTTTGAAATCAGCGTCTATTGTGTCTGTGTTGCTTCCGCCATTTTCATTCCCACTCATAGTACATTCAAGAACGGTTCCTCTTGCAGACGGAGCATCGTCCAAATTAGGACAATTTGCAAATGCGTCTTTACCAATAGCAGTATCATCGTCCCAAACAATCACAGACGAAAGAGCAGTACAACCATCAAAGGCGTGATTGCCGATAGAAAGCACATCACTTGGAATGCTTACATCTTCAATTCCAGTGCATCCGGCAAAAGCATAATCACCGATAATTTCAACACCCCAAATAATCAAGGATGTTACACCAGTGCAACCTTCAAACGCATGAGCGCCAACATTTTTGGTATCGCTACCAATGCTAATTTCAGTCAAGCTAACACATCCTGCAAAGGCATACTCACCAATATCGGGATCTCCCCAAATAATGAGTGTTTCCAAATTGGTGCATCCCTCAAACGCATGATGTCCAATAACTTCGGTGTCGCTTGGAACACTAAACTCGGTCAGTCCAGTACATCCCTTAAACGCAGAGCTTCCGATTTCTTCAATATCTGCCCACATGAGGATGCTTTCAAGCATTGTGCAATCTTCAAAGGCAGAGTCTGCAATGCGAACGACATCCTCTCCTTCGTACTCAGAGCTGATAGTGATTCGATTGCCTTCGCCAGAAAATCCTACAACCTCTGCATCTCCATCGGAATTTATCTCGTAGAGGACTTCAAAATCAACATATACTTTAGCTTCATCCTCGGCTTTTTCAGCATCTTCTTCGGCTTTTTCTTTATCATATTCTGCAACAATAGCATCTACATCAAAGTTATCATTCCAACAGAAAGCCGAGTTCATAGCAGACCAAAGACCATAAATATAAGAACTTTCGTCAGACCACTTTTTGTAGATAGCGGAGCTTGCATCAGACCACTGCTTATAGCACTCACTGGAAGCGTTGCTCCATTCTTCATACTTAACATCATCGTATGCATCGTCAATTATGCCATCGTAGTATTCATCATAGAGGTCATCCATTGCATCATCATAGAGAGTGTCATAGTATTCGTCCATGGCTTTGTCGTAAACAGCATCGTAATATTCATCCAAAGCATCATCACAGAACTCGCTGTACTTATGATCTTCATCTGCTGCGATAAGTTTGAAGTATGCAATAGAGTTTTCTTTTGCTCGTGCAAACAGAGCATCAGATTCAGACAAAACCAGAGCAATCCATCCATCTACAAGCTCTTTGTTCTTCTGGTAATCTTCAAAAGTAGTTCCAACGGCAGAGAAAGTTTCAGTCAGTTTTTCAGACAATTGAGTAGTAACATCAGCGAAGTCATTAGTGATTTCATTGAGAATGGCAGTTGGATCGCTTTCATCATAATCTCTGTCTGGAGTAATAGGTTGAGACGGTGTTACATTGGATGTATTATCTTGCTTATTTGTTGGGTTGTCATTTGTTTCCCCGCAGGCTACGAGAGAGAACATCATCGTAACCGCTAAAAGTATCGCAAGTATCTTTTTCATTTTCTAAATCCTCTTTTCTTTCATGCGATTGTATTGGCTTTTGCGAATCTTTTCGCTTCTCGCTTCAAAGTTGCTTTCGTAACGAGCAACCAAATTGCTCCTGCAAAGATAGCGACAGCCGCAATCAGAATAACGTAATATCCAACACCCCAGCCATATTTATTTTCGCCTATAAAATCGCTCTTCATTAATGAGTTGAGGAAAAAGAAAACTCCACAGGTTAGTAGATTAAAAACAATAACTGCTATGTGCTTTTTAAGAATTACAAACAAAGCAGTCAATGCAAAAAGTCCGCAAAACAAAAAAACAATAACTTTAGCTACTGCGGCATCATCCTCGCCATATGCAGCATTTATAATTTTACTAACGGTGACAAAGGACGCTTTTTCCATATCCCTCGCTGTTATGTTTAAAGATTCGACTTCTATTACGTCAGGATATTTATCAATATACTCAGCCATATCACCTACAGCCGTAATATACGGTAAAAACAACGCAACAATCATAAATAGCACACCTATCACAGCTATTACAAAAGGTAGCGAAGTTTTTGTTTCCTTTCCTCCGATTTTTCCGTTTGAAAAAGTTTTCGCTTTTTCCATGTTCTGATCCTCCTAAAATAAAAAAATAAAATGATTGTGCGAAAACAAACAAAAAGTGCGACTACCGAAGTAGCCGCACAAAAAACACAAACTCCGATAGTCGCCAAACCAACTCTGCGGGAAGAAATGCTCTATACCTACAGAAACGGAATTTGCATTTTTATCAAATCCATATTGTAGGCATAAAAAGGGCGTAATATTCCCTTGGTAAAAAAAGAATTCCCGCATATTAAGTTGGTTTGGCATGTATATTATACACCTTGTTCAAAGAAAAAGCAACCATTTTTTAAATTATTTGTATATGCCTGCTTTTGATGTTACATTTGCGAGCCCGAAAAAACGCAAAAAAAGAAAAGAGGACGACCAAAGGCCGCCACTTCGTGCTTCGCAAATTGAAATGCAACAATGCGCCTTGTTCCCACAAGAACAAGGCGCACTCTTTATTTATCGAATTTTAAGAAATGCTCTTTCACTGCGTCAAAGGATTTATCGCTGATAACGTGCTCTATTCGGCAGGCGTCCTCCGTCGCGGTTTCTTCGTCCACGCCGAGCGCTACCAACATCTTCGTCAATATCGTATGTCTTTCGTAAAGACCTTCGCTGAGCGAACGCCCCTTTTCCGTCAAGGAGATATATCCGTCGGCGTCTACCGATATAAAACCGTCTCTTTTCAGAACGCCGACCGCGCGGCTGACCGACGGCTTGGTATATCCGAGATACGCGCCGATGTCGATTGAGCGAATCTTGTCACTTTTTTGCGACAAAACGTATATCGCCTCCAGGTACATCTGCCCCGATTCATAAAGTGCCATTGATAACCCCTGCCTTTCTTTCATATATTATATCATAGAAAATATAATTTTTCAATAGCGTACCGCAAATAAGAAGATTTGCTTTGTGCAGGATGTCAATTCGCATAAAAGAAAGCCGTTTTTCGTTTGGAGAAAAGAAACAAATTTTAAAAAATGTGCTAAAAACGGTTGACAAAATCGAAAAAGCAGTGTATAATATTAGTCGGTTAGCAGTCGCTAACTGACAGCGCCGCGACGGAGGGAGATAAAATGAATCTGAAAGAGGCACAGAACGGAAAAGAGTATATTATAAAAAGCATTGAGACCGAGGACGAGGAGCTTAACGCCTTTTTGTTTTCGCTCGGATGCTATAGCGGAGAGCCGATTACGGTAGTTCGCCATCTTAAGGGAGGGTGCATCGTAGCTATAAAGGACGGAAGATATAATATTGATAATCAGCTTGCCGAAGCTATTATTGTATAAGCTTCTATGCCAAAGGGTGCATTTCTTAATTTTACACGGCCATTATTTTTTTACGCAAGCGGTTAGCAGTCGCTAACCGTCAATAGTGATTATATCAGAAGAAAGCAAAGCAAGGAGAATCTTTAATATGAGAATTGCCTTGACGGGAAACCCCAATTCAGGAAAAACCACTATGTATAACGCTTTGACCGGCTGCAATGAAAAGGTCGGCAACTGGGCGGGCGTTACCGTTGACAAGAAAGAACACCCCATTAAAAAGGCGTATGCAGGAAATGCACAGCTTATTGCAGTTGACCTTCCGGGCGCTTACTCTATGTCACCTTTCACGAGCGAGGAAAGCATTACGAGCGCTTACGTTAAAGAGGAAAACCCCGACGTTATCATCAACATTTTAGACGCTACCAACCTGAGCCGAGGGCTATTCTTTACTACACAGCTCCTTGAGCTTGGTATCCCCGTCGTCGTCGCTCTGAATAAAAAGGATATAAATGAAAAAAAGGGAACAACGGTTGATGCCGAGACGTTGTCGAAAAAGCTCGGATGTCCCGTTATCAACACCGTTTCCACGTCGGCAGACGGACTTAAGGCGGTTGTCGAGGCGGCTGTTTCGAGCGTGGGCAGACAGCAAAAGGCGCCCTACCGTCAGTTAGACGTTGATTTTACCGACAAGGCGGCGGCAGAGATAGCGGACAGACGGCGCTTCGATTTCGTAAAAAAGCTTGTTCGGGCGGTCGAAAAGAGAAAAACACTCACAAAGGACAGGAGCTTCGGGGATAAAATTGACGGTGTTCTTACTAACAGATGGCTCGGGATTCCTATTTTCGCCGCAGTTATGTTTTTAGTGTTTTACATATCACAGTCAATGCTTGGCGCGTGGATAGCGGACGGCGTTACCTTTAACGAAGGAAAATCAAACGAGCTTTTCATTCCGGGGCTTGTTCCGCTTCTTGAAGCCGTACAGGGCAGAGTGGGGCTTCTTCTCGAAAATGCGAATCCTTTGCTTTCCGCTATTCTCGTAGACGGAGTTGTCGGCGGAGTGGTTGCGGTCGTCGGCTTTTTGCCTCTCGTTATGGTTATGTATTTCCTTATCGCGCTTCTTGAGGATTGCGGATATATGTCCCGCGTTGCCGTCGTTCTGGACCCTATTTTCAAGAGAGTGGGGCTTTCGGGACGGTCGGTTATCCCCTTCGTTATTACCGTTGGCTGCGCCGTTCCCGGCATTATGGCGAGCAGAACCATAAGAAACGAGCGAGAGCGCAGAGCGACGGCTATGCTTGCCCCCTTTATGCCCTGCGGAGCGAAAATTCCCGTTATAGCTCTTTTTGCGGGCGTATTTTTCGATAACGCCTGGTGGGTGAGCGCGCTTATGTATTTTTCGGGCATCGTTTTGATTTTCGTCGGAGCGCTTCTCGTTAATCTTATTACGGGCTACAAAGCAAAAAAATCCTTCTTTATTATAGAGCTTCCCGACTATAAAAAGCCCTCCTTCCTCGGCGCTTTTAAAGCTATGTGCAGTCGCGGATGGGCATACATAGTAAAGGCGGCTACGATTATACTTCTCTGTAATATGGTAATTCAACTGATGCAGTCATTTACCTGGCGTCTTTCGGTTGCGCCTACCGCCGACCAATCGATTTTAGCATCTATCGCCACGCCCTTTGCGTATCTGCTCGTTCCTATCGTCGGTGTGCTATCCTGGCAGCTTGCCGCGGCGGCTATCACCGGCCTTATAGCGAAGGAGAACGTAGTCGGAACGCTTGCGGTTTGCTTCGTCGGACTTGAGAATTTAATCGATATGGAACAGCTTGCGGTGCTTGAGGGAGCGGGCGAAGAGGTCGCAGGAGTTATGGCTATAACCAAGGTTGCCGCGCTTGCGTATTTGATGTTCAATCTCTATACGCCACCCTGCATTGCCGCTATCGGCGCAATGAACGCCGAGATGAAAAGCGCAAGATGGCTTTGGGGCGGTATCGGATTCCAGCTTGCTATCGGCTACACCGTGTCCTATCTCGTCTATACCGTCGGCACGCTTGCGACAGCGCCGTCTCAATTGAACGTAGGGGCTGCCGTTGCCGGCCTTGCTGCGATTCTTTTTGCTGCGGCGGTTATCGTCGCTTTGATATTCAAGACCAATGACAGCTTGAAGGCCGAGCGCAAGCTTGGCAAAATTGAGGTATAAAAAATGCCTGTCGAAAACATTCTCATAGTAGTAATACTCGCCGCAATTGTCGGTGGAATCGTTTGGTATTTGATAAGGGCAAAAAAACGGGGAGAAGGCTGTATCGGCTGTCCTTACGCAAAGCAATGTACAGGAAAATGCGAAAATTCAAAAGCATACAAAGCGAAACAAGAAAATTAAAAAACAAGGGCTGACCGCAGGGTCAGCCCTTTAAAAATTACAAGAAGCGAAACGGCCGTTATTTTTTTGCCTTTGTTAAAACAACAAGCTTTATTGACAAATCGAAAAAAACGTGGTAGAATATACTTGTCACACAATCAAATAATTTTTAGCGTTTGGTGGAAACTATTCTTGGTAAAAGGTGTTTCCTTTTTTCTCCTATCCACTAACGCTGGAAAGAGATTGTGTGACAACAACGAAGGAACACTTTTTCGGTGCGCTCCTTCGTGGGGCGCACTTTTTTCTTTCACGGAAGTCAATTGGATATAATTTCACTAATTATATTTACAAATCGCAAAAAGTGTGATATAATAATTGTGCC
Source organism: Eubacteriales bacterium (assembly GCA_045587025.1). Lineage (GTDB taxonomy): Bacteria > Bacillota > Clostridia > Oscillospirales > CAG-272 > UBA1740. Next base: position 26,050 of record JAZNBK010000049.1, read on the forward strand.
AAACGAACTTAATAATCGCACCGATAGGTATATTTTTCTTTATGGGATAATTATACTCTTTTTCGTCATACTATTAAACGAATCCATTTGGTAAAAATGCGACTCCCGTTTGATAGTATGAAAATACCTATCTGCGTATAAGTTTGTTTGGCGACAGCTTGGAGTTCGCATTTTTCGGTGCGTTCCTTCGTGGGGCGCACTTTTTATATGTAAAGGAGGAAAACATGAAAAACAGGGAGATACCAAAAAAGGTAATAGATGTTACCGGAATAGAGCTTACGCCGGGAGATCCTTCTGTTTGTCTTGGCAACGGAGAGCAAGAGCTTGAATGCTGTTGCGACGAATGCGATTATTTTTTGCTTTGTTGCCCCGAATTTGATCCAAGAAACGAAGCAAATAACAAAACAGAAAATTCTCAGGCCTTGCTATGACAAAAGCAAGGTAATGGAATTTTTTACATTAGCAAACCAAAAGCCGACAAAAAGAAATAAGAAAATCAAAAAATTAAGGAAAAATCCATATAACGACAGAAAGAGATAACAAATCGGTTTGTAGCCGAAACGTTATCTCTTTTTCTATAGATTAAATGAAGTCGTGGCAACGCAACGATGAAATTCTGCTTTTCGGGGTTGTATTCAGACGGATTTGACTGCCTGATACTCTTGACGGAGTATCACACTAAAACTTTGTCTTTGAAATAGCCCTCGTAATAGGGTGGAAGAAAACAGAAACGGTCACTACGGTGCATATTAATTGCAAAAACATAGTGTGCAGCGATGCAAAAAAATATATTCGTGTCGCAGCCGCATTAAGCCCAAGCATAAGCGGAGTAAGTACGTCGTCAAGAAGAGTAAAAAGGACGGAAAACAAAGAAGCCGCCGCCACTACGGTAATTATCTTTAAAGAGGACGAAGCGTCGGAAAATCTTTTGCCTAACCAACCAAAGAATATTGCAAAAAGGTTGTAATAAACGAGATATAAAACCAAGACGTTGACGTAAAATCCGAAAATAAAGCACCGAAGCAGAGAAAAGGTGGTGGCGATGAGAACACCGATTTTTATCCCGAACAAATAGCAAAAGGAGAGAAGCAGAACGGTAACGATTTCTATCCCCGATACGCCGCTCAAAGCAAGCTGTCCGCCGATAAGCATTGCAGAGCAGATTGCGACCCGAACGATTTCTTTAGGTCGTATCATTAATCAAACGCCTTGAAAACCCAAATGTATAGGCAGTTCGCCTTAATCTTCAACGCCTCTGCGCCTACGATAGCGGATCCGTAGGTCTGACCGTCGTATTCTACAGTCCCCCAAGCAGAGCTTGAATTGTCCTCGTCGCTCGTATAGAGCATCCAGCATTTGCTGAAGTCTGAAGGGTTTTCGATATTGTTAATTGCCGTTACCATACCGTTTTTTACGGTATAATCAAGCTCGCCCTTTTCCTGCAAAAAAGCCATATAATCAATAAGAAGCATTTCTTCCTTGCCTTCAAGCGCCTTTTCCGAAACGTTAATTACAACGCAGGTGTCGGACTCCTTGATTACAAGCGACTCGCTCTGGCAGGATACCAATAATACCGCGCCGCAAAGAGCTACGGTAGCGAGGAGCAGAGAAAACGCCCTCTTAAAAAAAGAAATAGTTGTTTTTTTCATAATAACCTCCAAAAAAATAAAAATAGTGTGCAAAAAAGCACACGTAAAAAACAGTCGGCGGACTGTACTGTTTTTTCTCCGTTTGCCCAAGAAAAGTGACTTCGTTCATAGCGGATAGGCATTCGGACTTTCACCGTAATGACTGTTGTGACGGAATTTCACCGCGCTTTCCCTATATTCTGCCCGAGGACAGCTCGCGCTACATATTCAATTTTAGCTTTGGTGATTTTAAAGTCGGCGACAACCGTCGCGACACAAATATTATAACACAGGAAAAAGCAAAAGTCAAGGAATTTTTTACTAAGCGGACGTTTTTTACTTGATCCCTTACGAAAAATTTTTACAGAGGTGATAACAATTGCGTAAAAGCATTGATTTGTTTAATAAAATATGATATAATTTAGTGAAAAAAGTTATTTATGGCGAAAAAAGAGAATTTTTGCTTCCCATCGCAAGAACGGGTGTTGTCGAGCCGTGTTTACACAAACAAAACGCTGCAATTCGGATATTATGTTGCATAAAGGGGCAAAAAGATTATTAGTGTTTATCTATATCTCAGAAGGAGAATTTTTATGTTATCAGGAAGTGAAACTTTACAGCTTATAGGAAACCTTATATGGTTGCTTGCGGGCGTGGGAGTGTTCATCGTTGGAATGAACTTCATGAGCGAAGCGCTTGAAAAAAGCGCAGGCGGCGGAATGAAAAGGATGCTCGAAAAAATCAGCAACAACCGTCTTTCAGGAGTGGGAATAGGAGCGGGCGTTACCGCTATTATTCAAAGCTCCTCGGCTACCTCGGTTATGGTAATCGGTCTTGTAAACGCAGGCGTGATGACGCTTACGCAGGCGACTCCTATCATAATGGGCGCAAACATCGGTACGACGATTACAGGCGTTCTCGTTGCGCTTAAAAACGATTATTTCAATATGCTGATGTATCTTCTTGCGTTTGCAGGAGTTATGATGGGCTTTTTCAAGAAAGAGAAAATTAAAATTGCAGGAATGCTTTGCTCCGGTCTTGGTCTGATATTCGTTGGACTTAACGTTATGAGCAGTGAGCAGGCGTTCGGAAATCCTCTTGTTGAGGACATGTTTACAAACATCTTTAAAGCAATAGATTTTCCGCTTCTTTTGATTTTGGTTGGTATTATATTTACCGCGCTTATTCAAAGCTCATCCGCGGCAACGGGCGTTGTCATTACGATGGTTGGAACAGGCGTGCTTCCTCTTGACCTTGCGCTTTTTATTATCCTTGGCGCAAACATCGGTACTTGTGTAACCGCCTTGCTCGCTTCTGTTGGCGCTAATGCCAATTCTAAGCGAGTTGCTTTGATACATTTCACCTTTAACTTTATCGGTACAATGCTCTTTACGGCGCTTATTTGGATATTCAAGAAACCTGCAGTTGATCTGCTCGTTTCGTTGTTCCCCGGTGATGATCCGATGTCCTTGCAGATGCGCGTGTCGGTATTCCACGTAATCTTCAACGTTTCTACGACCGGTCTTTTGCTCGCATTTTCAAAGCAATTGGTAAAATACTCTTGCCTTGTTATTAAGGACAAAAAGCCAGAGCAGGAAAGGAAGTCCTTGAAATACGTTGACGATCGACTTTTATCCACGCCTTCCGTTGCGTTGATGCAATTAAAAAAGGAAATGGATTATATGCTTGGCTTGGTTGAGGAAAACATAACGCTTTCCTTCGACGCTATGGAAAACGGTTCGATTACAAGCGGACAGCGAATCAGAGAAAACGAAGCAATTATCGACTTTACTAATGGCGCGCTCACCAAGTTCTTAATCAAGCTTTCGGTAGGCGCATCGCAGAGTGACGAGAGAATCATCGGCTCCTATTTTCACGTGCTTAACGACCTTGAGCGTATAGGCGACCACGCTGAAAACTTCTACGAGATTGGCGAAGAAATGCGCACTAAGAAAATTGAATTTTCCACAAGAGCGCAGGCAGATATAAAGGGAATGCACGAGGCGGTTTTGCGGATGTTGGATATAGCAAAGGACGCTTTTGAGAACTTGAATAAGGAACGCCTTCCCGAGCTGACGCTTTTGGAGAATAAGGTTGACGAAATGAAGAAGGCGCTCACAGCGAGTCATTTCTCACGTCTTGCGGAAGGAAATTGCAGCATGGAGGTAAGCCCCTATTATTCCTCCGCTGTGTTGGGACTTGAACGAGTGGCAGACCATCTCGTTAATGTAGGATACAGTATTATAAATCCAATTGGATCGCAAAAAGAAAATTAAAGAAGGCGAAGGGGTGACCGAGGATAGTCGGTCACCCCATTAAAAAATGCAACGCTTTAAGCAAAGAAAAGTCAAAACAATTGAAAAGCGCATAAAAATATGTTATAATAGCTTAAAAGGCAAACAAAAGTTTACGCCCAAACGCGCTCTGTTTGAGGTTTAGTTCTCCTCGCTAAACTAATAGTAGGTGTACTTTGCGGATAATAGCGACTATACTATAAGTGAAAGGAGGTAGCCCATGAATCAAATTAAGATAGGAAGGTTTATTGCCGAGCGCAGAAAAGGGGAAAATTTAACCCAAGCGCAGTTGGCAGAAAAACTCGGCATTACCGACAAGGCGGTATCCAAGTGGGAACGTGGAATTGCTATGCCCGATTCTTCAATTATGCTTGGATTGTGCGGCGTTCTGAAAATTACAGTAAACGATTTATTATGCGGGGAGAATTTAATTATGGAAGACAAAAACCAGAAAAACGAACAGCTCTTGCTTGATATGGCGAAAGAATTAGAGGATAAAAACAAAACGATTTGGAATGCAATGTGGACGATTATGGCGGTGAGTATCATTGGATTGATCGGAGGTCTTGCGATCATCGCATTTTTTATGACCGAGGGCCCTTGGATGATCGTTGCAATACTTTCGCTCTGCGTGGTCTTTTTGATACCCTGCTTCTATGCGGTGAAGCTTGAGGTAAGCGTAGGCGCATACAAATGCAAAAATTGCGGACACGAAATCGTGCCAACCTATATGCAGGCGCTTAATGCGATGCATAGAGGAACTACTCGTTATTTAAGATGTCCTGAATGCAACAAACGCACTTGGTGCAAAAAGGTATTGAAGAAATAAAATTCAATTTAACGACAAGATACACAAAAGGGATGACGGAAACCGTCAGCCCTTAAAATTTGCCACGTAGCAGGAAAAGGAAAAGCTTTGAGATATTTCAAAGCTTTTTGTTGAGTTATCCTAACATAACGTCAAGTAGCATCATAACAGCAAAGCCGAGGACTATTCCCGTGGTTGCAAAATAAGGGTGCGCCTCTTGGTTTTTCTGACATTCCGGTATCAGCTCGTGTACCGCAACCAAAATCATTGCTCCCGCAGCAAACGCGAGCGCATATGGAAGAATAACTTCCACGTAAACGACCAACAATGCGCCTATCACGCCTGCAATCGGCTCAACCATGCCAGATGCCTGACCGTAAAGAAAGCTCCTCTTTCTTGAGAAGCCCTCCCTCCGCAGAGGAACGGAAACCGCTGCGCCCTCGGGGAAATTTTGTAATCCGATTCCGATGGCTATGGTAATAGCGCCCATAAGATTTTCTACATCATAAGCGCCGTTTTGGAGAACGCCAAAGGCGACGCCGACCGCCAAGCCCTCGGGTATATTATGAAGCGTGATAGACAAAATCAGCATTATAATTCTGCCAAAACGCGTATTTTTGCTTTCTTGCGTGTTTGTTAGCTTTCTTCTTGTGAACGATATGACTTTATCGCTTGCCCATATGAATATTGCGCCGAACAGAAAACCTGCCGTTGCTACAAAGTAGGCAGGCAGATTTGATGCCGCCTCCGCGCGCTCTATGGCGGGCTGCAAAAGCGACCAAAAGCTCGCCGCAATCATAACACCGGAGGCAAATCCAAGCATAAGGTTAAGCACCTTTGGATTAGGTGACTTAAAAAAGACTACCGTTGCAGCACCGAGAGCGGTTACAAACCACGTGCCAAGTGTTGCAATCAGAGCCATAAATACAACAGAGTTCATATTGCACCTCCTTTATTATTATATTTTTGCAAATATAAGCTGTGTATGATTTCTCATAAAAAGGAGGTAAAAATCCGAAGCTCAATAATTGGATAGCAGAGGGCAAAGAAAAAGGGCTCTGAGAATTGCTATCAAAGCCGATTTTGTTCGAGGTTACAAGGTAACTCCGCTACGCTTTGTGATACCCACGCCCTACGCCTGACAAGCGAGCTTCTATGGTAGATTTTGACGGCTTAACCTCCGGCAACTCTATCGTTCTCCGTGTAAACAATCCCGTGATCGTACACATCTTGCCGTTCGTGTTGAACACAGATGCTTTCTGGGATTTTGCTGATCTGTATTCCGACGGAACAATGTCCAAGCGTTTATCCCCGACAACATTGATGACATATGAATTTGATCCCCCTAATGAAGATGAACTTGAAAAATTCGCAGATCTTTTATGGGCGGCAAATGATACAAGAGAATCTTATCAGGCATTGCTTCGTCAAACTGACGAACTCGTGAAATCGCAATTTATCCCCCTCATTTTAGCACAAAGCGGGGAGCTGCCAAGCGCGGGAGACGGGGAGGGTCCGGCAGAGCAAATGTAAATTTTTTTAAAAGTATTGACTTCTTAAAAAAAATATATATAATATTCTTATAAATTGAGCTAAGAATTCACTTTTTGCTTTGAGTTTTTAGATTATGAGTTATAAAGATTTGATTGCTGAAAAGAAGGGGGAAAAGAGCATGAAAAATCGATTGCTTTCGTTGTTTATGGTGTGCTGCATGCTGTTTGGCAGTATGGTCTTTTCTCCGACGGCTGTTGCAGCAGACACGCTGGTGCAAAAGGATCACACCGGTATGTACGGCGCACATTTGCTAAGCCGGACTGAGATCACCAAGAAAGGCGACGGCAGCTTTGACGTGACCGTTGACCTGTATACTTACTATGCCGTGCTCAAGCAGAACACCAATCTGACCAGCAGCACCGATGACTTTTACGTAGTTGACCGCGACGGGCGCTACCTTGTAGAGCTCTGGGGCGGTGACGGCGCATCGGTCGGTGCGGCCAAGGGCGGCCTTGGCGGCTACGTGTACGGCGTGATGGACCTTAAGGTAGGCGACGTGCTGTACTACACGCTGGGCGGCGCTGGGACGGTCAGTGCCGAGCCCGGCAAGGGCGGCGGCGCCAACGGTGGTGGAGGCGCGGGAGACCGCGGAAGCACGGCCGTGGGCGGTGGCGGCGGCTACTCGGCCCTCTTCTTCTACGAAAACGGAAGCGAGGCCGAGCGTTTTTACGACACTTACACCGATCAGGACGGACTCCTGACCGGTTCGGTCAGCGAGGCCGACCGAGTTTCCAAGTACATCATGATCGCCGGCGGCGGTGGCGGCGCGGGCACCGGCTCGACCACCAGCGCAAGCGTCAGCCACGCAAGCGGCGGCGACGGCGGACATTTCGGCACCACCTCGGGCACGCTGGATGCGGCCGAGGGCTATGCCGTTTCGGGTAGCTTTTTCTCGGGTGTGGGCGGCGGCTCCACCGACGGAAGCGGCGAATACGCCGGCAAGGGCGGAACCTATCTCCCCGGCAAGGTGGTCACTACCGCCTGGAGCCTGGGTAAGGGCGGCCAGCCCAATGACTGGGTAGGCGCGCAGAACAAAAACCTCATCGGCGGCGCAGGCGGTACGGGTAACTACCGCGGCGGCGGCGGCGGAGCCGGCTTTGCGGGCGGCTCGGGCGGCGTGGTCTCCAACGTGGTGCTGGCAACCGGTGTCGGCGGCGGTGGCGGCGGCTCGTCCTTTGTGTTCCGCGATGACCGTCTGACCACGGAGCTGCAGACGGATGCGATGGACTATTCCATCGGCCGTGAGCGTCCCGACCAGAGAGCCGGTGACGAGGACGGCGCACTTGGCGGCTTCTTCCACATCGTCTATCTGGACGAGGACGACGTTTCCTACCTCTCCGACCTCAACATCGAATTCGCACGTACCCCCTTCTTCAACATCACTGCCTTTGAGGCCATCAATACCGTGAACGGCGTTCCGCGTGAGCCCTACGAGTTTATCGAGGCGGATACCCCCGAGGAGCGCGCGGATAAGATCAACATCGACCACGTCAGCTACTCCATCGAGGATAACAGCTACGCGCCCATCGATGAGAATACCCCGGCCGGCGCTTTGGCCACACCCAAATTCAAGATTCCTAAGGTCTCGCTGATGCCCAACCGCACGACGGGTGAGGATCGCGACCACCTGACCATCCGGCTCACCTTTACGCCAAAGGCCGACTTTGCGGGCGGCAACAACGTGCCGCTGTTTGCGGGAAGCGTGATCACCGTCATCCCCTCCGACGGCGATGCCCTCCACGCAGCAGGTGAGATCCCCATGAAAAACTTTTGCGGCTACGTCAACGTGCCGCTGAAGCTGAGCCCTGCCCCCGTCAACCATACGCCGCAGGGTCTTGACCCCGAAAAAATGACCCACAAGGTCTCCTCGCTCTACGTCGACCGCTACGCCGACGTGCGCGGAAATTACGATGCGCATTGGCAGTACTGCTTCCTTGAGGAGATCGGCATGCACAGCGTGACCGACGAGCTCGGCAACCCCGTGCCCGTGCTTAAGGACGACGGCACCGACAACACCGTCTCGCCCGACGAGACCACGCGCTTCTTCGTTGAACTGAGCGCCACGGCAAAAACGCCGACAAAGAGCTTTGCCAAGCTTGGCGACCCCGTCACCTCTGCAACCTTTACCGGTGTGTCAGTCATCACCATCGCCGGCTCGGGCATGGAGGCTCTGGGGCAGAATATGGTGGTCTACAACAAGTCGCTATCCTATTTGGACGGCCAATACGTCCTTGGGCTTCACGTAAGCTCCGACTCCAGCGGCTCCATCCAGAGCGAGGACAGCATGCCCAAATTCAATAACGTACAGTACGGCGGCGGCACCGATCAAAACGGTCAGACCGTCAGCCGCATCTCCACCGTCTCCATCCCCATCGACGGCGTATATACCGTCACACTCAAGGGCGGCAACGGCGGTATGGGCGGCTCGGCCAGCTTTACGCTGCTGGGTGCAAACGGCGGTACGGGCGGCGTGGGCGCCAACCTCTCCGCCACTTTCTATCTCCCCGTTGGCACGCGCCTGATGTTCTACGCCGGCAAAAACGCGGCCGACCAGACCCTTACCAACAAGGGGGCGCTTGGCGGCGACCCCTCGTACGTGGCGGTGCTGGACGAGAACGGAAACATTGATTATTATCTGATGATCGCCGCAGGCGGTCCGGGCGGCGGCGGCGCCGGTGCACTCTGGTCGGACGGTACCAACGGTACACAGCCCACTTCCATCCAGGCCTCCGCCACAAAGCTCACCACCGAGGCCGAGCTTGCGACCTATACCGGTGCCACCGGTAAGGACGGCGGCTGGGGCGGCAGCGGAAAAGCAGGCACGGCAGGCACCAGCTACATTTACGCGGCCGAAAAGGACGCCGACGGCATTGAGCTTCGCGAGAGCGCCTCTCTCGGCAATCCCGGTACGCTCCAGGCAGGCGGCGGCGCGTCGCTGACCTGCGACAGTCTCGGCGAGGATCTTGGCGGCAGCGAGGCACAGCTGGGACACTATGTGCTGGACACCGCCATCTCCAAGTATTTCACCGTAAAGGACGTTAAGCTTGACGTCACGTCGGGCGACAAATCGAGCGCAAGCGTGACCTATGATACACAGACCTACATCAATAAGGACACCTTGACCGCGGGCGAGGACTACGTCTACTCGCTGGTCACGGCCAACGTCTCCCTCTCGCCCGTCCTCCTGAACGAGGAAAGCGAATACAAGCACGTGGAATTCACCGTGAACATCCACCTTACGCCGCGCACGGGCTTCCTTGGAGGTAACGACGTCAAGGTCATCGAGCCGGCAAGGGATACCACCGGATTTCTTACGGGAATGCAGCTTTCTCTGCCCGGAACCGAGGACTACATCGGCATCGGCGAGAGCCGCACGCTGGACTACGCCAACGTGGTCATCGATTCCTCGCTTCAGATCAGCGAGGATGCGCTCACCGTGCAGAACAAAACCTACGTTTACGGCGACTCCCTTTATATGTACGATCTTGTGGAGAGCGTGACGCTTCCCGACCTTTCGGGATATACCTGGGAGGCCGATTATCTAAGGCTGATCGACCCCCGCAAGGACGCCACACCCATCCACGTTTCCCAAACCACCCCCTTTGACATTTACGCGGGCGTTGGCCCTCTTTACGAGGACCCGTACGCCACGACGGTCGGCGCGGTCGATGCGCTGACGGTCACAGGGACCGCCACGGTCTACACCGACTTTGCCGCCACCTTTGACTTAACGCATATCGAGCCGGTCGGCGTTACGCTTGAGGACGGACGTGACCTTATCCCCTTCGGCTCCGACGGCGCGGGTGGCTATATCGCGACAAACGATTACGTGTTCACACTCAAGACCGAGGCAACGGGTGGAGACCACCACGAGCACCACCTGCCCAAGTCCATCACTGTTACGGTGGGCGACACGGTTCTGAGGGAGGGCGAGGGCTATAGCTACGACCGCGGCTACGATACCGACACCAACCACGAAAATCACGCGACTGAGGCCAAGGTCACCGTCTATCGGGAGTACATCACCGGCAACGTTCACATCACCGCGGCGGCGTGCGAGGAGCACCATACGCTCTACTACGTCTACCAGTCTGCGCCCGGCAGCGAGGCCACGGCAACGCTGCAGCTGACAAACAAGCACTACAGCGAATACATCGATCCTCAGACCGACTTTGCCGCGTCGGGAACGGCGCTTCCCGCACCCGACGAGCATTACAGGTTCGTCTGGGACTTCGGCGAGCTGGCTACGCACGTCGACGAGGAGGACGGCAAGACCTACCACGTCATGCCCAAGGGTGAGGCGTGGGTCACGGGCAGCTATGTTCCCAAGGATTACACCGTTACGGTCCACTACGTGCTCAAGGACGGCACCAAGGCCGCCGAAAGCCACAGCGAGACCTTCGCCTACGGCTCGGATTACAGCATCGTTTCTCCCGCCGTGAGTGGCTTTGTTCCCGATATGCCCACCGTCACGGGCACCGTGGACGGCGATATGGAGATCACCGTCACTTTCGCCGAGGCCGAGGGCGTGACCATCTATTATCTTTACGCGGACGGCACGACCGCCGCCGACACCGCAGACCTTACCTTTGACGAGATCGAGGGCGGTCTGACCGTCACCTCGCCTTCGATTTTCGGCTACACGCCCGATGTGGCGTCGATCACCGTGAGCGAGGCGGACGATGGCAAGACCTTTACCGTTACTTACGCCCCTAACCGCTACACGCTGACCTTTACGGTGGACGGCGAGGTGGTCGAGACCCGCACGGTAGAGTATGACAGCATCTACAGCTACGATCCCACAAGCGGATCATACGTCTCCTTCCCCACCGCCGTAAAGCTGGGCTTCACCTTTGAGGGCTGGAAGCGCGGCGCCATCACGGTGAGGGCAGGCGACACGGTCAAGATCACGGCAGACACCACGCTGGAAGCAAGCTTCAAGTCCCTGTCCTTCCTCATTACCGTGCATTACGTAAACGATCTTGGCGACACGGTGCACCCGTCGGCAAGCGCAAGCTTTGACGTGGGCAATTCCTACTTCTTTGATTCGCCAACCGTGGCCGGTCATGAGGACGCGGACGACGTTTCGGGAACCATGCCGGCGCAAAATCTGGTCTTCACCGTGACCTACACCCGAAGCTCCTACACCGTAACCGTTCATTACGTGACACCAAGCGGCGCGCAGGAGCTCGAGAGCTATCGGGCAAGCGTGCTTCACGGTGACAGTTATTCGGTCACCTCGCCAAGCCTTAACGGCTACCGGCCCAATATGGCGATGGTCGAGGGCGTGGTCAATGCGGCGCCCGTGGTGATCACAGTCACCTACTACAGTATCGCCATTTCGGTGGATATATCCTGGGGAGATATGCTTTTCAGCTACGACCTTGGCAACTGGGATCCGCAGACGCACACCTACAGCGGCGGCTCGCTTACGCCCTTGGATGGCAGTAACACCGTCAGCGTGACCAACAACACAAGCGGCACGCGCATTGCCGTCGGATTTGAATTCATCGTCTCGAACGAATACCCGGGCATCACGGGCTACTATAGCTCCGACGCTGCCGGCTCCAAAGCCATCACGGGCGAGGTCACGCTTGGCACAAGCCAAAACCAAAAGAGTACCACGGCATATTTCCATCTCGAGGACAACGAATCGCTTGGCGCGCTCGCTCTTCCCAACTCCTTCACCGCCGGTACCTGCACTCTCACCATCAGCGAGGCCAATTGACCAAATTCAAATTTTGTTTTGCCTGCAGGGAAAAGTTTTTGCGGAGCTTTTTTCAAAAAGCGACCCGCCGGAGGCACGTTTCCCTTTGCAAATTTAAACACACCGCAAGACTTCAATTTTACTTATCACGCCCCCAAAGAAATCAGGAGGTTTTATGACAGGCTTTCATCACATTTTCAAGCAGGATTATGACAAGCGGATCTTTCTGGGCGACCAGTTTATCTTTTGTTATTCCGAGAAAAAGATGCGCGAGCTCTATCCGGAAAAGAACTATACCGTTGTCGGCGAGGCAAAGAGCTCAAAGCGGTTAAGAAAGAAGAAAGCGGAGCCGAAGGAGCCCAAAAAAGAGCGCCGTGTTGGTCGCCTCCACATCGGCAGCAAGGAGGTCGACGTGTTCCGCCACGGCGAGCACGCGGGGCTTCTTCATAAACGCGAGGGCTACGTTTGCGTGGGCGGCGACACCTTTATCGCGATCTACAGCAGCCGTTTTCCCTTTCTTCTGTCGCTTTTGGCGGTGCTTTCGATGATCATGGTCACCACGGTGCTGGTGGCGCAGCTTATCGGCAACCCAAAGCCGCCCGTGGTCATCCATCCCGACCATCCGCTTCCCGAAATTGACCCCGACATCGAGATGCTTCCCGTCGACGAAGACGGCGACAAGGTGCAGTCCGAAAGCGGTGGCGGCTTTGTTTCCATGGTGTTTACCAAGGAGGCAAGCATCTCGCTTTCGTCCAATACGGCAACCATCTACTACCAAAACCCGAGCAAGTCCAACCACGCCGTGATTCTTGAGCTGTATCTGATCTCGGACGGACAGGAGTACTTCCTTGGCCGCACGGGGCTGATCCCGGCAGGCGGCGCCATCTACCGAATGGACGTGTCCGAACGCGACGCCGGCATCCGCGCCGGTATCTACACAGGACTTTACCGCACCTATTATTATGACCCCCAAACGGGCGAGCGCGCCGCGATCTCGTCCGATATCACCGAGGTTAAGATCTCAGTGACCGAATAACCCAAACTATAATCGCATCGCACGTGAGGCAAGCGTTGCGAATATAATATATTAAAATTCAGAAAGGAAATCACAATCATGAAAAAGTTTTTGTCTCTTGTCCTTGTGCTTGTAATGACGCTCACTCTTTCGGTTAACGTATTTGCTGAAGCCGGCAGTGCTACCGTTGGTGTTGCGGAAAACAGCGTTCCCGACAACAACACGCAAATTCCTGTAAAGGTTAAAGTTAGTGAAACTGCTGCTACTCCGACGTACAAAATCGATCTTTCCTGGGAATCCATGACCTTCACCTATGTAGTTTCCAACAGCTATGACGTTACCACTCATGTGAACACGCGTACCGGAGACTGGACGGATACAGACGCCGATATCACGGTTACCAACCACTCCAATGCTTCGGTAGAGATTGACGCTACCATCGAGGTAGTAACGAACACCACCGGTATTACCGCAACCTTCAACGGCGGTGCTACAACGGCAAACGGTACTCTGGGTACCGCTGAAGGCTCCGGAAACACGCCTCCTTCTACAAAGTTCACCGTTTACATCAACGGTGAAGAGCCGACTATTAGCACTGAGACGACCATCTCGAATGTAAAGGTTGTCATTAGCTAATAAAAGTAAAAATCCGCAAGCACACGGCCCTGCCGTGTGCTTGCCAAAAGAATTTGGAGAGTAACCATGGACAAACGGCAACGCCTTGCTTTGGCGATCCTTGGCGGCCTTCTGGCGGCGGCACTTATCCTGCTTGCCGTGCTTTTGGCCACACGGTCGCCCGAAACTGTAATCTCGGAGTTCCAAGCACCCCCCTTTGAGGAGAACGCCCTTGTCGGCGTACCAACGGAGGTGCTCGCGCGTGCGGACTACCGCCCGATCGATGTGGAGGGAAACTATACCTTCGCGATCTGCGGTGCTCCCGAATATAAGGACGGTCAGCTGATTCCCTACTTTGCCTCACACGGGGAAAACAAGGTCTGGCTGCTTATCAAGGTATACGATGCGGACGGCTCTGAGCTTGGACGGAGTGGTCTCATCCGCCCGGGCGAATGCCTTGGATCCATAGCGCTGAGCGCGCCCCCCGTTGGCGAGACGGTATCGGTCAAGGTCTTATCCTATGAGCCCGACACTTATTTCAGCCGCGGCTCGGCCGCTGTCAACCTTCCCCTTGCTCCCCAACCTTGATGAAACCATCAAAAAAAGAACCCGTAGGGATCATCCCCAAACGGGCTCTTTTTTATTTGTATGGAAAGTGCTTCAAATGTTGATTTGTCGGTGTTTCAACATTTTGTGCAAGCAGACTTTATTCGTCGCACGGGCTCCCTCAGTCGCCTACCCGGCGCCATGCTTCGCACCGGACCCTTTTGTCTGCTTCGCAGACATTTCCCACACGCGTGGGGAATCACCCTCCCGGAGGGAGCCTTTCCCGAAGCCATCTTGCTCCTGCATAAACAGACCGACAAACTACAATTTGTCGAGCAGTTGATAAGCAAAGGGCTGACGGAAAATAAAACGTCAGCCTTTAAAATTTGCGTCGGAGGAAACAAAGGAAACAGGTTACGGCTTCATCACCTTGATAAAACGGAACATTTCGTCAGGACCTTCATCGGGATCGCGCTCATCGTCATCGGGCATCTCGTGGTCGGGTGTGAAATACTCACACCAAAATTGGTCGATCTGAAAACCGCATTTGTTTACGTAAAAATGGATATTGCGCTTTTCAAAATAGGGGGTACAAGTCTCCCAAACCTCGGTTTCGGGGTGCAGAGCCTCTACTGCAAGCCACGCGCCGTAACCGATTCCCTTGGTATGCTCCTCGGGGGAAACGAACAAAATCTCCAACTCGTTGTGGTTGGTCTCCTTGTTGATCTTCAAGATAACCCCGCCAACCTTTCGCCCGTCCAAAACGATGCGGTAGGTTTCGCTATCGGGCGAGTCGATACAACGCTCGATATCCGTGCCGAAAACGAAATCGTCGGTACGCACCATCGTGCTTCCGCCATCCCTTGTGGAAGTATTGAAAAGCTACAAGCAAACAGTGGATTCCAGATGGATGTTCCCGTCACCGCATAACTCCGATTCACCAAGGTATCCAACGGGAACGAGCGATATCCTCGGCAGGATCCTTCGCCGTGCAGGCTGTAAGCGTGTCCGCTTCCACGATCTGCGCCATATCTTCGCAACCATGGCGCTGGAAAACGGAATGGACGTCAAAACCTTGTCGGCGACCATCGGTCACGTGTCGGCGGCGACCACGCTGGATATCTACAGCCATATGACCGACACGATGCAGATGCAGGCGGCGGTGAACATTGACCGCAAGATCGGCGGTACGGACGCCAAGATGCCCGAGGTAAAGCAAACACCCAAGCAGAGCACAAATACGCCCGTAAACGCAACGTACGAGCCCACAGAGCCCCATCCTGAGCCCGTGCCGAGAAAGATCCGTAAGTCGGGCACCGGATGCATCTATCAAATTAACGATCACCTTTGGGAAGGCAGCTTCTATCCAAGACTCCCCAACGGCAAACGCAAGAAGTTCAACGTCTACGCCGAATCCCGAGACCAATGCGAATCCAAGCTCGCCGAGATGATCGCCGAAAAGAAAGCGGAGATTGCAGAAGAAAAGGCAAAACTAAAAGAGGAAGTCGGAGGCCAAGCGG
>JAZNBK010000050.1:0-18124 GCA_045587025.1 Eubacteriales bacterium
TTCGCAAACGCGATATATTTTCGCTTGCGTGAAAATGCGATATTACCTCCCTTTTGGTCGGTAGCGATATGATATAAATTCCTCGCGCCAAGCATACTACACGCCCAAAGGGCATATCGCATCGAAGATATATCGCACGCAGCGCGCGTATATCACAAATCCCGCGAGGGATTTATATCGCTGCGTAGTGTCCTTAAGGGCATTACGCTAAAAATACGGGTAATTTTTTGAAAACATATTATATATTGACAATTGTCGATAAAAAGTATATAATGTTTATATAATAATTAAGTGTAAATATATTAGTTGTTTTGACAAGAAAAGAGGGACAGTATATGGAACATAAAAATTGGAATGGATTTAAAGAGGGCGTTTGGCAGAATGAAATAAACGTCCGTGATTTTATCCAGAAAAACTATGAGGAATATACGGGAGATAGCGGCTTTTTGGCAAAATCCACCCCTCGTACTGACGCGGTTATGGAGCGAGTTCAACAGCTTTTCAAGTTGGAGCGTCAGCGTGGAGGAGTTTTGGATATAGATACCGAGACCGTCACGTCTCTTACAAGCTATGCGCCCGGCTATATAGATAAAGAAAAGGATATTATAGTAGGACTTCAGACCGACAGTCCTCTGAAAAGAGGTGTCAACCCCTTTGGCGGTATCAGAATGGCGCGTCAGGCGTGCGCCGCATACGGATATAAGCTCGGAGAAGCTATCGAGCAGGAGTTCCGTTACCGCACGACGCATAACGACGGAGTTTTCCGCGCTTATAACGAGGAGATGCGTCTCGCTCGCAGATGTCACGTTATAACGGGATTGCCCGATGCTTACGGACGAGGAAGAATAATCGGAGATTACCGTAGAGTAGCGCTCTACGGCGTAGATAAGCTAATAGAAGAGAAAAAGAATGATACAAAGGCGCTGGACGGCAAGGATTATAATTCAGATAACGTCCGCTTGAGAGAGGAGCTTTTCCGTCAGGTGCTGTTTCTCGGTTATTTGAAGGAAATGGCGCAGATGTACGGCTATGATATAAGCGAGCCGGCGTCAAATGCAAAGGAAGCTATACAGTGGACCTATTTTGCGTATCTTGGCGCTATAAAGGAGCAAAACGGTGCCGCTATGTCTCTCGGTAGAGTTGCTACCTTCTTTGACATCTACATAGAAAGAGATATAAGAAACGGACTTTTGACGGAGGAGGGAGCGCAGGAGCTTATCGACGATTTCGTTATCAAGCTTCGTCTTGCCCGACACCTCAGAACCCCCGAATACAACGAGCTGTTCGGCGGTGATCCGATGTGGATAACCGAGGCGGTAGGCGGTATGGGTATCGACGGCAGGTCTCTCGTAACAAAGAGCAGCTTCCGTATTTTGAACACCCTTTACACGCTCGGCTCTTCGCCTGAACCGAACCTCACTGTGCTTTGGTCCAAAGATTTGCCCGAGAGCTTTAAGAAATTTTGCGCGAAGGTATCTGCGGACACCGACTCTATTCAATACGAACACGACGATATTATGCGCCCCCTTCACGGCGATGATTACGCTATCGCATGCTGCGTTTCCGCTATGACTATCGGTAAGCAGATGCAATTCTTCGGCGCGCGTTGCAACCTTGCAAAGCTTCTTTTAATTGCGATTAACGGTGGCTATGATACTACGAGTGAAATTCATATCGGTCCTCAAATGCCCGTTCTTGACTCAAGTAATTTCAACTTTGATGCCGTTATGGAGCGCTATAAGATTTATATTACGTGGCTCTCCCGCTTGTACGTAAATACGATGAACGTTATCCACTATATGCACGATAAGTATGCGTATGAGAAGATACAAATGGCGTTGCACGATACCGACGTTGAGCGTCTTATGGCGTTTGGCGTTGCCGGACTTTCCGTGGTTGCGGACTCGCTCAGCGCAATTAAGTATGCCAATGTCTGCCCTATAAAAGATAAAAACGGCTTCATCGTTGACTTTAAAACTGTGGGTGATTTCCCTAAGTTTGGAAATGACGACGACAGAGTTGACCTTATCGCAAAGGAAATGACGCATCTGTTCATAACGGAGCTTCGCAAAACTCCTACCTATAGAAACGCTAAGCATACGCTTTCCGTTCTTACTATCACCTCTAACGTTATGTACGGTAAAAATACCGGCTCAACTCCCGACGGAAGAAAGGATGCAGAGCCGTTTGCGCCCGGCGCTAACCCCATGCACAACAGAGAGGAAAACGGAGCGCTCGCCTCGCTCAACTCAATTGCAAAATTGAGCTATGATGACTGCCGGGACGGTATTTCAAACACCTTCTCGATTACTCCGCAGGCGCTTGGAAAGAGCGAGGAGGAAAGAATAGATAATCTGACGAATATTCTTGACGGTTATTTTGCAAAGAAAGCGCATCATATAAACGTAAACGTCCTTAACAGAGAAACTCTGATAAAGGCGTATGAAAGCCCCGAGGATTATCCGAATCTTACCATTCGCGTATCGGGATACGCCGTAAACTTCAATAAGCTTTCTCGCGAGCAGCAGCGAGAGGTAATCAGCCGCACCTTCCACGAAACTGTATGACAGGATACGTTAATTCTATTCAAACGCTCGGCACTGTGGACGGGCCGGGTGTTCGCTTCGTCGTGTTTTTGCAGGGCTGTAATCTGCGCTGTAAATGCTGTCACAACCCTGACACGTGGGAAATGAATAGCGGCAAGGAATATACCCCCGCGCAGATTCTCGAAATGGCAAAAAGATACCGCGAGTATTTCGGCGCGAACGGAGGAATTACGCTCTCGGGCGGAGAGCCGCTTTTGCAGAGCGTATTTGCGAAGGAATTGTTTGCGCTATGCAGAGAAAACGGAATAAACACCTGTCTTGATACGTCGGGCTGCTTTATAAATGAAGAAGTAAAGGCGTTAATAGGCGTTACCGACAGAGTTCTTCTCGATATTAAGTATACCGATGACGAGCTGTATAAAAGAAACGTGGGCTGCTCGTTTAATTCCGTTTTGGAGTTTTTGGACTTGCTTGAAGCGAAACGGATAAAAACTACCTTGCGTCAGGTTATTATCCCTACCGTAAACGATAGCGAGGAAAATATAAGGGCTCTCGCAAAAATTCGTGATAGGTATAGCTGCGTAGATAGCGTAGAGATTCTTCCGTTTCGGAAAATATGTCAGGTCAAATATGACAATATGGGGATAGATTTCCCGTTTGGAAGCTTAAACGAGCCGACCGAAGCGGATATTGAAAAATTAAAAAAATTCTTATAAAACAAAGCTGTTTCTCTGTGATAACAATCATTTTGAGAAACAGCTTTTTCCTGTTTACTTATTATAAAAAATATGTTATAATAACTATAATAGCGTTTTGATAATTTCCTTTGAATTTTCGCCTTGCTAAAAGAGGCGACGGGGAATTTGTATTTTTTGAAAGGAGAACCTGCGTGGACAAGTTTATTTTACATTCGGCGTATAAGCCCACGGGCGACCAACCGCAAGCAATTGCCTCACTCACAGAGGGAATTCTCGCAGGCGAACGCGCGCAGACCTTGCTCGGAGTGACCGGCTCGGGAAAAACGTTTACTATGGCTAACGTTATCGCTAACGTAAATAAGCCCACGCTCGTTCTCGCGCATAACAAAACTCTCGCCGCTCAGCTATGCTCGGAGTTCCGCGAGTTCTTTCCTGAAAATGCGGTCGAATATTTCGTATCTTATTACGATTATTATCAGCCGGAGGCGTATATACCCGGCAAGGATATGTATATCGAAAAGGACGCGATGATAAACGAGGAGATAGATATGCTCCGCCATAGCGCAACCTCCTCGCTCCTGGAGCGAAGGGACGTTATAGTCGTAGCGAGCGTTTCCTGTATCTTCACGTTAGGAGATCCGAAGGAATACAGTTCTCTTTTGGCTTCCGTTCGCCCGGGACAGCAGATGGAAAGAGAGGAATTGATATCTCACCTCGTAGCGATAAATTACGAGAGAAACGACCTTAATTTCGTCCGCGGAAAATTCCGTGTTCGAGGAGACGTTGTTGAGGTGTTTCCCGCTTCGAGCAGCGAAACCGCTATCAGAATTGAATTTTTCGGAGATGAGATAGATAGAGTTAGTGAAATTCGCGTTGTTACGGGAGACGTAGTTCGTAATCTTTCGTACGCAGTTATTTTTCCTGCGACGCACTACGCAGTATCGGACGCAAAAAGAGAACAGGCGCTTTTAGAGATAGAAGAGGAAATGAAAGAGCGAGTGAGCTTTTTCACTTCTCAGCATAAGCTTATCGAGGCGCAAAGAATAGAGGAACGTGTAAAATACGATATAGAAATGTTAAGAGAGGTCGGCTTCTGCTCGGGCGTAGAAAACTATTCGAGAGTTCTTGCGGGCAGAGCGCCCGGATCTATGCCGTATACCTTGCTCGATTATTTCCCTTCCGACTTCGTTATGTTTATAGACGAGTCGCACGTTACTCTGCCACAGGTAAAGGGAATGAGTGGCGGAGACACCGCAAGAAAGAAAAATCTTATAGATTTCGGTTTTCGTCTGCCGTCGGCTTATGACAACCGTCCTCTTCGTTTTGAGGAATTTGAGGGAAAATTAAATCAGGTCGTATTTGTGAGCGCAACGCCCGCCGATTATGAAAAGCAGCATTCAGAGAGAACGGTCGAGCAGATTATCAGACCGACGGGTCTGGTAGATCCCGAGATTTTGGTTCGCCCGATAGAAGGACAGGTTGACGACCTGATAGGTGAAATAAGAGCGACGACCGAAAAGGGAGAAAAAATTCTCGTCACAACGCTTACGACCGTTATGGCGGAGGATTTGACAGATTATCTTTCCTCACTGCAAATCAAGGTGAAGTATATTCACCATAACGTTGAAACAATGGAGAGAATGGAAATTATACGAGATTTGCGGGCGGGAGTTTTTGACGTCCTCGTGGGAATAAATTTGTTGCGAGAGGGATTAGATATCCCCGAGGTTTCTCTCGTCGCTATTCTTGACGCGGATAAGGAAGGACTTCTTCGTTCTGAAACGTCGCTTATACAAACGGTAGGAAGGGCAGCCCGAAACGTAAACGGCAGAGTTATAATGTATGCCGATACTATAACCCGTTCTATGAGGGCGGCAATAGACGAGACCGAGCGACGCCGTAAAATTCAAAAGGCGTATAACGAGGAAAACGGTATTACGCCCCGGAGTATAAGAAAAGAAATAAGAGAATTAATCAGTATAGGAAGACCGGACGATTCCTCCAAGAAGGGAAGAAGTAAAAAACAAAGCAAGGAAGAAAAGGAGAAGCTCATTGAACAGCTTACGGCAGAAATGCGTAACGCCTCAAAGCATCTTGAATTTGAGAGAGCGGCGTATCTGCGCGATAAGATAAAGGAATTGAGAGTTACGAAATAATGTCGAAAAACTTGATAATAAGGGGCGCGCGCTCCAACAATCTAAAAAATATAGACGTCGAAATTCCGAGAGACAAGCTTACTGTTTTTACAGGGCTTTCCGGATCGGGAAAATCTACTCTGGCGTTTGATACTATATATGCGGAAGGGCACCGACGCTTTGTAGAATCGCTTTCTTCTTATGCAAGACAGTTTTTAGGTCAGCTTGACAAGCCGGACGTTGATATTATAGAGGGTCTTTCTCCCGCGATATCCATAGACCAAAAAACGACCTCGAAAAACCCTCGTTCTACCGTGGGCACGGTGACTGAAATATACGATTATTTACGACTTTTATACGCCCGCGTCGGAATTCCCCATTGCCCTGTTTGTAAAAAGGAAATCCGTCCCCAAACGGTCGACAGCATCTGCGATAAAATTATGGCAATGGCAGAGGGGACGAAATTTATGATACTTGCCCCTATCGTAAGAGGGCAAAAGGGAACTCACGAAAAAACGCTCGCGGATATCAGGCGTATGGGATATGCGAGAGTCCGTATAGACGGAAATATGTACGACGTCTCGGAGGAAATTAAGCTTGAGAAGAATAATAAGCACACGATAGAGGTGGTAATAGACCGCCTCGTGATGAAGGATTCTATACGTTCAAGAGTGAGCGACTCGCTTGAGAGCGCCTTTGCTCTCACCGACGGAAGAGTTTTGATTTCAAATCTTTCTCTCGACGAGAGCGACGAAAGCAGGGAGCTTGAATATTCCTGCAAATATGCGTGCGAGGAGCATAATATAAGCTTTGGCGAATTAGAGCCGAGAATGTTTTCCTTCAATAATCCGTACGGAGCATGCCCCGAATGTGCAGGTCTCGGCGATCTGCGTATCATATCGGAAGAAAAGATAATACCGAACAGAGATCTTTCGATTTCAAAGGGGGCTATCGTTTGTAACGGCTTCAAGGGAATTGAAGCGGAGAGCTGGATGGGACCGCTTATCAACGCCGTAGGTGAGGAATTTGGCTTCGATATAGATACTCCTATCTCAAAATATTCGCCCGAGGCGTATAATGCGTTGCTCTACGGAACTGCGCCGAAGATATACAGAGTGCGTAGCTATTTCGGAAAGGTTGGCAGAGATAGGGAAACTATGTACGAGGGCGTAATCCCGATTATAAGACGCCGTATGGGACAGATGGGAGAGGGATACTACGACGAGTTTTTAGAGGACGCTCCCTGCCCGAAATGTAACGGTCGTCGCCTTTCGGATATAGTTCTTTCGGTTACCGTCGGCGGACTTAATATAGACGAGATATGCCGCTTGCCTATCAAAAAAATGCTCGATTTCGTAGAGAATATAAATTTTACCGAAACCGAGCTTGCAATAGCGAGAGAGATACTAAAAGAAATAAAGGCAAGATTGAACTTCCTCTGCAACGTCGGTCTCGATTATCTCGACCTTGCGAGAAAGGCAGGAACACTGTCGGGAGGCGAGGCGCAGAGAATACGCTTGGCTACTCAGATAGGTTCGGGACTCGTGGGAGTTCTTTATATCCTCGATGAGCCGAGCATAGGACTTCATCAGCGGGATAACGATAAATTGATTGCTACCTTGAAGAATTTGCGCGATATAGGCAATACGGTCATCGTCGTAGAGCACGACGAGGATACGATAAAGGCGGCTGATTTTGTGGTGGATATAGGCCCGGGCGCAGGAATACACGGCGGCGAATTGGTTGTCGCAGGAACACCGAAGGACGTGGCAAAATGTAAACAATCAATTACAGGCGCTTATCTTTCTGAGAGAAAAACGATTAAAGTTCCCAAAGAGAGAAAAAAAGGCAACGGCAAGTTTTTGAGAATCGTAGGCGCTAAGCAGAACAATCTGAAAAACATAACCGTTGATATTCCTCTTGGGTGTCTGGTTTGCGTCACCGGCGTTTCCGGTTCTGGAAAATCATCCCTTGTAAACTATGTTTTACAAAAAACGCTCACCCGCGAGTTGAACGGCGCGACGACCTACCCGGGAAAATGCGAACGGATAGAGGGTATAGAGCATCTTGACAAGGTCATTGATATCGACCAGAGCCCTATCGGAAGAACACCTCGCTCAAATCCTGCGACCTATACAGGACTTTTTACCGATATAAGAAATCTTTTCGCCTCGACAAGAGACGCTAAGGCGAAG
The DNA here is from genome assembly GCA_045587025.1 of Eubacteriales bacterium. Classification (GTDB taxonomy): domain Bacteria; phylum Bacillota; class Clostridia; order Oscillospirales; family CAG-272; genus UBA1740. The sequence continues at coordinate 7,575 of JAZNBK010000050.1, forward strand.
GGATATCAAGCGGGAAGGTTTTCCTTTAACGTAAAGGGAGGAAGGTGCGAAGCTTGCGAAGGAGACGGCGTTAAGCGTATAGAGATGCACTTTTTGCCTGACGTATACGTTAAATGCGACGTTTGTAAGGGAAAACGATATAACAGAGACACGCTTGACGTAAAATATAAGGGTAGAAACATTTACGAGGTGCTTGAAATGACGGTTGAGGAGGGCGTTTCCTTTTTTGACGGTTTACCTAAGATTACGAATAAATTGAAGGCGCTCTACGACGTCGGTCTCGGTTATATAAAGATAGGACAGTCCTCTACTACGCTTTCAGGCGGAGAAGCGCAGCGAGTGAAGCTTGCCACCGAGCTGGCAAGAAGGGGCACGGGCAGCACTATATATATTTTAGACGAGCCAACGACGGGATTGCATACCGCCGACGTAGCCCGACTCGTCGATATGCTCTATAAGCTTGTAGAAAACGGAAATACCGTGGTAGTTATCGAGCATAATCTTGATTTAATAAAAACTGCGGACTATATAATTGATTTAGGTCCCGAGGGCGGAGAAGGCGGCGGCTACGTTGTAGCGAGCGGAACACCCGAGCAGGTCGCAAAATGCGAAAATTCTTATACAGGTAGATATATAGGTAAAAAATTAAACTCCGCAAATAAAAACGCAGAAGGAGAAAAAACAAGCGATGCAACTTAAATTAATGAAGCTTTCGGAAAACGCAAAAATACCGACCTATGCGTCAAAGGCATCTGCAGGCGCAGACCTGTATGCCTTGACCGACGGCGAAGTGACCTTTCAGAGCGGTGAAACAAAGCTGATACACACGGGAATTGCCCTTGAAATTCCGCAGGGATACGTAGGACTTATCTATGCAAGAAGCGGTCTTGCCACGAAAAGAGGACTTGCGCCCGCAAACAAGGTGGGCGTTATAGACAGCGATTATCGCGGCGAAATTATGGTGGCTTTGCATAATCATTCCGCAACTCTCCAAAGCATTGAAAACGGCGAGCGGATAGCTCAGCTTGTTATAGCGCCGTATCTGAATGCAGAATTTCTTCAGGTCGAAGCGCTTTGCGAGACGGAGCGCGGTGAGGGCGGATTTGGCTCTACCGGAAAAAAATAAATACAAATATAAGCTTTGTATTGACTATTTTTTAAAAACATGTTAAAATATTAATGTATTATTATTTTTTGTAGGTGTTATCATGGAAACGGAAAGCATTAAAACCGAAAGCTTTAATTTTGAATTAAGCACAAAGGACTTTTTAGATAGCTTTAAGAGATTTTGGGTGTGGATTGTTTTGGTTGCTCTTTTGTCGGCGACCGCGGTGTATTTGTATTGTACGGCTACGTTCGTACCTATGTATACCGCTGATATTAAAATCTGCGTTTATAACAGCGAGATAGACGAGACCGATCCATTTTCAAAAATAGACGACAACTATGAGTATGTAAAATCAGAGCAGCTTACGACGACCTATATGGACATTTTAAGTAATAGCCGCGCGTACCTCGACAAGGTGGTTACAAATCTTGGTATTGCCGCCAACGGTTATACTCCTGCTCGCATTCGCTCCGCAATTACTGTCGGCTTGGTCGGTGAGAGCACAAACTTCTTTTACATAAGAGTTAAAGACGAGAGCGCTACTATGGCGGCTCTTATAGCAGAGGAGGTTGCCACTATATTTTTTAACGATATAGTGTATGCGGGAAGCCCTATTATAGTAGACGACGTCCAGCCGCCCGAGTTGCTTGTGCCGTCGTCCTCGCCCGCATTGAGAAATGCCGTTATCACGTTTCTCGTGGCTTTCGCAGCTATGATTATAGTTATTACCTTCGCTCGTATTATGGACAACCGTATCAGAACGGTGGAGGACATAGAAAAGCTCACGTCATATTCGGTATTGGGAGTCATACCCTATATAAACTCAGACGACGTTAAAACTACGAAGGCGACAAATAAGAGGTAACGGAGCAATGAGAGATATGTTAGAGAAGGAAAAGAAATATCAGGATAAGCTTTTGACGAGCAAAACGCCCTTCGTCGTGACGGAGGCGTATAGAAGATTACGCACTAATTTGATGTATACCGGCAATACCGACATTTGCCCGATTTACGTAGTGACAAGCTCGCTGCCAAACGAAGGAAAGACCTTAAGCTGCGCCAATCTCGCTATAGCGTATGCAGAAATAGGAAAAAGGACGCTCATTATCGACCTTGATATGAGAAAGCCGTCGCAGCAGACAGCATTCGGAATAAAAAATCAAGACGGCGTAAGCGCGTTTCTCGCTGGGATAACCGAAGCTCCGAATTTTATAAAAACGGACTATGAGAACCTTTCGCTTATGGTCGTTGGCGTCAGACCTCCCGACCCCACTCAGCTTTTGAACTCTCCCCGACTTCCACTCCTTTTAAGCAAGGCAAGAGAGCAGTTCGACGTAATCTTTTTGGACGTTCCTCCGATAGGCGTAATATCTGACGCATCAGTTATTGCAAAATACGTGACAGGATACGTAGTCGTAGCAGAGGCGGGAGCGAGCGATAAGAAAGCTCTTGTTTCTACGATAAAGACGATAGAAAAGGTGGACGGTACAGTTTTGGGATTCATTTTGAACGGAATAAATCCGAAAATGGATTCCGAGTGGATCACGAAATACGGTAAAAAAGGGAAGTATATAAGTAATTATTAAGACACAAAACTGGTATAAGGAAAGCAAGCGTATGTTTTTGTATGATTTTCATTCCCATATATTGCCCGGCGCAGACCACGGCTCAAGCGGAATAGAAACTACCGAAAAGCAAATTGACATCATTGAAAAAAGCGGCGTAAATGCGATTCTTGCCTCGCCACATTTTTATCCGCACGCTCATTCGGTTGACAGCTTTCTTATAAAGCGAAATTCTGCCGTTTTGAGCGCTTGCTCTGTCCTTCGCGATAAGGACGTAGAGCTTTACGTAGGTGCTGAGGTTCTGCTTTGCGAGGGTATGGAAAGAATGGAAGGGCTGTCTTGTCTTTGTATAGAAGGAACTGGCTATATGCTCACGGAGATGCCGTTCGGGGCGTGGAGTGACAATCTGATAGAAACGCTTTCTAAAATTTCGAGGATGGGTATTACTCCTATTATTGCGCATATAGACAGATATCCTATCAAAAGCATACAGCGGCTTATGCAGATATCCGACCTGAAATTTCAGATAAACGCCGACGTTTTTCGTAATTTATGGCACAGACGCTTCTATAAAGCTCTTATAGAGAAAGGGGATATCTCCGCTATTGGAAGCGACCTGCACGGTGTAAAGGGATACGACAGCTTTGTAAAAGCTATAAAGTATATTGGCGAGGCGAATACCGAAAAGGTGATGCGCCAAACGGCAGAAATATTGAAAAACGCAAAAAACTATAACAAAAAAGAGCAAAAAGCCGAAGAACAATAAAATACGTCGGTTTTGATTGCTTTGAAGCAAAAAATACAAATAAAGGACGCTCGTGGCCACGATTAAATTCGTTTCGGTATAGGCGTTCTTTTTCTTTTTTTTTGCAATTTTCACGAAACGGCGATAATTCTGCGGAAAAATGAAAATAATTTTCATTTTTCCGCTAAATTGTTAAAAAAGCTGAGAGTGTAATATAAAAATAATTTTTTTGTTAAAAAATAAATTAAAAATAAAAATTTTTATTGACAAATAACAATTTATGGTGTAAAATAAAGAAAAACGAAAAAAATTTTCATTTAATTTTTGTATAAAAAAGTGAATAATTCGCTATTTTATGCAGGAAAATACGGTTTTTACGGGGGGAGAAATGAACAGAACGCTACTGCTGGCAAAGTCTCACTACGGAAAAATGGGAAAATCTGAAAAGAAAATTGCAGATTGGCTTTTTTCACATTCGGGTGAGGCGTTTTCCTGTTCCATAACCGAGCTTGCTGAAAAATGTGACAGCAGCGAAGCTACCGTGGTCAGATTTTCGAAGAGGTTGGGCTTTAACGGTTACCAGGATTTGAAGATAGCGTTGGCTCAGGAATTAGAGAAAAAAGTTATTACTCCCTACATAACGGCAGAGGATTCCTGCTTTGAAATGCTTGAAAAATTGTGTAACGATATATACCTTTCCCTCGAGAGAACCAAGAACAACATCAGCTCGGAGGACATGACCAAGGCGTCTGAGGTCATTGCCAATGCGAGAAAGGTCATTTTGATAGGGCTTGGCAGCTCGTCTGCCGTCGCGCTTGAAGCGGCAAACAAGTTTTTGCGCGCCGGTTGCAATGCTTACTCGTATTCGGACACTCATATGCAGGCAATTGCGGTATCCCAGCTTGGTGCGGACGACGTGGTTATCGGTATTTCGCAGTCCGGCTCCTCGAAGGATATAGTAGAGTGCCTGAAGCTCGCAAAATCAAGGGGCGCAACGACTATATGCGTTACCGCAAAGGAGCGTTCCCCGATAATAAAGCAGAGCGATATCGTGATTATAACCGATACGGATGAAATCAGGCATAGTGATCTTGGTCTTAACTCTCATTTGTCCCGCACGGTCGTCATGGACGCTCTTTGTTATAGAATTGCCTATATGAATGAGGAAATGGCAATCGAGGGAATGAACCAAAGTGAAATCTCGCTTGTTTCCAAGAGAATTTCGGAACAAGGAGATAAGACGTATGAATAGAATATAATTTCTTTGGAGGTATTGATTATGAAGATTTTGGTTATCAACGCCGGAAGCTCATCCTTGAAATATCAGCTTTTCAATATGGACGACGGTTCTGTGATTGCCAAAGGGCTTTGCGAGAAAATCGGAATCGGAGGCGCTGTTACTCACAAAAGACCGGGTAAAGAAAATTATAGCGCAGAGGTAGAGCTAAAGTCGCACGACGACGCTATCGAGCTTGTTTTGAAGCTTTTGACCGACGCTGAACTCGGCGTAATTTCTTCGGTAGACGAGATAGGCGCTGTCGGACACAGAGTTGCTCACGGTGGCGAAAAGCTCAGAGCTTCTTCGATAATAAACGACGCCGAGCTTGAGTATCTCTACTCTATCGTAGGCATCAACCCCTTGCACGGACCGCCTGCAATAAAGGGAATAGAGGCGTGCCGTAAAATTATGAAGGATAAGGCACAGGTTGGAGTGTTCGACACATCATTCTACAGCAATATGGCGGATTATACGTACATTTATGCTTTGCCTTATGAATATTATGAAAAGCACGGAATCCGTAAATATGGCTTCCACGGTACGTCGCACAGGTTTGTTTCTGCGCAGGCGGCAGAAATGCTCGGCAAGCCGATTGAAGAATTGAAGATTATCGTTTGTCATTTGGGTAACGGTTCTTCAATTACCGCAGTTAAGTATGGAATGGCGGTGGATACGTCTATGGGCTTCACCCCTCAGGACGGTCTCCCGATGGGAACGAGAAGCGGCGCTCTTGATCCTACGCTTATCACATATCTGATGAAAAAGGAAAATCTTACGGCAGAGCAGATTGAAGATATCATCAACAAAAAGTCCGGACTTCTCGGAGTTTCGGGAGTTTCGAGCGACTGCCGCGAGGTTATGATTGCTCAAGAGAACGGATGCGACAGATCTCGTCTCGCGCTCGATATACTTGTGAACAGTATAAAAAAGATAGTCGGTTCTTATATAGCGGAAATGAACGGACTTGACGCCATTGCGTTCACAGCGGGCATAGGCGAAAACGACGCGACGATAAGAGAGCGTGTATGCAGTGATATGGAATATCTCGGCATTGAAATAGATAAGGATATAAACAAGAATGCTCCGAGAGGAAGCAAGCTTGATATCAGTAAAAAATCGTCAAAAGTGAAAACGCTCGTTATTCCTACCGACGAGGAATATATGATCGCTCTTGACACGTTAAAACTCGTAACAAAATAATGAAAGGATATATAGAAATGAAATCAGCTTTTGAAATCAAAAAGGAAATTTGCGAGGTTGGTCATAAGCTTTACGCAAAGGGCTTTGTCGCAGCAAACGACGGTAACATTTCTGTTAAGGTGAGCGATAACGAATATTATTGCACTCCTACAGGTGTATCGAAGGGCGACCTTACTCCCGATATGATCATCAGAATTGACGGAAACGGCAACAAGTTAGAGGGTAAGCTTAATCCTTCCTCTGAAATTAAGATGCATCTCCGTGTTTACAAGGAACGCCCCGACGTATTTGCGGTCGTTCACGCTCATCCCCCCGTTGCTACGGCGTTCACCGTTGCAGGAGTAGAGCTTGACCAGTACATACTTCCCGAGGCAGTTCTCACTATCGGAAACGTTCCTACCTGCGAATACGGAACACCCTCCACAATGGAAATTCCGGATTCTCTTATGCCTTATATTCAGAATCATGACGCGTTTATGCTCAAGAACCACGGCGCATTGACGGTCGGATTTAGTCTTCAGAAGGCGCTCTTCGTTATGGAAGAGGTTGAGTTCAACGCTATTATATGCAAGAATGCAAGAGAGCTTGGCAAGGTAGAGGAAATTCCGTGCGAGCAGCTTGAAAAGCTTATGGAGCTTCGCAAAAAGATGCAGATTCCCGGAAAGCATCCCGGATGCAAGACCTGCAAAAATCTCGGTACAGAGCAGTGCAGATGTAAGCACAATTCAGGTGAATGCACCTGCAAGAGCAAATCAGATTCTTCGGTAGATAACGATTTGGTAGCAGAGATTACCAAAAAGGTTATTGCAGCACTTGGAAAGTAATTATTTACTGAAAGTGAGGAGAATCTTATGGCAATAAATTGGACAGACGCGCAGATTGAAGAAATCGTGAGCAAGGTTTTGTCTCAGGTTAAGCAGGAAAGCGTAACAAACAAAGCATGGGATTCCACGTCATATTGCGGAAGAAAGCTTATCGGCGTTTATGAGGATATGAACGATGCAATAGAAGCGTCGAGCGCAGGATACCGCTCAATCCGTTCTATGAGAGTAGAGGAGAGAGAAAAGCTCATCACTGCGATAAGAGAGCTTGCGAGAGCGGAAGCGCCCGTTATGGCGGCGCTCGGTGTGGCAGAAACAAAGATGGGACGTGTAGACCATAAAACTGCGAAGCATATTCTTGTTGCAGACAAGACTCCCGGAACAGAGGATATTGTTTCCGCTGTAAAAACCGGCGACTTCGGACTTACTCTTACCGAGATGGCGCCCTTCGGCGTAGTCGGAAGCATTACTCCGAGTACAAATCCCAGCGAAACTGTAATTTGTAACAGTATAGGTATGATAGCGGCGGGCAACGGAGTTGTTTTTAATCCGCATCCCAATGCAATAGCTACCTCGAACTATGCGGTGGATTTAGTAAACCGAGCTTGCGCTTCGGTTGGCGGTCCAAAGGTTTTGGTAGCTTCGGTTGCAAAGCCCACGCTTGATACGGCAAATATTATGTATAAGCATCCCGCAATTCGTTTGCTCGTATGCACGGGAGGCCCCGGCGTTGTAAAGGCGGTGCTTTCATCGGGCAAAAAGGCGATAGGCGCAGGCGCGGGAAATCCCCCTGTTATCGTAGACGATACCGCAGATATCGCAAAGGCGGCGAAGGATATTATCGACGGATGTACCTTTGATAACAACCTGCCCTGTATTGCGGAAAAGGAAGTGTTTGCGTTTGCAAATATCGCAGACGAGCTTATTTCCAATATGCTCAGAAACGGCGCTTGCTTGATAAGCAAGGAGCAGGCAGACGCTCTTGCAAGCATAGTTTTGGTTGATACCAAAAATCCCAAAACGGGAATCGTCAAGAAAACGGTTAACCGTGATTGCGTAGGCAGAGACGCTTCCGTTCTGCTTGAGAAAATCGGTGTTAAGGCAGGACCTGAGGTCCGTTGCATAATTTGCGAAACTCCCTTTGAGCATTTGTTTGTTCAGGAGGAGCTTATGATGCCCATTCTTCCTATTGTCAGAGTGGATAACATCGAGCAGGCGATAGATATGGCTGTAAAGGCAGAGCACGGAAATCGTCACACTGCGCATATGCATTCCAAGAATATCGACAATCTCACTCGGTTTGCGCGTGCGGTCGAGACCACGATATTCGTTAAAAATGCGCCTTCCTATGCAGGTATCGGCTTTGGCGGCGAGGGACATACGACCTTCACCATAGCAGGTCCTACGGGAGAGGGCATTACGTCAGCAAAGAGCTTTACACGACTTCGTCGTTGTGTGATGGCGGATAATTTCCGTATTATATAAGAAAGGAAGAAGAACGATGGATTTAAATGCTTCGCAAATTGAAAGCATTGTACGCAAGGTAGTAAGTGAAATGTCCACCGCTCCCGCAAAAGCGAGCAAGGACGTTCCGAAAACTGCAAAGGTAGCAATGCTTACCGACAAGAAAAAGATAGAAATCAAGGAATTTCCTATCCCCGCATTGCAGGACGACGACATTCTCGTCAGAGTTGAGGGATGCGGCGTGTGCGGTACAGACGTACACGAATGGAAGGGCGATCCCTTTGGACTTATCCCCGTTGTTCTCGGACACGAGGGAACGGGCGAGATTATCGCAATGGGCAAAAACGTAAAGTGTGACACGGCAGGTACTCCTCTCAAGGTAGGAGACAAAATAGTAACCTCGGTTATCAGCTGCGGCGAATGTCACATCTGCCGTATGCACCCGGCAAACACAAACCTTTGTGACAAGCAGGGCGTTTTCGGACTTATCGGTCACGACAATGCTCAACCCCTAAACGGCTGGTTCGCAAGTCATTTGCTCATTCGCGCAAAGGGAGCTACATATTTTCAGGTAAATGACCTTAACTTGAACGAAAGAATGCTTTTGGAGCTTGCGACCGTTGCGGTTCACGCATACAACAGAGGAAGCTCAACAGGACTTCTCAACTTCAACAGCAAGGTTTTGATTCAGGGCTTAGGTCCTGTAGGACTTATGATGATTTCCGTATTGCGTGCTGCAGGTATTAACCACATAATCGCAATAGACGGAACTCCCAAGCGTCTTGAAATGGCAAAACGCCTCGGCGCAAAGACGACTATCAACTTCCGTGAGTGCGATACTCTTGAAAAGAGAGTAAACGCAGTTAAGGCGGTATCAAACGGAGTTGGAGCAGATTTCGTGTTCCAATGCACGGGAGCGCCCGCGGCTGCATCCGATGCGTACAGCTACGTACGCAGAGGCGGTGGCTTCTGCGAAATGGGATTCTTTGTAAATAACGGAGAATTTTCAATGAATCCTCACATCGCTATGTGTAATAAGGAAATCAACTTGGTTGGTTCTTGGGACTATAGCGCTGAGGATTATCCGACGACGATGGCATTCTTGCGTCAGGCAAGAGAGATGAAGATTCCGATAGAGGAGCTCATCACACATTCGTATTCCTTGGAACAGTTAAATGAAGCAATGGAAATGAATGTTTCTCAGCAGGGTATCAAGATTTGCTATAAAGCTTAATAATTCATAAAGAAGGAGCGCTCTTATGGCACTTGGTATGATAGAGGTTTACGGGTTTACAACAGCGATAATCGTAGCCGATAAGGTCGCAAAGACCGCAGACGTGAAGGTCGTCGCGATTGATAAAAACAAGCCCGCAAACGCTGATAGCGCAGAGGTACCGCTCGTTATGATAGTAAAATTCGAGGGCGATGCCGCGGCAGTCGAATCCGCGCTTGAGAAAGGCAAAGAGGAAGCGCAGAAGAGAAAGCTGTATATCACTTCAAAAATTATTTCCAGACAGTCGGAGGATATCGAGTGGTTCGCTCATCTGTCGGCGCTTGGAAAAGATAAACTTAATAAACCCAAACAAACAAAAAATAAATAATATATAAAAAGGAGATTTTATCATGAAAGAAGCATTGGGAATGATTGAAACCAGAGGTCTTGTTGCAGCAATCGAGGCAGCAGATGCAATGGTAAAGGCAGCAAACGTAGAGCTTATCGGCAGCGAGAAAATCGGTAGCGGATTAGTAAGCGTTATGGTTCGTGGCGACGTAGGAGCTGTTAAGGCAGCAGTTGAAGCAGGCGGCGCAGCAGCATCTTCTCTCGGAGAGGTTATTGCTACTCACGTTATTCCTCGTCCTCATGCAGACGTTGAAAAGATTTTGCCCGTATTGAAATAATAAAAAAATATGGAAAAAGCGATAGCGTTACTCGAGGTTCAGGCAATGGTAGCTGCCATTGCAGGACTTGACGCCATGGTGAAGGCGTCGAACGTCGAACTTATTCATGTCGAGAAGCGCTTGGGCGGCAGACTTGTTACGGTGGTTGTTGAAGGTACTGTTTCGGCAGTAGAGGCAGCCGCCCGAGCAGGTGCTGTCGAAGCCGCAAAGGTCGGAAAGGTGAAGCTGTGTGAGGTCATAGCCCGCCCCCACCCCGACATAATGAAGTTCTTAAAATCAGAATAAAAGCAAAAAAACAAATAAAAAACATTTTAAAATGGAGGAAAACAAAATGGAAGCATTGGGAATGGTTGAAACCAGAGGTCTTGTTGCAGCAATCGAGGCAGCAGATGCAATGGTAAAGGCAGCAAACGTAGAGCTTATCGGCAGCGAGAAAATCGGTAGCGGATTAGTAAGCGTTATGGTTCGT
>JAZNBK010000051.1:0-11015 GCA_045587025.1 Eubacteriales bacterium
TGCAGTGATATTTGCCGCGCAAGTTTCGGGGCGAATAGAAAATCACTGAAGCCGCAATGCTTCAATATCACTATTGTGATAGCAATAATATCACTCATACAAATGCATCGTGCTATGCCCGTCCCACATTTTCAAATTCTCCGATAAGGACAACACCCATTCGGCATAGGAGCTCATTTGTTCTTTTAATTATTGCTGAGCGCCATAGGTTGCAAAAGTATCTTCAAGAGACTTCTGCACTGCATTGTACTGGGAAGCCCAGTCGGATGCGAAGGTGTTGGTTCCCGCCTGAACGGACTTGTTCATAAGGGTAAAATAGGGATCCAAGCCAACGTTCTTTGCAAAATAGCTATCGTAAAGCATAGATTTCGGCGAACATACGCCCTGACGGATCGTCTCAAGCATCTTGAGCTGACCGGGGTCGGAGGAGAGCTTATACTTCAAGGTAACCTCGTAGTACTCGTAAATGAGTGTTCCCTTTCCGCCGTTCGACTCCTCGCTCATAAGCTGTATGAGTGCGGTACATTCGGTAAATACGTCCGAGTTGTAAAGGATTCCGCCTACGCTTCCGTAGTCATGCACGAGCGCCTTATAGGGCAATTCGGGGTTGTACTTCGGGAATGGAATAATTCCCGCCTTCTGCTCCATGTTACGAATTGAAGTACCCTCAAGTGAGGAAACAGGCAAGCTAAGTGAAAACAAGGTCTTTCCCGCGATAAATCTGTTCTCGCCCAACATAGAACCGCCACCGAATTGGTAGGGGTTTACGCAAGAATCGAGCGACATAATTTCCATAAGCTTATCAACGAAGTCGTGAACCTCGGAAATATCCTGTATGTATCTTACCTGACCGTCTACCACCTCAAAAACGTCAAGTCCCGAGGTCGAGAACAAATCTCTGTGATACCAGGAGTGCTGACAGGTAATACCGAAGGTATCCTCCTCGTCGTCTACGCCGAGTACGCCTTTATCAACGTATGCAACCTCGGAAAGACGCATAAGCTCATCATAATCCCATTCGCCAAGCTCTATGGTTTCATACAAGCTCTCGATTCCGCCTTCGCTCTGGAAAAGGTCCTCGTACATATCAATGTTTACGAAAATACCCGACGCATATCTGAGCACGTCGATGAAGTAGTCGCCCATGAGCATAAAGATCTTGCTCTCATCGAGCGTGTTCTCTTTCATAAGGTTAACGTACCAGCCGTATTCATCGGTAAGCTCGAGGTAGTTCTTGTCCTCGGTGTCAAGCGCGTTATAGAGAAGTCCCTTAATTCCCGCGCGAACCATATCGTAGCCGGGCGCGTTAAGAATATCGGGAGAACCCTCAAGGTCGGAAAGAACGAAGCTTTCGATTACGGGCAAGGTGCTGATAGATGCGTACTCACCGTATGTATATTCAACCTCAAGACCCAACTTGGATATTACCTTGTTGTTTCTATCGTAAACAGCATTTTGTACTGCGTCGGTAGTATAGTCGTCTGGACCCTCCATATACTTAATTGAGTTGGGGCTTCCCAAAGAAGGATATGCAACATACTCGTTAAGACCTACTACAATCTTTTTACCGTCAAAATTAACGTCGTCCCACTTAGGATCGATTTCCAACTGGGGAGTTTGATTCTGACCGGACGTAGGCGCCGTCGTTGTCGGAGTGGTGTCCTTCGGGGGCTTCTTTTCGCCACAGGAAGCGAGCAACACAACCATCATGCAAAGCACCAACAAGCATGAGATAATGCGAGTTGTTTTTTTCATAGTTTTTCTCCTTTTTAAACAAATGTTTATGTTAGTCATTTTACCATACTTTCGTTTTTTTGTCAATATATTTTTGTTAACTTATGATATATTTTTGTGAATTTAGAAAAAAAACAAAAATTTTTTTACACAAATCTCGCATTTTTCGGTCTTTAGATGCGCTTACCTTCATTTTCTTCGTTTGCATATATTTTGCGCCCTTATACCGTGTTTTTCGCTTTGTCCGTCTTGCGCTGTTTTTACTTTGCTTTTATTTTCGTACGTTCTTTGGGAAAGGGGGATGTTTCGATTTGCGTTTTTGCAACCGCGGCAAAATGTCAAAAATCTCTCATATTTTCGCGCCTTTTTTCCACATCCGCCCTCTTTACGCATTGCCACTTACGCTCTACTCTCACGCATGCCACCCTCTCCCTTGCGCTACCTTCCGGCTCTGTCTGTCTTTCTACTCTGCCATTTCCCATGCAATTCATGTTTTCCCCTGCGCCATGGCATAAACGTTACGCCGATTTCTGCGAAGAAACGGACAAAAAATCTTATTTGCCCTCAAAAACTTTTTAATTTTTTAAAAAAGCTCTTGACTTTATGCGAATGTTGTGTTAGAATATTCAAGTCTTAAAGACATCTGGGTGTGGCGCAGCTGGTAGCGCGCTACCTTGGGGTGGTAGAGGCCGCAAGTTCAAGTCTTGTCACTCAGACCAAAAGCAGAGAAAACATGCTACATCTTAGCGTATTTTCTCTGCTTTTTTCATATCTTAAATTTACCGGTTAAGCTGCGCGCTACCATACGTTGTCGGTCTTTAGTATAATGCAGATAAATATTCGACGTCGTTTCAATATCAGCATGACCGAGCCAATTCTTTACGTCTTCTAAGCTCCAGCCCATATCAAACAGGATTGAAGCGGTAGAATGACGTATATCGTGAAATCGCATGGAAGGAAGATTACAACGCTTCAGAGCGCGTTGGAATCCTCTCGTAAGAGAATCAGGACGAAGGGGAACACCGGCAGCGTCCGTACAAATATATTCATTAATCCTGCGAAGAGTAAGCAAATGTTCTTTTACCTCTGGGAGAAGCTCAAACCGACGAAAGCTCGCATCCGTCTTGGTATTATCCTCATATGTAATCGTAAGATTTTTTACTACCGTATGAGAGATAGTTAACGTATTGCTACCAAAGTCCACTGCAGACCAACGTAATCCTAAAATTTCCGACCGCCTCAAGCCATAGAAAAGCGCAAGTACAACAGCTGTATAGTAAGGAGAACCTTTAAGCACCGATAGCATTGCTTGCGCTTCCTCTACGCGCAGGAAGACAATGCGTTCCGCAGCGCAGTTTTTACGACGAGCAAGCTTGACGGATAGCGCAGGGTTTACCTTAAGAAATCCTAAAGCCACAGCTTCGTTAAAAGCTTGTTTGATTAAACTCAAATGTTTTCGCACCGACACGGGCGAAAGTCCGCCCTTCTTATCAGCTCTTCCAGACTGTAATTTCACGTCAATATACGTACGTATATCAAGTGGTGTTATATCCTGAAGCTCCTTATCTTTAAAATACGGTATAATGTGCTTATTGAAATAGATAGTTAAAGCTTCATAGGTGGATTGCCGTACGTTAAACTTCTGCCAGGATAACCACTGCTTGAAATACATCTCCGCTTGCATTTCATCAAAACTCCTTTTTCACCGAATTGTCATAATACTTATAAATATCATCGCCATAAGGATTACGCATCTCCAAACGTGGAACGTCTCTAAACTCTTGAGCCGAAATATTCTCAAGCTCAATATCCGGGTATAACTTCATATTTCTGGAGCTCCAGAACCTTTTACCGAAAATCTTATCCGTATCCTCACATTCATCTTTTTTAGTCATATACTTCGCTATATAGCAAGCTACACCTAAACTATCACCGTAAGTCTCTATAGCCGTAGAAAAACCGTATTTCCACTCAGGGATATTATAAACAACATTCTTTATACGGCTTGGCGCAATTTTATACTTCTCTATAGTTTCCAATTTTACAGGTTTACTGAAACCGTCAACTATTCTCGTACCACTATCCACAAGATTAAAAATCTTATTCGTAAGCAAATGACAATGTATACGCCCAGACTTATGATATTCTGGGACAAGCACAAACATGAGGTTATATCTATAGACCATATTTTTCAGCCAGGAAAGCAGCGGCATTATAACAGCTACAGGATCAAGCGAATTAACTTTTTCATCATCGAAGGTAACCGTAACAAACAATTTAAGATCTTTATAATTTAGACGTACAATATCAAATACTCGATCTTGAGCTCGCTTCATTGCCTGATAGTGACTTCTCTTTTCCCTATCAGCTTCAACTGCTTCTATGTAGCGTTTATCCTCTTCAGATAATTCCTCATCAGATAGTTCCTTCCACCAATCAGACAAGGATCCTCTCCTCTTCTGACTGGTTCCGTATAAAGCTATACGAAACTTTTTATTATTGCAATAAACTACTTTCTTATATCCGTTAGGATAATGCTTTGTTTTCTTGTTGTAATATTTCTTATAACGCTCGTTATAGTATTCAGAATACTCACCTACTATATCCTCTATATTTACATCCTTACCAAAATACGTATGCTTGCCAATATGAATACCATTCTGATCTATTTTCACAACGTTATTATTACTATGCTTTATTCGAATTTCCATATTCTATAGCTTTCCTTTCCAAGTAAAATCTTTAATATAAAAATTCCAAATATTGTAAATCGCTTTTTTTAGTCGTGAGAAAGTTTTGACGTTACGATCAAGTAACGCGCGTACGCGCACGCGCGCGTGCGAGAATGACCGCGCCCGGCAGAGCCGGGGCCCAAGCGGTCATTCTCACGCCGCGGCGTCTTCTTTTCTCTCTCGGTCATTCTCGCACGCAACATCCTTCACATCAACAAATTCTCCGCTGTCAACATCAAATCGTATATCTTTATCATAAAGAAACATCTCCTTATAGCGTCTCTTATTTTCCTTATAAAGCTTCATCATTGACTGATTGACCGCTACGTTCATCATATAAGTAGTATAAAATCCGTCAAACTGAGCTATATATTTTTCTGCCTTTTTTGTATAAAGCATCTTATAGCATCTACTCTCATAACGTTTCTTATATCGTTGCCAACGGTACGGCAGCTTACCGTAGAACCATGAATCGCCATCGCTCTCAAGCGTAGTATTATTATCCTCGACCGGAAGCAGCGGAACGTAGTTCACTTTATAATACGGTAATATACCAAAACGTCTAAAATTGTGCAAGTGATATATCATACCAAGACGACATCTGACTGCTTTAACAAGGTTATCAGAACACTGATCGTCAATGATTATAACTCCGTTAAAGAAATGCCGGGAAAAAGATGCCGTTTGAGCTATCTGTTCACATATTACAGGATTATTAAAATCCCATTGAGGAAGAAATCTACCGGCCTCAGATATAACCCAGATAGATCCTTCTTCACACTTCTTTTGACCTATTAAGTGCTCATGAAGCAAAGGCGGATAAAACACCGGAATTTTCTTTAGTACCTTAGGAAGACGATACCCACCTATACGTAACTCATACACTTCTTTAAATTTCATTTTCTTAAGCCGCTTTTTCTCTTTTTTTCTCGCTTCTTTAAATTGTTTTTTCTCTGCCTCCGTAACCTTCCGATAATATTTAACTATGGGATAAGTAGAATAGATTTTCGGCTCCACAGCGACCGAAGGAAAGAACCATGCAATAAACGGTAATACGTTATACACTCGATGCCAAAAACTACGACGGTTAATAATCTTAATCGCTTGATCAGTAGCAAGATAAGTTTTACCAGAACCCATAGAACCGGTGAACATATAGGAATGAAGAAAAGGAACCTTATCGCCATTCCTGAATAACAGCCATTTTATTAACTCTATTACTCCTACTGTTATTGCAGCTATAACTATCAATCTATTCATCTCTTACTTCTCCGGGGAAACAACGGTGAAAACAACAATCTTAAAAACAAAGCAACCAAGAACAACGTCCCTAATATCGTCATTAAATCAATCCAAGGCGCATACTGCTCTACTTCTGCAGGCGTAAAGAAAAACTCTACAAAAGCACGTATAACGGACGACAAGCGCAGCTCATCAGAGAGAGCTACTTCACTTATTTGCGAATTTAACATAAACATTTTCATATTCTCCTTCTTCTAATATTCGGATCCTACCTTTAAATAAAAATCATGTATTTCCTTACTATCGTATTCTTTAGGACACTCATTTAAGGTATGATCCACAAGACCATATCCATAATCACCATCATAAATTAACAAAATATGCCCATCTACCAAGCCAGAAACAAAGTCATCTCTAACACCTGAAGCAACAAGTTCATTATATAACTCTTCTAATCTTGGAAGCTCTTCAGCTGGAACATTATAAGAGCCAAATCTCCAAATATTCTTCAAACCTTTAAAATCAGAACAGATCCTCAAGTATGATCCTGACCTTCCAAAAGTTCTACTATTTATAAACTTGTCATTACGATGAGGATAATACACTTTAAAATCCGTACAAAAACGCACCTGTATATATCTGAAAACATAGCTTTCATCTTTATAAGGACAAGACGGCTCGCAATCCTTATGAAACTCCACTATATTTTCATACGCCTTATGGTATGCTGAAGGATAACCCTTTAACTCTCTCACGTAAGAATGACCAGTAGACAGTCCAAAAATTGTCATTGTAGATTGAGCGTATTCTCCAACCTTATTCACTTTATTAACGATATTCTTAAGTGAGTATTCATAACCTAATGCTGAAGTGCCAAAATAAGAAGATATAACAACCAAAGCAATAAAAAAAGTAACAATCATGCTTTTTATTTTCATTTTATCTACCTCTTTATAAGCTTAATTATAAAGAATACAAACACAATCACTATAAGAGTCGATATAACACCTCCAACGCTAATACCGTTTATGGTCGTACCTTTATTTAATTTTTCAAAACTCTCCGAAGCAATATCAAACGCAGAAAACATAAACGACCTAACTATACTGCCATTTCCATCATTCCCTAACTCTTTAACTGCTGCCTGATACCCCTCTTTATATGTTGTTTCATAATCATACACTCTGAGAACTCCAAACGGCTCATACGTCGTCGGTTTATCTCCCACTTCAAGCTGAATACGATCTAACGTTACTATAAACGGAACACCGTACGCGCCGGAAGTAGTCGTGCAAAAGATTAAAGTATATTGATTACGTATATCATATTCAAAAGTAAAATACCATGTTTGACCGTTATATAGTTCGGAAAAATAATAATTAATACTTCCGTCCGGCTTTATCTCCGACATATATACACCGGAATACAACGGCCTATTATCCTTCATACGATAACTGAACGTATACGTCTTACCACTTACGCACTCAGATAAAGCTCCGGTAAAAGAATACGTTCTGCCACCGTCAGAAAAAAGACCGCCGTCTTTATCAGATAAAGTAATACTGTTAGTCAACAGCTCGACCACTTCACTATTTTTCGTATTTAAAACACCGTATTTACAAAAAAGCAAATTAAGCAAATTTTTACCGCCTATATACTCATCAGAGCGAACAAAGTAATAACCTTTATCTGTCTTTTCATAAAGAACGTTTTTTGAAAATATAAGCGAAGAGCCGTAAGTACCATAATCTACAGCTGATAAATTTAGCTCTTTAGGCAGCTTGCACCATTTACAATAACCGGAAATATAATCATGACGACATTCATAATAGCACTCAGAGCATACGCCGTCTTCAAAATCATGAGGTTTACCTACGTAATTCCCTTCGCCATCCGGATTATTCGCATCAAGGCCTACAATCTGTTTACAATCAGGACAGCGTAGCTTCTCATAGTGATATTCTTCCCAATGTACTACATGCTGAATATCCTCATATATACCGGTACGCTCAAGCTCTTTTTCATGCTTACACACGTAACCGCACTTGCTGCAAGTTACACTGTTTATATATTCATGCTCACAGTCTGCTGGATCCGGAGCAACATATTTGCCATTACAGTATTTACATACACCGTTTTCAAACGTACAATCCTCATCAATACCATAAAAAACAAAAGAACAACTATAGCAAGAATAAACCTCACAATGTTGATTTTCACCTGGTACATATCCTATATGTGCATAAGAAGCATGAGGACAGGAAGGTGCATATCCACACGAACAAACCCCAGGATAAGACACACCGCAATACATTTCAACAAATCCGCTTTCATAACCGCAATAAGTACAATACTCAATCCATGTATGATAACCATTGCCATGAGAAATTAATTTTTCTCCCCAATTATAATGAGGACAATCATCCGATGCAGAAGCACTTATCGTAAATATAGGGACATATGTCAAAATTAAAAGGACGATGACGGAGAATACCGCCACCGTCCTGTGAAATATATTATTTTTCACTGGAAAAAACCTCGCTTATGCTCTCGTTCTGCCGCCTATAGCTTTACCGACAAGCAAGCGAACACCCCAAACAGCCAAGCTTACGATCGAAGCGATTACGATCCAACCAAAAGCAGCAGTCATAGTAGTAGCGTCGCCATTCTGAGTGAAAGCAAGCGAATCAAACATCTGAACAAACGCTTCTACTGCACCGGGCAAAACGATCTTAAGAACGGAAATAATTGCTTCAGAAACTTCAGTAAGTAATGTTCCAACACCCATTTTTTTTAATCCTCCAATTTTTTTATTGTTTATTGTTTTATATCTTTATCTCTGCAGAAGAAAAAGCTTATTTAATGAACTCAATACCGGCGAGACGTTCCTTTTTGCCTACGAGCGTTTTTTCTATGTAGCAATCTTTATTGAGTATGCCCTCGCAAAAGCTCTTAAGCTCGCTACGTTTCACGTTTGTCTGAAATATATTCGAGACCTCATCTATCGGAATCGAGTAAGCAGCTACGAACTTGCCGCCTCCGATCGTGCCGGGAGTGTTCACAGATCTCTGCTCTACGTGAATAGTCAAATCATCGAGAGTTGTCGTTTTCCCCTCGAGCTCGAACGTATAATTTTCTCTTATGCTATAACCTACTATTTTTGCCATTTTTTAAATCTCACTTTCGTTAATATAAATTGTTTTATTGTTTTTATTTATTTCATCTATTTTTTTTGATACTTCTTGCGCAAACGTTTCGCCTTGTTTCGCATAAACGCTAAATAAAGCTTAATAAATAGTTTTTTATATATTTCCCAGCCAAATATAACGTTAAGCAAATTGAACAAAGCAATAGCTGCGCAAATCATAAGCAATATTTCTATAAAGCTCATTCTTCAAATACCTCGCCTGTAATTGTATCCACTTTATAAACAATTTCTTCCCAGAGTATAAAGATATATCTGTCTTGCATTGTAATTAACTTACCCTTCCAATAGCTAGTTTTTTATAGTATTCGACCTCATCACAGAGGGAAATTACTTGCTGTTGCAGCTCGTAACACAATCGCCGATTCTCTAAAGCTTTATTGATAACGTCATTTTTCGACAGCAGCTCAAGCTCTCGCTTGTATATAACGTCATCATATTCTTCTTCAAGCTCTTTTTCAGAGTTTTCAGAAGATTCGCTCTCGCTATCGTCTTCCTGACCGAGCCATATCTCGTCCTGTTCCGGCTCTTCCTTTTTTTCTTCCTTCGGCTGCGTCAAACTCTTTTTATAGTCTCGGATTTTTTGCCTGGGCCAAGTGGGGCTTATTTTTTCTCTCTGCTCCTCTGACAAAGGAACCATTTCAACGAGCTGATACCACTTAAAATCCTTATACTTTGACTTTATCTCAAACGTTTCTTTATCCGCAAAGGAATCGGCAACGTTCATATAAAGCTGGACCTCTTTTTTATCAAGACCAAAAAATTCATCACACACAGCATAGAATACGTTCTGATGAGAAGTCCTGTAGCCATAATTATAAAGATCATACCGCTTTTGTACGTCTTTATACTTGCAGCAGAAAGACCTATCAGACCATATCTGAAGCAGCTTACAGCCGACCAAAAATTTATTTTTAACTACGACGCCAAAAGATTTTTTTATCGCTTCTGCGCATTCATCAAACTTATTGACGTCGCCGGCTGATGAATAGCTGTATACGGTATTATAAATGCTAAAATCTATCATATGACACCTACAAGCTCAAGAATTTCATAAACAAGTTCCGCACTCAAGCACAAAAGACAAATGCTAGCAATAGCAGCAAGCCAAATAAGAATATTCAATTCAATTTTTGTAAACTTCTCATCATTTGTCGCGCCGGCGGATTTTGTTTCCATTTTTTGCCATTCTCCCGTATTACTTGATAAACCGTTTTTTTCTTCACTGTTCATTGGTAATCCTCCTTTATTTTGTTTTTTATTTGTGCCGGCGCCGTCCCTCCTGAGTAGACGAGATCCGCGAAGAACCTGGAGAGGCGGCGGAACGGCAGCTCGCCGACATGGAAAATGCAAGCAAAGCCTCGGCGAGAGAGCATCATTTATGATGCATCTATTATTATTATGCATCAAATATGATGCGTTGTCAATAGTTTTTCAAAATTTGTGATAAAATTTTTTGTATAGGAGGCAAAAATGGATATTAAACCAAGATTAAAAGACATACGAGAAGACAATGACAAAAAACAATCAGAAATAGCAGAATTATTAAAAACAACAAGACAATACTACTCAAGATACGAACTAAACGAAATAGAGCTCCCAATAAGACACTACATAACGCTCGCACAATACTACGACGTATCAATTGATTATCTCTGTGGACTAATAGATACACCTAAAAATTTAAAAGGCGAACCTTGCGAAATAGCAACAAACAAAATCAAAAATAATATAAATATAAATGCCTCCGGAAACAACACAAAAATAAACATAAAATAAGGAGGTTTGCATGGAAAATGCAAAAAAAATCTGCATAGACTGCGGAGCTGAATTCACACCTATATATTCACATCACATTAGATGCAAAAGTTGCTGGATAGATTTCAGAAACAAAACAGCAAAAAAATGTACAATATGTGGTAAACCGCTAACGTGGGAAGAAGAGAGCAACGGCTGGAGGCACTGCTCAAAATGCCACTTTAAAGAAATGGCGAAAACACTCGTGTAAAAATACTCGGCTACAACCCTGTAGTTTTATACCTGTGTATATCAGAAGCCAATTCCCGGCGCCAAATTTTCGGCTCTGGGGGGGTTTAATGCCC
>JAZNBK010000052.1:0-20404 GCA_045587025.1 Eubacteriales bacterium
TTGCCAGCTCCTCCTGAGTATATCCCTTCGTCTCGCGCAGATCTCTTATTCTACCTGCGACTTCCTTCAAACTGTAATCCATTGCTTTGTCTCCTTTCATTTTGACAAAATCGGTAGTTACTAATCTGAATAAAACAAAAAACCCGTCTCAAAAGTTAACCCTTGAGACGAGTTATAATAACCCGCGGTACCACTCAAATTACGGAAAATTCCGTCACTTATCGAGTTCTGACAAACTCTTTGCTTTTACGCAGCAATACGGAAGGAGCTTACTGAACTTTCGTCTTTCTGCCCTTCGACTCAGAGGTGATAAGTCATTGGAAAGCTCTGCCATTGCCTTGCACCGTCCGGCAACTCTCTTTCGGCATCACAATCCGACCGTCCTCGTCAAAGTCGTTCTTTGTGATATTCAAATTTGATAGAATTATACACCCTCTATTTTCATTTGTCAAGTGGTTTTCCAAATTTTTTTAATTTTTACAAGGTTTTATAAGTTTTATGGCGGAAATTGACTTTAGACCGAAGGTGAAAAGAGAGCAGAGTACAAAAAGAAAAAGCCGCGTTAGCGGCTTCTCTGGTTGCGGGTGGATTTGTCCTTCCCAAAATATAGTCAAAATTTTGGTGGGGTGCTTACAGGGCTTGAACCTTAACGCTTAATAATTATTTAATTTCTTCTCGAGTTCCGTCTTGATGAACTATAGTAACAAAAAATCTATCTGAATATTTATCGTTATAGGCATGTTTAGCTTTCTTGAAAATTCTGACAATGCTATCCCACTCACTTTTATATCTTTTTTGGACATATTCAAAACCGAAAATTTCTATATATGAAGGATCTCCCAACATATCGGTAAGGCAATCCCATAACGCATCTGTGTTTCCTCCATAATAGTCAGGAAACTCTAAATCGCGTTTCAGAATTTCATGGATGTCAATATAGTATTTGACTTCTCTAAAATCTACCTTGTATCTGTACGTATCTAACATAAATCCACCTCACTTTACTAATTCATAAAAGGTTTGCGTATGATCATAACTTACAAATATCAAGCCGTCGTTAGAGTATAGAATTCTTTTGCTGTTTCTGTACCCATCAATAAAATCAAAATCGGCTTCACGCCAAATTCTGCCTTGTCTTTCGTGGGACCGTTGAAAAAGATGCTTTGTACGTAAGTAGGGCTAATTTTACTTGATAATATGGCTTTAAGTTTGGCATTTTCGCTCTCCTTTCGTGTGGTAACACACATTATACCGAAAGAAAGCGGAAAGTCCAGGGGTTTTGGGGAAAATTATTTATTGTTTTTTGATTTCAAATTTTCCTTAGACGTGGTAATAGATTTTACAAGCAAAAATCTTATCGTCGAACATTTACGATCGAGTGTTTTATATCTCTGCTCATCAATATACTCACTTTTCCATAGCATTTCGAGCCACTTGCTTGTTTCGTTGGTTTCTTTAAGTGATATTTCAAGCTTTGCAATAAAGTCGGCGCGACCGTGAGCGTATTTGCTTTCGGCAATGTTGGCACAAATACTCGTTGCGCTTCTGCCTATTTGATTGGATATGACGTTTTCGCGTTTTGCTCGTAACTCTTTTGTCAGTTGCAAAATATCAACGGATAATTCCATTGAAAGATTACCGAGCTTATCCTCTCTCACGATACCACCGCCTTCCTTGAAATAATTATATCATACTTTCGACTGAAAATCAACTTTATTTCAGCGCACAAAGCGAACGGCTCAATTCCGTTTGTGCGAAGCACAACATCGTTGGGCGCAAGCCCACATCATTTGCCGAAAGCAACTTCATTTGAGGCAACGCCTCAACATCATTCATTTGTGCCGCGAGCGGCAATGATGTTCTCGCTTCGCTCGAAATGATGTTGCGTGTGTCACGCAAATGATGTTGTGCCTAACGGCACAAATGAAAAAATCCAACTCGAAAGAGTTGGATTTTTTGGTTGCGGGGGTGGGATTTGAACCTCACGACCTCCGGGTTATGAGCCCGACGAGCTACCAGGCTGCTCTACCCCGCGATATTAACGACACGGACTTCGGATTTGCACCGAATTCAGTCTGGAACAATCAAACTGATGTGACTTGCTCCGTGATACATGGTGCCGGAAGCCGGGGTCGAACCGGTACGAGATGATAAATCTCACGGGATTTTAAGTCCCGGGCGTCTGCCAATTCCGCCATTCCGGCTTAATTAACATCGAGCTTCGCTCACGTTACCCTAATATTATATCACCTATTTTTCCATTTGTCAATACCTTTTGATTTTATTTTTGGTTTTTGTCAAATGTATTTTCCGATATAATAAAGTTTATGCTAACGCGCGGCATTTTATACATGACGTTGGTTTTTTTACGTCTAATTGCGCTTTATCGGCTTCTTTTGTATCTGCGAATAATTTCTGGGATATTCTTTTGGCGTATGCCTATACTTTTCAATTACGGCGGATACTCGCTCGTAAATCACGTCTGCTTTATCCACAAGGACGAAATCCTCTACCTCTCGTATCTCTCCGCCTAAAACTGAAATGGCATCCTTCGTTCTGTCGAGCTCCTCGTTTCCGTTTTTGCCCTTCATAACGATAAATTTTCCGTTTGGCTTTACAAAAGGAATACAAAGCTCGCTTAAAACAGATAGGTCGGCGACCGCTCTCGCCGTAGCAAAATCGAATTTTTCACGCAAGCAGTTATCTGCGCCCACCTTCGAAATTTCCTCCGCTCTTGCGCATATCGCATTTATACCGAGTGAGAGCTCTTTTGATACCATATCAACGTAATTGACCTTTTTCGCCGTAGAATCCAAGGCGGTTATCTTCAAATCAGGGCGGCATATTGCTAACGGAACGGAGGGGAAGCCCGCGCCGCAGCCGACGTCGATTACGGTAGCGTTCTCTTCAAAAAGAGAAGCTTTTGCGACGCTGTCAGCATAGTGGAGCAATATTATCTTGTCGAGCTCCTTTATTGCCGTGAGATTGTATTTTTCATTTTCGCATAGCATAATCTCGGTTAAAACCGCAAATTTTTTTGCTATCTCGTCGTTTAATAGCGAATCGATTTTATTTATCTCAAAGATTTTAAAAAGCTCTTGCTTAAAATATTCTGTTTCAAACGTTCTCATAATTTCTTCCTTTACAAGCCCTGAGTAACACAATTATACCTCAAAAGAACGAAAAAAGCAATAAGATAAGGCGGATTGTTTCAAAAAAACAAAAAATGAAATTAAATTGATAAATTTCTAACTGGGTATTGACTAAAATATAATATTATGGTATACTAATTTGAGCTAAATTTTATTTTTTAAGGAGTACCTCCCATGTATAACAAGAAAACAATTGAAGATATTGATGTCTCTGGCAAAAGAGTTTTGGCGCGTTGCGACTTTAACGTTCCGCTGAAGGACGGCGTAATTACAAGCGATAAGAGAATCGTTGAAGCGCTTCCTACTATCAAGTATTTAATTTCCGCGGGCGCAAAGGTTATTTTGTGCTCCCATATGGGCAAGCCCCACAATATATTCACCGAGGGCTTCGGCTTAACCAAAAAGGAAAAGAAAGCTATCGAAAAGCTCCCCGAAGCAGAGCAGGCGCAGGCAAAAGCCGACGCGCTCAAGAAAGCAGAAAAGGACAGAACCAAATATTCCTTGAAGCCCGTTGCTGATAAATTGAACGAGCTTGGCGTAAAGACCGTGTTCGCTTCTGATATCGTAGGCGAGGACGCAAAGGCGAAGATCGCCGCTATGAAGGACGGAGACGTCGTTTTGTTTGAAAACGTACGCTTTGACGCAAGAGAAGAGAAGAACGCTCCCGACTTTGCAAAAGAGCTTGCATCTCTTGCCGACGTATACGTAAACGATGCGTTCGGTACCGCTCACAGAGCGCACGCAACTACGGCGGGCGTTGCAGATTATCTACCTGCAGTTTGCGGTTACCTTATTCAGAAGGAAATCGGCATTATGGGTAAGGCGCTCGCAGATCCCGCTCGTCCCTTCGTCGCTATTCTCGGCGGCGCAAAGGTCGCTGATAAGCTTAACGTAATCGACAACCTTCTCACAAAGGTTGATACCTTGATAATAGGCGGCGGTATGGCGTATACCTTCCTCGCTGCTAAGGGCTATAGCATCGGTACGTCTCTCTTCGATTCAGAGAAGATAGATTACTGCAAAAATATGATGAAAAAGGCGGAAGAAAACGGAGTTAATCTTCTTCTTCCCATTGATACAGTTATTACGAAGGATTTCCCCGATCCTATCGACAATGCTGAAATAGAAACAGAGATAGTTGCTTCCTCTGCTATTCCCGAAACCAAAATGGGATTGGATATCGGTCCTAAGACGCGCGAGCTTTTTGCAGATGCAGCAAAGAGCGCCGCTACGGTCGTCTGGAACGGACCTATGGGCGTATTTGGGAACCCCGTTCTCGCTAAGGGAACTATCGCAGTTGCGCAGGCATTGGCAGATTCCTCCGCTATCACCATTGTAGGCGGCGGTGACTCCGCTGCGGCTTGTGAGCAGCTTGGCTTTGCGGATAAGATTACGCATATCTCCACAGGCGGCGGAGCTTCTCTCGAGTTCCTTGAGGGTAAGGAGCTTCCCGGCGTAGCTTGTCTTTTGGATAAATAATTTTTAGAGGTGTAACTATGAGAAGAACCGTAATTGCAGGAAACTGGAAAATGAATATGACTCCCTCACAGACAAAGAGCTTTATTGCAGAGCTTGCGCCTATGGTGAAGGGAAAGGATAAATGCGACATCGTCCTCTGCGTTCCCTTCGTAGATATCGCTACTGCGGTAGAAGCGGCGAACGGCACGAACATCAAAATCGGAACGCAGAACGTTCACTTCAAGCCGAACGGCGCGTATACGGGTGAAATTTCTGCCGAAATGCTCAAAGAGACGGGCGTTGAGTACGTTATAGTAGGACACAGCGAGCGCCGTCAGTATTTCGCAGAGACAGACGAGACCGTGAACCTCAGAACGAAGGCGGCTCTTGCAGCCGGCTTGAAGGTTATTCTTTGCTTGGGCGAGCTTCTTGAAGCGAGACAGGCGGGAATTACCGAGGAAATCGTTTCAATGCAGACGAAGCTTGACTTCGCGGGCATTCCCGAGGAGGACCTCAAAAATATAATTATCGCATACGAGCCGGTATGGGCTATCGGAACGGGGCTCACGGCTACTCCCGAGCAGGCAGACGAGGCGTGCGGTATTATCAGAAACGTAATTGCAGGTCTTTACAGTGAAAAGGCGGCGAAGGAAATTATAATTCAATACGGCGGCTCCATGAACGACGCTAACGCAAAGGATCTTCTCGCAAAGGAAAACGTTGACGGAGGACTTATCGGCGGCGCATCGCTTAAGACGGATAAGTTTACTGCAATAGTAGATGCCGCTAACTGACCTTTGATTTAAATAGTCTATATAAATTTAAAAGGAGAGAAAATATGGAAGAAAAAAACAGCTCTGTCTTTGAGAGAAATATTGACTTTTTCAGTGTGCTTAGAAAATCTTGGATTTTTATTATTCTTGTTGCTTTAATATTTTCTTTAGCTTCCGCGCTTTATACATCATTTTTTGTTAGCAAGACCTATTCTTCTACGGTTAAGTTTTACGTTGTTACAGATCGCTCTACCGCGCATTATTTGAATACAGAGCTCGATGCGGCTAAGACACTTATTGACTCATATTCAGTTGTTATCAAAAATAGCGATAGCTTTTTAAGGACTGTAGCTGAAGAATCCGGCATCGATTATAGGCCTCAAAAGATTCGTTCTATGATAAGCGTTTCATCTATGGGAGGCGAGGCATTCTACGTTAAGGTTACCGATCACGATCCAATGATTGCGTACGAGATTGCCAGAACGATAGAAGAAATAGGACCGAACGAGATTATTAAATTCGTTGAAGCGGGTAACGTAAAGGTGTTAAATTCAGCTACCGTTCCGCTATCACCCGAATCTCCCAGCTTGGTAAAAAACGTAATATTTGCCGCTTTTATTGGAGCAGTATTGGTATTTGGCGCGTTCCTTTTAAGAGCAATGTTTGATACTCGTATACATTTTGAGGAAGACCTACAGAAATTTGGGCTTCCTATACTTGGTTGTGTTCCCACAATTGATATGGGTGCACCCCTGAAAAAGACGAAAAGGAGAAATAAATAATGAGCCAAAGAAAATATAATAATGCTCTAATTAATGAAAATTCTCCTTTTGCGCTAACCGAATCCTTCAGAACTATAAGAACGAATATGCAGTATACCGGAAATGGCGAAAAATGCCCTGTATACGCTATTACTAGCTCTGATATGGAGGCGGGAAAATCAATTTTCTCCGCAAATATTTCTCAGGCGTTTGCACAGCTTGGAAAAAAGGTCGTTCTGCTTGACTGCGATTTGAGAAAGCCGGTGCAGCATAAGATTTTCGGTATCGAAAATCTTGACGGAATGAGCGAGCTTCTCGCAGGACTTAGCGAAAGCTTTGAAAAATTGGTAACCAATACACGGATAGAAAATTTAGATTTGATTACCGCAGGACGTATTCCCCCGAACCCGACGGAACTGTTGGCGGGCGAGAATATGGAAAAATTGCTTACCTCGTTGAAGCAAAAATATGACGTTATTATTATAGATTTTCCGCCTGCGAACGTAGTAATTGACGCAGTAGTTCCTGCGGAATATATTACCTCGTACGTTATCGTCGTGCGTTGCGGCAGAGATAAATCTCAACAAATTGAGGAGATAGTCAATATAATAAAGCAGGCGAAGTCTAATATCGCAGGTTTTGTTTTGAATGACGTTAATCCTAAAACGTCAGGTATTGGACATTATAGGCGCTATTATAGCAAATACGGATATCGCTATGGTAGTAAAAGATATTATAATCATTATTATTCGGATAAGCCGAAAAAAAAATAAGCAGATAAAAGCAAAGAGGAGCTCAAATGTATTGAGCTCCTCAATTTATTTTTGAAAAGATTAAATACCCATAGATTCCATTAATCTATTGTTAAATTCCTCGGCTGTATTGTAGCCCATACGCTTCAGACGGTTGTTCATCGCTGCGATTTCGATTATAATCGAAAGGTTTCTTCCGGGGCGGACGGGGATAGTCATAGAAGGAATATCTATACCCAAAATTTCGGTAAACTGTTCGTCGAGACCGAGGCGGTCGTACATCTTGCCCTGGACCCACGGCTCGAGATTTACGATTAAATCTATTTTTTCAGATTCTTTAACTGCGCCCATACCGAATAGCCGTCTGACGTCTATAATTCCGACGCCGCGAAGCTCTACGTAATGTCTGATTATTTCAGGCGCTTCACCGACGAGCGTTTTTTTGGACACCCGTTTTATTTCAACGGCGTCGTCCGCTATAAGTCGATGCCCGCGCTTTACGAGCTCGATAGCGGTTTCGCTCTTACCTACTCCGCTGTCTCCCAAGAGCAGAACACCTTCTCCGTATACCTCTACCAAAACGGCGTGGCGAGTTATTCTCGGCGCTAGCTTAAGATTCAGATATGCTATAAGCGCCGCCATAAACGAGCTTGTGTTGTCCTTCGTTCTGAGGACTGGAACACCGTATTCCTCGGCGACAGTCAGCGTAAGTTCGCTTATTTCTATTGCTGTCGTTACTATAACTGCTACCGGCTTTGAGGCGTAGAAAGCTTTCAGGCGTTTTCTCTTTTCCTCGAGCGGAAGACTGTTCAGATATAAGTCCTCCACCTTGCCGATTATCTGTATCCTCTCCGGCTCAAAGTGGTCAAAAAATCCGGCGAGCGGAAGCCCCGGTCTGTTTACACGGGTGCAGCCGATGAGGATTTTCTCCGCCGATTGAGGCAGATATATGCTTTCAAGGGTGAGTTCTTTAATGATATCCGAAAGGGCTACGGTATATAAATCATCCATAATAAAACTCCTTAACGATATTTATGTGTATATTGTATCACATTTTTTCAAAAAAAGGAAGAGTATTTGCTTTAAATAATCAAAAATATGTTTTATTAAAAATAAATTCACAATTATCTGATAAAATACAAATATAAAAATCTACGAGGACGATGAAATGATAAAAAAGATTTTTGCAATAATTTTGGCGCTTAGTATGCTTTTATTGTTAATATCCTGTGGCGAAAAGAGCTATAAGCCGGTGCCGTCTACGAAGGAAGAGGCGGAGACGGTCTTTAATCTTGGAGAATTTGCCGTTCCCTACGAGCTTTTTCGCACGTTTTTCCTCACGAATAAAGATGTAATCGACGGAGGAGACAGCGGCGTTTGGCTCGGTAGCGAAGCGCCTGAATATCGTCAGAAGGCGATAGATATGATAATCCCTCAGATATGCGATATCTACGCTATGTTTACCCTTTGCGGCGTAAACGGAATAGATATCTATTCCGACGAAATAGAAGAGAGAATAAACGAGCTTGTAAAAATAAGCGTCGAGGGCGGAGTTATTAACGGTGATATCGTAGCGGGACATTCCTCACATAAGGAATATCTGAATTATTTGAAGCAGATGCATATGAACGATAGCGTCAGTCGCTTAATTATGAGATATTCTATATGCGAAGAAATTCTTTTGGAAAAGATAATAGCGGAATCAGAGCATACGACGGAGGACGTCTATGAATTTTTTAACAGTGATGAATGTGTCCATATAACTTGGCTTTACAGGCAATATTTCTATTCCGAATATTTTAGCGCAGAGCAGGACTTGCAATTGGTGAAAAAGGCGCACACGGCGATGAAGGACGCAGAGAACTATTCTGATATAGTGAAAATTTTAGTTCAGTATTCCTCCGGCTCGAGCGCCGATGAGATAGAGAACGGCTTTTATATAGGAAGATACACGCTCGATCCTCAGGATATGAAGGAGATAACCGACGCTGCGTTTTCGCTTAAAGCGGGAGAATACAGCGACATTATCGAGAACTATTACGGAGCGTATATAGTATATGTAATGGAGAAGGATGAAGCTTATCTGGAGACAGATAAAAATTATGAGCGCATAGCGGAGCTTTATATAAATAACGAGTTTTATAAATCCTTTGAAAAATGTAAGGAAAGCTTGCAGAACAGCATAGCTTTTACAGATTATTTTAAATCATTGAATTTTGCAGAGATAGAATATTAAGAGGTAAATATGTCAGGCGGTAATTCATTTTATGACGTCGTGCCGAAAGCCATTTACGTTTTGGATAAAAACGGAGAGCTGGTTTACGGCAAAAAGCCGAAGGAAACCGATAAGTTCATTATATCCGAAAACAAGCTTGAGCTTTGCGGCAGAGAGTATAGGATAAATTATCTGTTTTCTGCCGAAGGGCAGAAAGAGGCGAAGCATTTTTCTTCAATACTTGAAATGTTAGTTTCGCTTATAGATAAGGAAAACGTAATAAGGAAGGAGCATATCTTTGCGTATCTTTATACGTTTTTATGCTCGATAATAAAAAATGAAATTTCGAACAAAATTATATTTGCCGAAGCGGATAGGGAAAAAGCCGTCGGCTCCGTTTGCGTAGGTAGCAGAGGATACGTAGCGGTATTTTCGATATTCGCGCATTATCTGTGCAAAAATTCATTTGAGCCGACTATTTCGTATAAAAAGGAATTGGACGGATTTTATACGATTATTACAGCTAATAACGGCAATGCGGAAATTCCTCAGTTTATAATGGATTACTGTGTCGAAATTGCAAGGGCAAGCGGATTTTCAATAGAGCTTGAGCGAGAGAGCTCTCGCCTTGCGGTGAAAGCAAAAATGGAAACGGTTTGTACCACAAGCGTCGTCTTTTCCTCATATTCGGAGGAAAATTTCAGCTTTATACCGCTCATTTGCTATATGCTCGTTGCCTGATTTTGTAAAAATAATAGAAGCGTAAAGCGCCCAAAGGGTTAATTCCTTTTGGGCGCTTTTAAATAAAATTTTGTTTCAATTTCCACTTTCTTTACTTAATCTCGTTTTTTACTACACATAAAGAAAACCATACTGAACACATTATGAATATAAAAATAATTTTTAAAGGAGCATCCACCTTGACGGTAAGGATGCAAGGTGGGTTTATGCGTAGGAAAATACAAAGATTTTCATTAAAATATATCGTAATTTGCGTAGCCGTTTTAATCGGCGCTCTTTTAACTACTCAGGTTTCTCTTGCGGCGCGCGAAAACGCTAAAAAGGGTAGCCAAAGGGAGCTTATAATGCTATGTCCGGGCGGTAGTGCCTTTGGAGTTAAGATGATGATAGACGGAGTTATCGTCGCAGGCACGGCCGAGATTTCAGAGGGGGGAAAAGTGTTTCGCCCCGCTTATGACGGCGGCTTGAGAGAAAAGGATATAATAACGAAAATAAACGGAGAAACGGTAAAAAGGGTAATAGACGTAACCTCTGCGATAGAGCATTCCGAGGGGAAACCTCTCACGTTTACCTGTACGAGAGAGGGAAAACAGATAGAATTAAAGCTAAAGCCGATTTATTCTCACGAAAGCGAAAAGTATAAGCTCGGGATTTGGGTGAGAGATAATACGGCAGGAATAGGAACGATGACCTATATAAGACCTGAGGATGGGACCTTTGGAGGCCTTGGACATGGCATTTACGATATAGATACGGGCGAATTGCTGCCTCTTTCAAAGGGAATAGTAACCAACGTTGGAGTGACGGGAATTGTAAAAGGAATGGCAGGAAAGCCGGGTGAAATAAGAGGATATCTGAAGCAGAACAAGATAGGCGTATTGTTTACGAATTGCGACTGCGGAGTTTTCGGAGTTTTAACGCCCGCGCCCGAAGTAAAGCGAGACGAGCTTATGCCCATCGCCTATAAGGATGAGGTAAAAAACGGCCCTGCTACAATACGCTGTACGTTGGATAGCGAGGGCGTAAAGGAATATAACGTAGAAATTTTAAATATAAATTATCAGGCGACGGGAACGAAGTGCTTTACGGTGAAGGTGACCGATGAGGCGTTGATAGAAAAAACGGGCGGAATAGTGCAGGGAATGAGCGGTTCGCCAATTATTCAAAACGGACGGCTTGTCGGCGCCGTCACTCACGTTATGGTCGCGAACTCCACCGAGGGCTACGGGATATTCATTGAGAATATGCTGAATGCGAGCATCAATTCATGACATAAAGTATCAAATCATTTAGGATTCGGCGGCATAAAATGGAAAGTTGAAAGTCATGACTCATATTGTAATAGCCAACATTTTCAAAGAAAAGGTTGGCTATTACAACAAAAAAGCCCGCAGAGATAAGCTTTTTGCATCTCTGCGGGTCTAATATTATTTGTTTTCATACCTCATTATCCAAAATCCAATCAAGCAATTCCTCATAGTTCATCTCTCCTGCCGCGACGGCAAGACCGACACGAGCGACCTCGGCATTTGTGGGGCGGAGCTTGACTCCGTTTGTCTCAAGGAAGGTAAGCAGAACATACATTCCGATTCTCTTGTTCCCGTCCACAAAGACGTGGTTGGAAATCAGTGAAAAGCCAATACGCGCTCCCTTTTCTTGCTTTGTGGGATACAATTCCTGACCGTTAAAAGTCGCAAATGCAGATTCGAGCGCGCTGTCGAGAAGCGCAATATCTCTTACATTTGGGTCGCCGCCCGTTTCTTCGGTAATAAGCTTGTGTAAAAGTAAAACTTTTTCTTCTGTAAACTTAATCATTTTCAAATTTCAACCTTCAATTTTCAATTTACTTTGCAAGTTCCTCAAAAGCTGGGCGATAAAGCTTCAATATACGCGCCGCTACAAAATCGATCTTCTCGTCGTCTGTCATTTCGATGGAGGTGTCCTTATCAATATCCAACAGCTTATATTTGGGCTTGTTGTTCTTGAAAATATAAAGCTCTCCGTGCTTGTCAGCCATCCTTGCTACACGGGAAAAATTCTGATTTGCTTCCGAAATCGAAACAATTTGTTTGGTGTTCACCTTCATTTTTGATACCTCCTTTTTGGAATTACACTATTATTATACACAAATTTTAGGATGTTGTCAACCTAATTTTAGAATTTACATAAAAATTCCGTTAATTTTTCCTATGCCCCTATTCTAAGCCCGTATCTGACCGGACACCTTTCAGAACGGGCATCATAAATTAAAATTCGCAAAAACAGTAAAAATATAAACGTTTTGCATACCAAGCGACCCCAAAGCTTTGAAAAAATAAAAATCTTTCCTATTTAATATTGAAAAGCCCTCCAAAAGCGTATAACTTTTGGAGGGCATATCATTTACGTCAAATTATTTATTAAATTAAAGCTCCTTCTTTATCTTATCAATGGCGCTCTTTTCCAAACGTGATACCTGCGCCTGTGAAATGCCGATTTCATTCGCTATCTCCATTTGCGTTTTTCCGCTGTAAAAGCGCTTGGTAATAATCGAACGCTCCCGTTCTCCCAGCTTTTTCAGAGCTTCCTTTAACGCTATATCCTCTATCCACGTTTCATCACTGTCATCGGAATTTTTAATTTGGTCTATCACGTATACCGACTCCTCGCCGTCGTTATATACTGACTCGAAAAGAGAGACCGGCTCTATAATGGCTTCCATAGCTCTTGAAACGTTTTCCTTCTTTTCTCCTAAGCTCTGCGCGATTTCTTCCAAGGTCGCCTCTCTTTGCTTCTCCTTTTGTATTTCCTCCTTCGCTTGTAGCGCGCGATAAGCGAGGTCTCGCATTGAACGGCTCACGCGAATAGAGTTGTTGTCTCTCAGATATCTTCTTACCTCTCCTATTATCATAGGAACTGCATAAGTGCTGAATTTCACGTCTAATTCGATATTGAAATTGTCTATCGCTTTGATTAGCCCGATACACCCCACCTGGAACAGATCGTCGAGATTTTCCCGTCGGTTTGAAAAACGCTGTATAATGCTAAGCACTAAGCGTAAATTTCCGCAGATTAGCTCGTTTCTTGCCGAGGAGTCCCCCTCCTTCGTCCTTAAAAGCAAGCTTTTCTTCTCCTCATCCGAAAGTGTCTTAAGCTTTGATGTGTTTACTCCACATATTTCAACCTTGTTATTATACATTTAAAACCTCCGAATATTTGTCAAAGTAAGTATTGACACGCCTCTTGAGGTATATTCGAAAAAGGGAACAGGAAAAAAGAGGATATCGGGAGCAAAATTTGCCAAGATTTTGCAAATATTTTAAAGTATCTCGCATTATCGGTTGACAGAACGGAAAATTTAAGGTATAATATCTATTTGAAGAATTTATTAATTTTATGTGGAGGGCTTAATCGTGAACTTCAAGATTTCTCTTGCAGGTGACCTTGGGAGTGGAAAAAGCACAGTATCTGACATTATAATTAAGCGCACGGGCGCAGAGTATCATTCTACCGGCGCAATTGCGAGAAAAGTAGCCCAAGAGCATAATATCGACGTCGTCGAAATTAACAAGTATATGGAGACGCATCCCGAGCTTGATAAGGAAATAGACGACGGCTTGGTCGCTCTTTCCGACGTTGACAAAATGATGGTAATAGATTCCCGTATGGCTTGGCACTTTGTGAAGAACAATTTCAGCGTATATCTCACCACCGACATCGACGTAAGCGCCTCGCGCATTTTCCTTGCGAACAGAGCGCAGGAAAAATTTGATACCGTCGAGCAGACGAAGGATAAAATAAAAGAGAGAAAAGCGAGCGAAAGAAAGCGTTATAGCGAAAAATACGGGGTTGACTGCAAAAATCTCTTTAATTATTCTTTGGTTATCGATACGACGGAAGCAACTCCCGACGAAATATGCGACTGTATTTTAAATAGCGCGGATGTTTGGTGCATTGATAATTCCTACCGCGCCTGCTACATCTGCCCCACACGACTTCATTATCCGATAGATAATCTCGATATGGAGAGGATTTCGGAATATTCACGTTGTATAGAGCTTGGAAAGGTCGTCCCGAGAATAAAGGTGTTTGAGCATCAGGATTCCTTCTATATTTCAGAGAACGCCGAGGTCGCCGTAGCGTATTCGCTTTGCGCCGCTACCTTCGTGCCCTGTGAGCTTGTAAAGGGCGTTCCCGACGGCAGAGAATACGTAAGAATGAGCGACTCTATTTAAGCTATAAATTCAAAAGAGGAAAGAATATGAAAAAAATAAAACAAGAGGCCGAAAAACTTCTTATCGGCGCTATAAATAAAAGCTTCCCGAACATAAACGCCGATGAGCTCGGCATAATTGATATGCTCGAATATCCCCCCGATACCTCTATGGGCGATTTGGCTTTGCCTTGCTTTAAGCTCAGTCGGGCTTTACGTACCTCTCCTGTAAAAATTGCAGAGACATTGTCGGAGAGCATAACGAGCGATAGCTTCTCTGAGATAAATGCGTTAAACGGATATCTCAATTTCCGTATAAATCCGATTTCCTTCGCTTCTCGTGTCGTTTCGGATATTGAGGCGCAGGGCGAGAGCTACGGCTCTCCCATGAACGGGAAGGGAAGGACGGTAGTCCTCGACTATTCCTCGCCAAACGTTGCAAAGCCGTTCCATATCGGGCATCTCGGAACTACCGTTATCGGACATTCCTTGAAGCTTCTGCACGAGTTTGCCGGCTATAAATGCGTCGGCATAAACCATTTGGGCGACTGGGGCACGCAGTTCGGCAAGCTGATTACCGCTTACAAGAGATGGGGTAATAAGGACGAGGTTGAGACGGGCGGAATTGACGAGCTCGTACGGCTCTACGTCTTGTTCCATTCTGAAGCGGAAAAGGACGATACGCTAAACGACGAGGCAAGAAAAGAATTTGCAAAATTAGAGGCGAATGACGCCGACAATATCGCTCTTTGGAAATGGTTTATAGAAATAAGCATTACCGAATATAAAAAGACGTATCGTCTTTTGGGTATCGAATTTGATAGCTATAACGGCGAGAGCTTCTACACCGACAAAATGCCCGCCCAGATTGAAGTAATGAAGCAGAAGCAGCTCCTCACTATCGATGACGGTGCGTCCGTTGTAAATCTCGAGGAGTGGAATATGCCTCCTTGCCTCATATTGAAGAGAGACGGTTCTACACTTTACCCGACACGGGATATAGCGGCTGCGGTTTATCGTAAGAACACCTATGATTTTGAAAAATGTATCTACGTTACGAGCGCAGGTCAGTCGCTCCACTTCGCTCAGTGGTTCAAGGTCGTTGAGCTTATGGGATATGATTGGAGCGATAAGCTCGTCCACGTTCCGTACGGTACGGTGAGCATAAACGGAGCGAAGCTCGCGACGAGAACGGGCAACGTAATTCTGCTCAAAGAGCTTTTCGCTCAGGCGATAGAGAAGGTAAAAGCTATTACGAAGGAGAAAAATCCGACGCTCGCAGAGCGTGACGATATTGCCGAGGCGGTTGGTGTCGGCGCAATTGTATTCCACTATCTTTCCAATAACCGTATGAGAGATATAAACTTTATTCTCGAGGACGCTCTTTCCTTTGACGGAAACACAGGCCCCTATGCGCAGTATACCTATGCGAGAACCTGTAGCATACTTGAAAAATCCGAGAATGTAGGTAAAATGAGTGGTAGCGAGCTTTGCGAGGAGGAAAAAGAGCTTGTGAAAATACTTGCGCTTTTCCCCGACAGCGTTTCGGATGCCATAGCGCAGTACGAGCCGTCCTTGATTACGAGATATATACTCGACCTCTGCGCTGTATTTAACCGCTTCTATCATAATTGTCAGATACTCTCCTGCGCCGACAGTGGCGTAAGAGAGCAACGTGTGAAGCTCACTGCTTGCACTCGCCAGGTGCTTGGTAAGGCGCTCGAGCTTATTTGTATGAAAAAAACCGAAAAGATATAATTCAGGGAGAAAAACGATGTCAGGACATAGTAAATGGAATAATATTAAGAGAAAAAAAGAAAAAACCGATGCGCAAAAAGCGAAGGTCTTTACGAGAATAGGTAAGGAAATGGCGGTAGCTATCCGTGCAGGAGGCCCTAACCCCAATACAAACGGAAAGCTCCGCGACCTCATTTCAAAGGCGAAGGCAAACAACGTGCCTAACGATAATATCGAAAGAATTATCAAGAAGTTTTCTTCCGATGAAAGCATTAATTATGAAGAGATAACCTACGAGGGCTACGGCGCCTCGGGCGTTGCGGTTATCGTCGAGACTGCTACCGATAACAGAAACAGAACGGCGGGCAATATCCGTTCCTATTTCAGCAAATTCCATGGAAATATGGGACAGAACGGTTGCGTCAGCTTTATGTTTACCGAAAAGGGACTTATCGAAATAGTGGACGAGGATAAGGAAATTGATGAGGAAAAGCTGATGGAGGATGCGCTCGAATCAGGCGCTTCCGATTTCGAGGGCGAGGACGGCGTGTATTCAATTTATACCGAGACCGACGACCTCTCCGCAGTAACCGAGGCGCTCCAGAAGCTCGGTTATAAAATCGACTCATCCGACCGCACGATGATTCCCTCTACCTATGTAGAGGTCACCGACGAGGAGGACGTCAGAATGCTCGAATTGTTGCTTGAAAAGCTCGACGACGACGATGACGTTCAGAACGTTTTTCATAACTGGGAAAACTAAAGCCAATATAAAAACAAAGGACCGGTATCTACAAAGAGAGAACCGGTCCTTTTCCTGTTGAATTTTACGGTATGATAAGGTGGGTAATTCCGTCTATAGAGTGAGTTCCGTTCGGCGACTCTATAGCGCTGTCGGGCAGTCCGTTTATCCTTGCAAGCTCGGCGTAGCTCACCTGATACCTTTTTGCAATACTGAAAAGGGTGTCGTTGCCTTCAGGGTAAACGACTAATATTTTACTTGCGTTTTTGTCGCGTTTCTGCGCTTCATCTAAGGTGATAGAGTCGATAGTTGCACGGCATACAGGGCGTGAGCACTTTATAGCGATAAATATTTCCGCGTCAGCGCCGATAGAGCTTTGGTCGAGGCGTCCGTGTGAGGAGACCAATTCGGCGTGGCAGTCAAATTTTAAGTTGTCGCTCGGCAGAGCGCGCAGGTCCGTTTCGATTTTGAAGGGAATAATCACAGAAGAAGAGCCGTATTCGCTTTTTTCTTCACCAAAAGCGCCTGTGAGCATATCTATTTTACATTCGCCCGTAACTATCGCTCTGCCGTCCCGCTGAAACGTTTCCTTTATCTCGATTTTGCCGTTCGTATCTATAATAGACGTTATGTCAAGCTCATCCTCGCTTCTTTGCCTTGATGCGCTTACCGTATAATTGCCCATGCAGGCGCCGAGCGATTCTGTGAAGATTACGTCCTTATAAACGGGAATGACGGCGCAGTCGGTCGAATAAAGGTCGCGTACTATCGTTATTTTTTCGTTGCGAACGCACTCACCTTCAAGCTCTGCGTTAACGTCAAAATTAAGGATACATCCGCCCGTTCCGTTGTCTGAAACTGATACCGTCGCCGAGTTGCATCTTCCGTAGGCGATACAGCTGTCTCCCTCGATAGCTCCGTCTGCGACGATACTCTCCTCGAAGGGAATTTTACGGGAGACGGTAATCGGCTCTGCGCCGTTTAGAGTGCAGACGCATTTTAAAAGAACGTCCCCGCGGCACAAAACGGAATTTGCGCTCACTCTCGCCTCTCTTACGAGTATCTCTGCTCGGATATAGCTTGCGCGCAGCTCTTCGGTCGACGCATCGTCTATATTCATACTGTCAGAGAGGTTGAATTCTCCCGAGCCGCCGCATTTCGTTACAGAGGAGAGAACGTTTTCCGAGAGCTTTTCAATATGTAATAAATCGTCTGAAATCTCTTTTATGCTACTGTTTGCGTATATATGGACCTTGTTTTTGATAGAACTGCGCAGTGAAAGCTTTCTCGGACCTGATAGACGGCAGACGGTGTTGTCAAGCTCTGTATCGACGATTATCGACAAATCTCCGATGTCACTCGAGGGAATATTGTAGGAAAATTCATAATCACAGGAAAGAGAGCTTGAGGCGAGCTCTCCCTCTGCGCCGGAATAGATAATGGTGTAGGCGACTATTCCTGCGAATTCCGCCTTGCTTGAGCTTAAAAACTTCCCCGAGGGAATCGCTTTGCTATCAATTCTTATGATCTTTCTTATTTCGGGCAGATAGTCGGGCAGAGTAAATTCTCCCGAGCACTCACAAAAAATATTTTCCCCTGCCAAATCACTTTGTATATTTGCGCCCCCTTGTGAAAAAACGTTTGTTTTGTCCATAAAATGCTCCTTTACTTTTTCTTTTAGTAAAGAATATGCCGCTAAATTCGGATTTATGACAATAATTGAGAACAAAACAAAAACGGGCTTTCATTTTATATCGCAACACAAAATAAGATAGGCACTCCTTGAGAGTGCCTATCTTATTTTGGTGAAGTATATAAGGCGTAAATTGAACTTTTGTTTCCCGCCCGAAATATCATAACTTTTTAATCGAGTATGCCAAAATTCATATAAAATTCATCGTTAAAACACGAATAATCGTAAATAATACCACTGTTTTTTATTCTACCATTTTTATCTATTGTTAAAGTGGTTTTTTGGTTATCTGTAATTTGATATGTATCTATGCCAATATTATCAAATTTTGATACATCTTTTGTGTTGAATATATAAAAATGACATTTTTTATCAAGCTTATTGCTAAACACTGCAATCCAAACATAATATACATTATCACCCATATCATATCGAATTTTAGGATGAAAACTGAATTTTCTTTCGTCTGGATTTGATGATTCAACACCTTCCGATGTTTTTACTTGTAAATAACGAGAAATTACATTTAACTCTGTTTCTTTGCAATGCTCACATAAATTGGTAACACATTTTGCGTTTTTATTATTGTATCTCGTGTGTCTTATGTATTGATTACTATATTTTTGACATTTAGGACACCAATATTTTGTTATAGTGAAATCAATACCCTCATCAATATATGCCCTGTGAACTTGCCAACCTAAATCGTGAAGCAACATAGAAAGCTGCATTTCCCCATACAATCCTATGACTAATTTTTTAGTTTCTTCTACACTATTACTCATAATCCATCTCCGAAAACTTCTTATTGCTAATATGTTTACTTAAATTTTTCAAACTGCTTTCTGCAAACATTTCTTTGTTTAATTCTATGCCGACTCCTATTCTATTAAGTTTTTGCGCAGCTATAACAGATGTAAAACTTCCGCCAAATGGATCCAGTACTATATCGCCCGGATAGGAATACATTCTTGTAGCAAACTCTGGAATTTCAACAGGAAATGGAGCAGTATGACCGAGAGTATTCTCGCCTTTTGAATTGATTTTTATAACTGGCGATATTTTAACAATATCTCTGCGCCACTTTGAAATAAACTCTTGCGGTATTTCTGCTGACTTTGTGTGATTGCCTTGCATCATCATGGATTTTATAGAAAAACGTTTTCCTCTGTTAGATTTGCTTCTTTGGAAACAATTTTCATTCTTGCATTCCCAACTTTTTACACCAATTTCAGAATATGCGTTACCATTAACTTGTAAAAAACCACAAACGGGACACGGATATCTAACAGGGTCATTTCTATGTTTATGAAATATAAGTATATGTTCATAACAATTCAACGGGTATTGATAAAATGGATATGGATTGTTTCCATTTTTTTGACGTTGGCTTTGAACCTCACCCTTGTCCCAAATAAAGTCATCAACAAAGGTGAAGCCTTCTTCCTCGAAAATTTTTGTAAAATATGCACCAAGTGGAATTCTTCTCTTACCCCAGACTGATTTCGTAGTTATATTATCATTATCAAATATGTCACCAACATTAAACACAAACACTCTATGATTGTCTAAAACTCTATACGATTCTCGGATTACTTTTCGCATATCTTCTAGATATAATTCTAAATTTTCCCATTGAGAATAATCTCTAGCGTTATAATATGGCGGAGAGGTCACCATAAGTCCGATGCTTTCGGAAGGAAGTCCTTTTAGTACTTTAAGGCAGTCCCCCCATACTATTTTTATGCCGTCATCTTTAGAATTTATAAACCGACAAAGCTTTTTGTTGGGTGCGGAAGTTTCTTCTTGGTATATCTCTTTTGTAAAATTTATATAGATTTCTATCCAATCTCTTACCAAACTTTCGATAGAAGAGCATGTCATTTTTAAAGGAGTAACTCTTTTCAATAGTGTTTCAACTTGCTCATCGGAGAATGTTTTTGTTAAATAGTCATTGGCATTGTCTAATATTTTATCTAAATAA
This sequence comes from Eubacteriales bacterium, assembly GCA_045587025.1. Lineage (GTDB taxonomy): Bacteria > Bacillota > Clostridia > Oscillospirales > CAG-272 > UBA1740. The sequence goes on from JAZNBK010000052.1 coordinate 20,201, forward strand.
TCAGAAACAGATACAGATAATTTCAATTTAGACATAAACTCCTCCTTCAAAAATCATAATGTAATTATATCATATCTGGAGTTCATAGTCAATCATTTTTTATAAGTGATTATGTAAAATTTATCAATTATCCTTTTGGCGCCGTGGCGTGTGCTTGTCTTGATACAAGTGGCGGCGCTGCGCGCCGCCACGACAAGCACACGC
>JAZNBK010000053.1:0-91063 GCA_045587025.1 Eubacteriales bacterium
GGGTGGGTGAAATCGTTTCACGATGAAATCCCGCTTTCGCGGGGTGAAATCCGCTCGACGCGGATGGGTGGATTTGATTTCATCTGAAATCGAAGATTGAAGATTTCATCCACGCCTTTCGGCGTGATTTGGCGCGAGCTATCGGTCAACGCTATGCTCGCGCCTATTTGTTAAGCGTTGCGTAGAGGCGCGGCTCAAAGCGCGAGGAGATTTTCGCCATTACGTATTCTTTATCTAACTGTGGCTTTATCATATTTACCAACATACCGCTCTTGGGGGCTACTGATTTTAAGTTTTCAACAAAATCGTTCACCACATCTTTGCCGGGCAACTCGAGCATAGAGGCGCTAACGCCCGTATCGTCAAAGCAAAGCTCTATACGGCGCAGGGTAGGAACCTCGGAAAATATAAGTTCTATTTTCATTCGACGTCGGTTTTCCTCTCCCAAATAAAGCTGCGCCCATGCCGATATGAGATATTTTTCGCCTCTTATATCGACTACGTTTTTTATCGGCTTAGTAAAGCCGAGCCGAATTTTGAAGCTTTCAATACCCTCCTTGAACACGACGAAGAATTTTTTATATTCAATAAGAAATGAAAGCTCGCTTATACCCTCGCCGAAATTGTTCTGCATAATAGAGGGTATCATCGGCATAAAGCTGATATTATTTTCCCCAAAATAATAGGTTTTCCCCGAAACGTCCTTGACGTTGCTCGGCAATTTATCTATTGAAGCCGAGAACAATTTTCCAAAAAGGCGCGATATTGCGTTAGGACGTATCGCTTCTATCCAACCGCGCTTCTCAAAAAAGCTTTTTTGCGCTTTTAACAGCTCCTTATACGAGCTGCGATTCTTCCTCTTTTTCGTATATACCGTCTCGTTAGTTCCGCCAAAGGTGTCGGTAATAATCTCTAACATTCCGCCTCTTTGAAACAGCTCGGAATTTGCCGAGGTGACGGCGACTACTATACTCTTTTTCGGATATACCAAAATATTCTGACCGAACATACCGTTAAAAAGGCAACATTCGCCATTCCGTCCAACCCACATCTGATATCCGTAATCAAAGCTTCTCGTCTCGTCAGAAACGACTATCTGCCTCGTTTTCATCTGCTCTATCCAAGCCGATGAAACTATTTGACGTCCTCCGTATCTGCCGTTATTAACGAACAGAGAGCCGAGCTTAAGCATCGTTTCAGGGGTGATATAAAGCCCCCAACCGCCCTTTTCAATTCCCTTCGGGCAGGTCTCCCAAATATAATCGGGCACGCCCAACGGCAAAAACAACCTCGGACGCAAAAAGTCGGAAAGTCCCTCTCCCGTAACCTTTTTAACTATTGCGGAAAGCATATAGGTATTCATACTGTTATACGCAAAGCGCTTTCCCGCCTCAAAATCGATGGGCGCTTCAAAAAACGAGCGCACCCAGTCCTCAGAGGTGAGGAGCCCCATCTCGTTAAACGTGCTTCCGCTACTCATCGTAAGAAGATGACGGACTGTAATTTGCTTTACCCTTGCGTTCAATGGCGAGGGCAGCTCGCCGTCAAATAACGTATATATCGGAGTGTCGAGAGAAAGCTTTCCCTCGTCTATCAGGATGCCTGTTGCAATCCCTGTAACCGTCTTGCACATTGAATGTGTAAGACACCAGTTCTCAAAGTCGTAACCCAGCGAGGACGCCTCGCAGATAACGCTACCATTCGCCCAAACGCCTATACACCGCACGTTTGCGCGCTCCTCGTTTTCAAGGCGCTTCAGCATCTGCGTAATCAGCTCGGATTTTATCCCCCTGCTTTCGGGCGTTGCTCTTTGTATTTTTTCTTCCCTTTTCTTGCTCTTTAGCCGTGTTTTTGCGGGAATATACGGTATCTGTCTTGCGTCGGTTCTCCCCTTGACGAAATACCTATACATAAAAGAAATCGCTTTTCTGTCAATTCTAAAAGCCATGACAACGCTCCTTTCTGAAAAATGCGTCTATCACTATATAATACAATACTACATATTTTTGTGTTTTTGCAATAAATTTTCTTAAATCATTGTAAATTTTATAATTTCGGGTTGGCGTTTTTTTGCGAAAAGCTCGTTTCTTTCCGCTATTTTGTAAATGTTTATTTACATATCTGTCGAGAGCCGTCTATCGCCTCGCATATTATGAAATAATATCCAAATCCCCTTGCAAAGCGCTATATAAATGTGTTATACTATTCATATAGAAGTAGCATCTGAACATAAATGAAAGGAAGATAATATGTTTGAAAATCAATACATAGACGTTACCATTCCCGCCCAAAAAAGCATCGCTCTGATAGCGCACGATAACAAAAAGGCGGCTTTGGTAGAGTGGTGCATTAAAAACAAATCTATTCTTGAGCATCACTTTTTATGCGGAACGGGCACTACCGCAAAGTTAGTTTCCGACAGAACAGGTCTCCCAGTCCGCGGCTTTAACAGCGGCCCTCTCGGCGGAGACCAGCAGATAGGCGCGAGAATTGTAGACGGAAAAATAGACATCGTTATATTCTTCTCCGATCCTCTCACGGCTCAACCGCACGACCCTGACGTAAAGGCGCTTCTGAGAATAGCGCAGGTTTATGACATTCCGATAGCGAACAATATGTCGACGGCAGATTTTTTGATAAAAAGTCCGCTTATGGACGTCCCCTACACTCACAGCTTGTTGAACTTCCGTCAAAATATTGACGACAGGGTGAAAAATATGTAATAAAAACGCATTGCGGCGCTTTTTGTCCGTAATGCGTTTTTCTCTTTTTATTTTCTCTTTCCGTGCTCTTCGAGCAAGGTCATTTTTATCTTCCAAAGCTTTTCGGTCAGGTCTACGTAATAACGGTGAGGGTTTTCAAAGCGCAAAACCTCCTCCCACAGAGTGTCGATCTGTTCTCTGCAGTAATCCCTGATCTCGTTGATTTCGGGAGATTTATATACGCATTTTCCGTCCTTAAAGACGGGAACGAGCAGCTCTCTCGCTATATAATTGGTGACCGTCTTTCTCTTCCAGGTATCCTGCGGGTCGAAAAGCTCGAGAGGCGCGCTCTCATCTATTTCCTCGTCGTGCACGGCGAGCAGGTCAGCGATAGCCCTGTTCGTCGTTTTATCTATAATACGGTAGAGCTTTTTAAAATGAGGATTAGTAATTTTTCCCGCATTTTCGCTTATTTTAATCTTCGGTATTATCTCTCCGTCCTTTTCCTTTGCGACGAGCTTATAAACGCCGCCGAAAACGGGATCGCTCTTTGCGGTAATAAGGCGTTCTCCAACGCCGAAGGAGTCGATCTTCGCTCCCTGCGCTATGATATCTCTTATGATGTTTTCGTCTAACGAATTGGAGACGACTATCTTACATTCCGTAAAGCCCGCCTCGTCTAACATTTTTCTCGCCTTTTTGGTCAGGTATGCGATATCGCCCGAGTCGAGACGTATTCCGCACTTCTTGATTCCCATTGGCTCAAGGACCTCTTTAAACGCCTTTATTGCGTTAGGGACGCCGCTCTTTAAGGTATCGTAGGTGTCAACGAGAAGCGTAGCGTTGTTGGGATAAAGCTTACAATACGCGGAAAACGCCTCGTATTCATTATCGAACATCTGAACCCAGGAATGAGCCATCGTTCCCGTCGCGGGAATTTTATAATCTCTATCGCTTATAGTACAAGCGGTAGCCGAGCATCCGCCTATATACGCGGCTCTTGCTCCGAGCGCCGCGCCTGCCGCGCCCTGCGCCCTTCTCGAACCGAATTCCGCAACTGCTCTGCCCTGCGCCGCACGGACTATCCTGTTCGCCTTCGTTGCGATGAGCGACTGATGATTAAGCGTTAAAAGAAGATATGTTTCTATAAACTGCGCCTGAATAGACGGCGCTCTTACCGTGAGAAACGGCTCGTTCGGAAAAATAGGAGTTCCCTCGGGCACCGCGTAGATATCTCCTGTAAACTTAAAGTTACGTAAATATTCGAGAAAGCCCTCGGAGAAGCACTTTTTGCCCCTTAAATATTCGATATCCTCCTCGTTGAAAGAGAGATTTTCAATATAATCTATAACCTGCTCAAGACCTGACGCAATAGCGTAGCCGCCTCCGTCGGGAATCTGACGGAAGAAAACGTCGAAATATGAAATTTCATCTCCCTTGCCAAGCTCGAAATAGCCGTTTGCCATTGTCAGCTCATAAAAATCGCATAGCATCGTATTGTTTTGCTTATTCATTACCTTTAACCTCCGTTTTAGTCCTGCTTAACGCCCACGGACCAATATTTTTTATCTAACGAGCGATATCTTATCGCCTCGGCGATATGAACTGCGCCTATATTTTCCGATCCTGCCAGGTCAGCGACAGTTCTCGCTACGCGCAATATTCTGTCGTGACCTCTCGCAGACATTGAAAGTCGGTCGAATGCGTCCTGCAAAAGCTTCTCCGCAGACGGCTCTAACTTACAAAACCTTCTAATTGAAGCGGCGGAAAGCTGCGCGTTGCATTTTTCATTCAATCCCGCCTCGGAATAGCGTTTGAGCGCCATTTTCCTCGCTTTATTAACTCGCTCTCTTATATTTTCAGAAGTGTCTCCGTCCGGCTCGCCTCTCGATATTTCACTATACGAAACCGCGGGAAGCTCAACCTGTAAATCAATTCTGTCAAGCATAGGTCCGCTTATCTTGGAAAGATAGCTTTGCACGTCTGAGGGACGGCAAACGCACCTGCGGTTAGGATCGCCGTAAAAGCCGCAGCGGCAGGGGTTCATAGCGCAGACGAGCATGAACAAGGCGGGATAGGTGCATCTGCCGTTCACTCTCGTTACGGTAACGACTCCGTCCTCTAACGGTTGTCTCATCGCCTCGATAATGGATTTCGTAAATTCAGGAAACTCGTCGAGGAACAACACGCCGTTGTTAGCAAGAGAAATTTCTCCCGGCTTCGGATTTGCGCCTCCGCCTATAAGCCCTGCGGGGCTTATCGAATGGTGAGGGGAGCGAAACGGACGAACCGTGACGAGATCGTCCTTCAAAATTCCCACGACGGAATGAACCTTCGTCGTTTCTATCGCTTCTTCAAAGGTCATATCGGGCAATATAGTCGGTAATCTTTTGGCAAGCATTGATTTTCCCGAGCCGGGCGGTCCTATAAGCAGAATGTTATGTCCGCCTGCTGCGGCTATCTCCATTGCCCGCTTCGCCTCCGCCTGACCTCTTACGTCTGAAAAGTCAAGCTCGCTCTTGCCCACCTTGGAATAAAACTCACCTTTATCATACGCAACCTCGGGAATCTTGATTTTCCCCCTCAGGTGCTCTACCAGCTCCTTAAAGCTCTTTACTCCGTAAACCTTTATTCCGTCGACTACCGACGCCTCTTTAGCGTTTTCGAGCGGAACGTAGACCTCGCGTCTACCCATATCTCTTGCGGTAATACACATACTGAGAATACCGCTTATACCTCTTATCTCGCCCGAAAGGGAAAGCTCGCCTAAAAAGCACTTATCCGAAAGAGAAAGCCCTCTCGGAATAACGCCCGCGCACTGCATAAGCGCGCAAAGAATGGCGAGGTCGAAGGAAGAGCCCTCCTTTTTTCTGCTCGCAGGTGCGAGGTTTATCATAATATCGGCAGACGGAAAAACGTATCCGCTGTTCTCGCAAGCGCAGCGAACGCGCTCCTTCGCTTCCTTTACCGCCGTATCGGGCAGACCGACAAGCTCAAATTCACCCAAACTGTCTCTCAAGCTGCACTCGACTGTAACCTCGTATCCGTCAATGCCCGTAACGCCTGCCGTAAAAACCTCGGAAAGCATATTTCCACCTCCAATAACCTATTGACGTTTATTTCTGATTCAGTATATCACAATTTTTTCGTTTTGTAAAGATTTTAGTTATAATATCCGCTTTTTTATATTTGCTTTCCGATAATATGATTGACATAGTTCGGCAAATATGTTATCATTTGGTTAGATTTTTTATTATGGCTCACAGAGCGTCAAATTCTACAAAAAATTTCAAGAGAGGAGGGATATTATGGAAAAGGAAGTCAATATTCACGCACATCACCGCTCTCGGTTGCGCAAGCGCTTTAATACCGAGGGACATCTTTCCTTTGAAGAACATAATATGCTCGAGCTTATCCTCTTTTACGGTATTCCGTACAAGGACACGAATCCCGTCGCTCATCGCCTGATACAGCGCTTCGGCTCTATCGAAAACGTCCTGAAAGCGAAGAAGGAGGAACTGATAGAGATACAAAACGTCGGTAGCTACACCGCCGATTTTCTGCACTGTCTTGACCTTTTGGGCGATACGCTTATATATTCAAGTCAAAAGCGCCAACCTGCCATTGCGTCTTATAAATCGATAGACGAAATGGGCAAATATTTATGTTCTCTGGCAGAAAAAGAAGATGCCCCGTCGACCTCTATCGTATTTCTTAACAACAGCTTTGAAATTTTAGGCGTCAAGAAGCTTCTTGACTGCGCTTCGGGAATACACCTACTGAAAACCGAGGTCTTGATTTCCGAATTTATAAGCGCGAGAGCTTCTATGGCGATAATAGTTCAGCATAAGTACGGTTCTATCGCTATCCCCGATTTTGAGGACGTATATTCAGCAATAAAGCTGAAGCACGACCTTGAAATTTCCGAATTGAAGTTTCTTGAGCTTTTCGTCGTCACTAAAGATGACTATTCTCCTGTTTTTCAGAAAAGTAACGGATTAGTAGGCGCGAGCGCCCTTGCGAACGCTTTGAAAGTTTCCTCAAACGACGGATACAAAGAAGCTTCGGCAAAGAGAGAAATCGCCTCGTGTCTCCCCGACGGATGCTCCCCTGTGAGCGACGTCTCGGAACTTGAGCTGCTCTTTTCTCTGCTCCGTTTCGCATCAAGAAAGCGAGCAGAAGAGCTTTCCCACGCTTTGCTAAACAAGTTTGGCTCTTTACGTAAAGTTTTGTGTGCAGACGTCGACCTTCTTTGCGAGGTCGAAGGAATAAACGAGGGGATTGCTACTCTTATTCGCCTCGTGAGCGCAACAAAGCAATACATAAACGAAAAAGCGCCTCCAAAGTCGCTTTCACTCTGTGAAAAGGAACGCATTATTTCTTTTCTATCGAAACTTTATCTTGGCGAGAACTCCGAAAACGTGCTTCTTCTCTTTTTTGACAAAAATCAAAAATTCATAGATTTCAAGCGCATATCCAAGGGCTCCTCAAACTCGGTATTTATTTCGGCAAGGAATTTTCTCGAAACGTCCGTTCGATATAAAGCGAGCTACGTGATTATGGCGCACAATCATCCCGACGGAATGGCTATCGCCTCGATTTCAGACAAGGAAGCCACGAATCTGATAAGGCAGTCGCTTTCAAGAGCGGGAATTGAGCTTTTCGCACATTACATAATAGCAAACGGCGAATATACGGAATGTTTCTGATTGCGAAAGCGAAACGCTTTATTTTGACGCAAGAAGGGCGATTTCCCGCGCCATCTGTTTAGGTAATTCCGACGGACAAACTCCGTATTCCGAATACTCGTCAGAAAGCGTGCGCCCCGCTTCAGAATGTAAATAAACTGCGGCGACAGCCGAATTCATCGGCGTTATTCCCTGCGAAAGAAAAGAAGTAATAGCGCCCGCCAAGACGTCACCGCTTCCGCCCTTTGCAAGCTCTGGGCCGCCTATACCGTCAATTTTTAAGGATTCTCCGTCTGTAACTATAGTTTTGTTTCCCTTCAAAACCAAGGTGACGTTATTCTCTTTTGCGAATTTTTCCGCTATTTTCAGGCGGTTTTCCTGTAACGTTGATACAGGCATAGACAATAATCTACCCATTTCGGCAGGATGTGGCGTAAGCACTACCTGCCTTTTTGCGTTTTTAAGAGCGAAAATTGATTTTTCATTTAAGAGAGCGAGCGAATTTATTCCGTCTGCGTCTATCACCAACGGCACTCCCGCTTCGCCTAAAATTGAAATTATAAGCTCTCCGAGCGCCTCGCTTTTCTCTGTGCCGCAACCTATAAGTATAGCCGTCGCGCCTTCTGTCAGACGTTTGAAATCTGACAACTTAAGTTTGCAAATTTCGCCCGAAACGGTATAAATTGCTTCTGGCAAGCGTATGCAGCAGTCGCTTATAACGACGCTCTCGCTGCAAAGACATACGAGCCCGCTGCCCATACGCAGAGCGCTCTCGGCAGCGAGAATAGCCGCGCCTCTGTACGCTTCACTTCCACAAAGCAGGACCGCTCTGCCGTAGCTGCCCTTGTGGGTGTTTTTCTCCCTCTTTGGCAAGATTTCCCTAACTAAATCCCTTGTGATAAAATCCCCGCCGTCCGATTTGCGCGGCATATCGAGCACCTCTTTTCCTTGCTTCTCTGTTTTCTCTGTATTTGATACCATGATTTTACCATATTTGAGAGTATTTTTCAAGCCGCTCTCCTGCTTTTTTGCACTTTTCTATTTACAAAAGGAACAAAATGTGTTAAAATAAATCTAACAAGAGCGCTGTTTTCTTGTAAAAGCATTTCTAAGAAAAGGAGATATTCTATGTCTGATAATTTCATAATTACCATCGCGCGTCAATACGGTAGCGGAGGGCGCGAAATAGGAGAAAAAATATCCGAGCTTTTACAAATTCCCAAGTATGACAAAGAGCTTATTACCATGGCATCCAAGAACACGACCATTCACGAGGACGTTTTGGAAAAAGCGGACGAGACTGCGGCGAACAGTCTATTATACACTCTCGCTATGGGCTCTAATATGTTCGGCGCCGCTCACTTAGGCGCTCACAACCTCCCTATAAACGATAAACTTTTTATTTTGCAGTCCGACGTGATACGTGAAATAGCGGAAAAGGAGAGCGCGGTTATTATAGGTCGCTGCGCGGATTACGTCTTGCGTAATCATCCGAACCGTCTCAGCGTATTTATATACGCAGATATCGACTCGAGAAAGCAGAGAACTCTCGAAAGGCATCCCGACCTGAAGCCGACCGAGGTAATCGACGTGATAAACAAGACCGACAAGCGCCGCGCGTCCTACTACAATTTTTATACGGGCGGAAAATGGGGAAAATACGACAATTACAATTTAGCGCTTGACAGCGCAAAATTCGGTCTTGACGGTTGCGCGGAAATTATCGCCGCCGCAGTCAAGGCAATGAAATAAAAAATAAACGTCATAAAAAATCTTTTTTTGACATTTCTCTTGATAAACCAATAAAAAAAGTGTAAAATAGAGTTAATCAGAAAGTATATACACGCGGCGCTGTATATACAAACAAATTAAAACGCCGAGATAGGAATTTTAACATGAGTACCTTTCACTTAATCGACCATCCACTTGTTCAGCATAAGCTCACCATTATGCGCAGAATCGGAACGAGCTCAAAGGATTTCCGTCAGCTTCTTGATGAAATTTCAATGCTTATGGGCTACGAGGTTACAAGAGATCTGCCTCTTGAAAACGTAGAGATCGAAACACCCGTTGCCAGAGCGGTTATGAAAAGAATTGCGGGAAAGAAGATGGCTATCGTGCCTATTCTCCGCGCGGGTTTAGGTATGGTTGACGGTCTGCTCTCTCTCGTGCCCGTAGCGAGAGTAGGTCATATTGGTCTTTACCGTGATCCCGATACTCACAACCCCGTAGAATATTATTGCAAGCTCCCGGCTGACATTTCAAACCGAATGGTTTTAGTCGTTGACCCTATGCTTGCTACCGGCGGAAGCGCCTCCGACGCCATTCGCTTGCTCAAGGATAAGGGCTGTACCAGCATTCGTCTTATGTGCTTGGTTGCCGCGCCCGAGGGCGTTAAAAAGGTAATGGAGGATCACCCCGACGTTGATATCTTCTCCGCCGCTCTTGACGAAAAGCTTAACGAGCACGCTTATATCGTCCCCGGCTTGGGAGACGCGGGCGACCGTTTGTTCGGTACGAAGTAATATATGCGAGAGCTTAAGGTAGGCAAAAACGACGCAGGACAACGCCTTGATAAGTTTGTTTTAAAAACGCTCAAGGATATGCCGCAATCTCTGCTCTACAAGTCGATACGCACTAAAAAAATCAAGCTAAACAGGAAAAGAACAACCCCCTCACAGCTTCTTGCCGAGGGGGATTGTTTACAGCTGTTCATATCGGACGATTTTTTTAGGGACAGCGAGAGCTATGCCGACGTCGAGCGGACGCTCAATTCTATCTCGCCCAATTTCAACGTGGTCTACGAGGACGAAAACATTCTGCTCATAGACAAAAAGCCGGGAATTTCGGTACACGAGGACGAGACGAACGATAAAAATAATCTTATTATGCAGATTTGGGCGTATCTGTATAAAAAGGGCGAATATTCTCCTAAGGACGAGCAGTCCTTTGCCCCTGCGCTTTGTAACCGCATAGACAGAAACACGGGCGGAATTGTAATTTCCGCCAAAAATGCGCAAGCACTTCGCATTATGAATGATAAAATCAAGAAAAGAGAGTTAAAGAAGCTCTATTTATGCGCTGTCCACGGCGAGCCGAAGCCGAAAACTGCAGTAATCGATGCTTTCCTCTTGAAAAACGAAAACGAAAACTCTGTCCGCATATACGATAAAAATCCGCCGAAAAACGCAAAGAAAATCATTACCGGCTATAAGGTCCTGCAAAGCAAGAACGGTTTTTCTCTTTTAGAGGTCGAGCTTTTCACGGGAAGAACTCACCAGATAAGGGCGCACCTCGCCCACGTCGGTCACCCCCTCGTCGGCGACGGCAAATATTCGCAAAACAAGCGGGACCGAGCCATTGGATATAAGTATCAGGCGCTATATTCATACAAGCTCCGCTTTGAATTTACGACAGACGGCGAAGCGCTTGAATATATGAACGGCAAGGAATTTTCCTTAAAAAAAGAAGATATTTATTTTGTAAAAGAACTCTTTAATTAAAACGGAAGCGGAGGTATCTCCCTTCCGTTTTCTCTTCTTTAAATTTGTGTTTTTGTCAAAAAGCGCGGACAAAGCAAATATAACAATTGTATATAGAAACATTTCGAAAAAATTTGACAAAAAATTTGTTTTTTATCTCGACAAAAGGAATACTTTGTGCTATAATTAATTCACTATGCTAAAGCGGTCGCTTTAAAACGCGACAAAAAGAATAATATTAGGGTAAAGGTGATCTTTTTCTATGCCCTTTTAAACATCAGGAGACAACGCTATGCCTATTACAGATTTTCTTGAAAGAAATGCAAAAATCTTTCCAAACGACGTTGCTATCGTGGAGGTAAATCCGGAGAAGCAACCTTCAAAAAATATGACCTGGCGCGAATATAATCTTATCGAGACCGCCGCCGAGTCGGATAAATACAGAAGAGAGATTACCTGGCGCGATTTCGACATCAAGGCGAACAGATTTGCAAATCTTCTTTTCACTCGCGGAATTAAGAAGGGCGACAAGGTCGCTATCCTTCTTATGAACTGTCTTGAGTGGCTACCTATTTATTTCGGAATACTCAAAACCGGCGCGCTCGTCGTTCCTATGAATTACAGATATTCCTCAGATGAAATCAAATACTGTCTCGACCTCGCAGACGTGCGTATGCTCGTGTTCGGTCCCGAATTTGTTGAGCGTATCGACAGTATCAAGGACACTATCCCCGACGTTGACAACCTCTTTTTCGTTGGAAAAACGTCGGAAACACCTGCTTTCGCCGACAACTATGCAGAGATGACCTATTATTGCTCGTCCACCGTTCCCCCCGTGGAGCTGTGCGACAAGGATGACGCGGCTATATACTTCTCCTCAGGCACTACGGGATTCCCGAAAGCAATTCTTCATCGCCACGAGGCGCTCGTCTCATCCTGCTACACCGAGCAAAATCATCACTCGCAGACAAAGGACGACGTTTTCCTTTGTATTCCTCCGCTCTATCACACCGGTGCAAAAATGCACTGGTTTGGCTCGCTTCTGACAGGCGGCAAGGCGGTCCTTTTGCGCGGCGTTCGTCCCGAATGGGTTTTGGAAACCGTATCGGACGAAAAGGCAACTATCGTATGGCTTCTCGTTCCGTGGGTACAGGATATTTTAGACTCGCTCGAAAGAGGAGATATATCTCTCTCGGATTACACGCTCTCGCAATGGCGACTTATGCACGTAGGAGCGCAGCCCGTTCCTCCCTCTCTTATCAAGAGGTGGTGCAAGGTCTTCCCTAACCACGAATACGACACAAACTACGGTCTTTCCGAGTCGATCGGTCCCGGCTGCGTACATCTCGGCGTTGAAAACATACATAAGGTCGGCGCAATAGGAAAGGCAGGTTACCTCTGGCAAACGGCTATTCTCGGCGAGGACGGAGCTCCGACAAAACGCGGAGAGGTCGGCGAGCTTGCCGTCAAGGGCGCAGGCGTCATGAAATGCTATTACAAAAATCCTGCGGCGACCGACGAGATACTGAAGGACGGTTGGCTTCTTACGGGAGATATGGCAAAGGAGGACGAGGACGGATTTATCTACCTCGTTGACAGAAAAAAGGACGTTATTATATCGGGCGGCGAGAACCTCTATCCCGTACAGATCGAGGATCACCTCCGCGCCTATTCAAAGATTAAGGACGTTGCGGTTATCGGACTTCCCGACAAGAGACTCGGCGAGATAGCAGCGGCAGTCATCGAGCTGAAGGAGGGCGTCGAGTGTACCGAAGATGAAATCGACACGTTCTGCCTCGACCTTCCTAAATACAAGCGTCCGAGAAAGATAATTTTCGCTAAGGTACCGAGAAATCCTACCGGCAAGATTGAAAAGCCGCGTCTGCGTGAAATCTACTGCGGCGGCAGTCTCGTTGAAGCGCAAATTTCAGGTTGACGTGTAAAAACTCATATTGACTTTTTCTCAAGGAGCTTCAGATAAATGAATACAACGCAAATTCTTACAACGATTTTGGTGCTTCTCTTCTTCGGTCTTATGGTTGCTGTCGGCTTCTATTGCAGAAAGAAAGCGACCGACGTTGACGGCTTCGTGCTTGGCGGTAGAAGCGTCGGCCCGTGGCTCACGGCCTTTGCTTTTGGAACGTCTTATTTCTCGGCGGGTATCTTCGTCGGATACGCAGGTCAGTTCGGATGGAATTTCGGTATCGCTTCCACCTGGATAGGACTTGGAAACGCCTTCATCGGCTCACTTCTCGCCTGGAACGTTCTCGGAAGAAGAACCCGACTTATGACACAGCATATCGACTCGCGCACTATGCCCGACTTTTTTGAAAAAAGATACGGCTCAAAGGCGATGAAGATCTGCGCCTCTATTATAGTTTTCGTATTTCTTATTCCCTACACCGCGTCTCTATACAACGGACTTTCCAGTCTTTTTGCTATTTCGTTTAAAATTCCTTACTGGGCATGCATACTCGTAATGTCGGTGTTCACGGGAGTTTACGTTATCTTTGGCGGTTATATGGCAACCGCAATAAACGACTTTATACAAGGTATTGTTATGCTTATCGGCATAGTTGCGGTAGTTACCGCAACGTTATCGGTAAACGGCGGCTTCAACGAATCTATCGCGGCTCTTGCCGCCTCTCAGAACGGCGGTTGGGCGTATACCTCCTTCTTCGGCCCCAATCCTATTTCACTCGTTATGGTCGTTATACTTACCTCACTCGGCACCTGGGGACTTCCTCAGATGATAGGCAAGTTCTATTCGATTAAAAACGAATCAATGATAAAGACGGGCACGCTCATCTCCACCCTCTTCGCTATCATCGTTGCGGGCGGATGCTACTTCCTCGGCGGATTTGGCAGACTCTTCGTTACTCCCGAGACGGTTTCAAAGAGTGGATTTGACTCTATCATTCCCGCAATGATATCAGGTCTTTCGCCTGTCATAGTTTCTACAGTTATCGTGCTTGTGCTTTCCGCATCTATGTCCACGCTCTCCTCGCTTGTGCTTACCTCCTCGTCTACCTTGACCTTGGATATCGTTATTCCGTGTATGAAGAAGCAGAGCGAGAAGAAAAAGTTGCTTATTTTGCGCTTGTTTATCATATTCTTCATTGCTCTCTCGGCGCTTATCGCAATACTTAAAGACTCCATTTGGTCTGACTTCGTATTTATAGCGCAAATGATGGGTGTTTCATGGGGAGCGCTCGCGGGCGCATTCCTTGCCCCCTTCCTCTACGGACTCTATTGGAAGGGCACGAGCCGTCCTGCCGTTTGGGCATCCTTCGGCTTCGGCGTTGGAATTATGGTGACGCAGCTCATGATTTCGTTAAAGCTCTTTGCGCCTTCCGGCGCAGTGCTCGGCTTCGTGTTTAAAAACTCGCTCCACTCGGGAGTGTTCGCTATGATTGGCGGACTTATTATAGTTCCCATAGTCAGTATTCTCACCCGCTCGAAGAAGCCGGAGAACACCGAGCAGATCTTCTCATGCTATGATGCCAAGGTGGTTGTCGCCGCCGTTTCGGCTCTTGATTCTAATTCAGATAAAACAGAAAGGTAATACTTCAATATGAAAAAGCTTATGTTAGGAAACGAGGCGGTCGCGCGCGGTTTTCTCGAAGCGGGATGCCAGGTTGTTTCAAGCTACCCGGGAACTCCCTCGACGGAAATAACCGAATTCGCCGCAAAATACGATGAAATATACTGCGAATGGGCGCCCAACGAAAAGGTCGCCTGCGAGGTCGCCTTCGGCGCTTCTCTCGGCGGCGCGCGTACTGCGTGCTGTATGAAGCACGTTGGACTCAACGTCGCCGCAGACCCACTGTTCACAATGTCCTACACCGGTGTAAACGGCGGCCTCGTCGTCGTCGTTGCCGACGATCCGGGTATGCACTCCTCGCAAAACGAGCAGGACTCAAGACACTATGCGGTAGCCGCAAAGCTGCCGATGCTTGAGCCGTCCGATTCCGCTGAGGCAAAGGAATTTGCAAAGGCGGCGTTCTCGCTCTCGGAGGAATTTGACACTCCCGTCATTCTGCGTATGTGCACGAGAATAGCGCACTCGCAATGCGTAGTCGAGGAATGTGAACCGAAAGCTCAGGTAACCCGTGAATACGTTAAAAATCCCCAAAAATATATTATGGCTCCGGCAAACGCTATCAGACGCCACCCCATAGTTGAAGAAAGAATGGCTAAGCTCGTTGAGCTTTCCGAAACCGACGCCTTCAACCGCGTAGAGCTATGCGAGGGCGCAGAGCTTGGAATTATTACCTCGGGTACGTCATATCAATACGTTAAAGAGGTTTTTGGAGACAGCGTTTCGGTTCTCAAGCTCGGACTTGTAAATCCCCTGCCGAAGAAGCTCATTTGCGACTTCGCCGCCAAGGTAAAGCGGCTCGTTGTCGTCGAGGAGCTCGATCCCGTAATTGAAAATCATTGCTTGTCACTCGGTCTTACGGTAGAGGGCAAGTCGTTGCTCCCTATTCTCGGCGAATATTCTCAGTCACTTATCGCAGAGGCGTTCGGTATACCAAAGAAGGAACGCGTCGCTTCTCCCGACGATATTCCCGTCCGTCCTCCCGTTATGTGCGCTGGATGCCCTCACAGAGGACTTTTCTACGTTTTACAAAAGAAAAAATATACGGTGCTTGGCGATATCGGCTGTTACACGCTCGGCTCGGCAGCTCCTTTGAACGCTATCGACTCGGTGCTTTGTATGGGCGCTTCGGTTTCGGGACTGCACGGCTTCAACAAGGCGCGCGGAGCGGAAGCCGAGAAAAAGACCGTCGCCGTTATCGGTGACTCGACCTTTATGCACTCGGGTATGACGGGGCTCGCAAATATTGCGTATAACCAAACGAACTCCACCGTCATCATAGTTGACAACTCGATTACCGGCATGACAGGTCACCAGCACAACCCGACGACCGGCTATAACATAAAGGGCGATCCTGCGGGAAAAATCGACCTTGAGGCGCTCTGCCGCGCGCTCGGCTTCAATAGAGTGCGTGTGGTTGACCCTTATGATATCAAGGCGACCGAAGCGGCGATAGTTGAGGAGACCTCTGTTGACGAGCCGTCGGTTATCATCTCGAGACGTCCCTGTGCTCTGCTCAAATACGTCAAGGCGAAGCCGTCGCTTTCCGTTGATGCGGAAAAGTGCCGCTCCTGCAAGGCGTGTATGAAGATAGGTTGCCCCGCTATCAGTATGAAAAACGGAAAAGCGCATATCGATTCTACTCTCTGCGTAGGATGCGACGTTTGTAAACAATTATGTGCATTTGATGCGATTGGAGGTGCAAACTAATGAAAACCACCAACGTAATGATAGTCGGTGTCGGCGGTCAGGGCTCGCTTCTTGCGAGCAAGCTGCTCGGAAAGCTACTGACAGATGAGGGCTACAACGTTAAGGTTTCGGAGGTTCACGGAATGAGCCAAAGAGGCGGTAGCGTCGTTACCTACGTCAGATACGGCGACAAGGTTTTTTCTCCTATCATCGACAAGGGAGAGGCGGATTACATAGTTTCCTTCGAGCTTTTAGAGGCGGCGAGATACGCAGAATATCTGAAGCGCGACGGAAAAATCATAGTAAATACTCAAAAGATAGATCCGATGCCCGTAATCACAGGGGCTAAGGAATATCCCGACGCAGCGCTCGATAACCTGAAGGCGCTCGGCGTCTCTGTTGATGCAGAGGACGCGCTCTCTATGGCGCAGAGAGCCGGCTCGGCTAAGGCGGTAAACATTGTGCTCATAGGTAAGCTTTCGAGATATCTCGATATCCCCACTGAAAAATGGCTTGCCGCAATTCGCGAAAGCGTTAAGGAAAAGTTCGTTGAGTTAAATCAAAAAGCGTTCCTTATCGGCAGAGGCGAAGAATAAGCTTCGCAAAACCAAAATCTATATAAATCTATATAAAAGAGGCGAAAAGCTATGGAAAAGAGAAAATACTACCAAGAAGAAATAGAGACCATGCCAGTCGAGCAGATCAAGAAGATGCAATCCGAGAAGCTCGTTAAGCAGGTTAAGCACGTTTATGAGCACGTTCCCTACTACCGCGATCTTATGGACAAAAAGGGCGTTAAACCGGATGACATTCACGGCATAGAGGACCTCTACAAGCTTCCCTTTATCGAGAAGTCCGACCTGCGCCAAACCTATCCGTACGGAATGCTTGCCGTTCCGCTCTCCGAATGCGTACGTATTCAGTCCACCTCGGGAACGACGGGAAGACGCGTAATTGCCTATTACACTCAAAACGATATCAATCTTTGGGAGGACTGCTGCGCCAGAGCTCTTATTGCGGCAGGCGCAGACAAGGAGGACGTCGTACAGGTCAGCTACGGCTACGGCTTGTTTACAGGCGGCCCCGGTCTGAACGGCGGCTCTCACAAGGTAGGTTGTCTTACCCTCCCGATGTCCTCGGGCAACACGGAAAGACAGCTGCAGTTTATGCTTGACCTCAAGGCGACCGTGCTTTGCTGCACGCCCTCCTACGCCGCATATCTCAGCGAGTCGCTGAAGGAGATGGGCTATAATGCAGACACCATTCCACTAAAGGCGGGTATCTTTGGCGCTGAACCGTGGACGCAGGAAATGCGTCGCGATATCGAGCAGTCGCTCGGAATTAAGGCGCACGATATTTACGGTCTTACCGAGATTTCCGGCCCCGGCGTTTCTTACGAATGCTCCGATCAGAACGGAATGCATATCTGCGAGGATCACTTCCTTGCAGAGATAATCAACCCCGAGACCGGCGAGCCGCTCCCAGAGGGAGAAAAGGGCGAGCTTGTCTTTACCTGCCTTGACAAAGAGGCGTTCCCGCTCCTCCGTTACCGCACGAGAGACATCTGCGTGCTTTCGAGAAAACCCTGCTCCTGCGGCAGAACACACGTCCGTATGGCAAAGCCGATGGGCAGAAGCGACGATATGATGATCATCAGAGGCGTAAACGTATTCCCCTCTCAGATCGAATCCGTGCTTATCTCCGAGGGCTTCACCTCTAACTACCAAATCAAGCTCGGCAGAGTTAACCATAACGACACCTTCGACATATACGTTGAGCTTCCGCCCGAACAGTTTGACGACTCGGTCAAGAGCATTACCGAAAAGGAGAAGTCGCTCGCAGCGGCGCTCCGAACCATGCTCGGCATAGGTCCTGCCGTTCATCTCGTTCCCCCAAAAACCATTGCGAGAAGCGAGGGCAAGGCAAAGAGAATTATTGACGAGAGAAACCTTCACGACTAAAACGAAGAGAAAAGGAGAATTTTGTAATGGCTATAAAACAGTTATCTGTATTCGTTGAAAATAAAAAGGGCTCGCTTCACGAGATTACCGACGTGCTTGCAAAGGCGGGACTTGATCTTCGCTCTATGTGCGTTGCGGATACTCAAAATTTCGGAATTGTTCGAATTATAACCAACGATCCCGAAAAGGCGGCAAAAATTCTTACAGCAGAGGGCCACGCGACAAACATCCGCGAGGTAGCGGCGTTTGCCGTTCCCGACGTTCCCGGCGGACTCGCCAAGGCGCTCAACCTGCTTGAAACGAACGGCGAAAATATTGAATATATGTACGCTCTCGTCACCTCGCAAACAGGAAAGGCATACACGGTTATGCGCACGGATGACACCGCAAGAACCGAAGCGCTCCTTGCATCAAACGGAATTGAAATCCTTGATGAAAATAAACTTTAAACTAAAAAACACGCTCGCGCGTGCCTCTTTATCGCAGGTACGCAGCGAGCGTGTTTTTTGTATAATGGCTATTGACTTATGCTAATGTATACTGAGAAATTGCTTTGCAAATCTCTTTGACATCTGTGCTTTGCGTAAACTGGAATTTAACTTTTCCTACGCCAGACATGTAAATTTCCAATTCTGCATCCAAATCAAAAAATCCAGCAGTTTCCAAAGAAAATGTGCTTATTTTGCTATAAGGAATAGAAGTATAGTCTTGCTTTTTGCCGGTAAGTCCTTGAACATTGATAGCAATAATACGCTTGTTGGTGAAAACTACACCATCGCGCACGCTCTTGTATGTACTAATTATGTCTTCCCCGTCAATCAGAAAATCATTAATTATTTTTCCAAACTCATCATTGTTTGCTTTTTTTAGTCTTGCAAAAAACCATTGCTGTTAAAATCAATCATTTTGTTTTCTCCCTCTAAAAAATAAAAAGTGCGCCCCAATTGGAGTGCACGAAAAAACGCATCTCCAATTGTTGCTATACAAATCTTTACCACTAGCCAGAGCAAGCGGAAAAGGGAGTATGCATTTTTGCCAAAGATAAAACTGCCCACTCTGAACTATAGTTATTAGATTTGTATAACGAATACAGCATATCACATTCAGGATGAATTGTCAATAAATTCCCCCAAATATAGGACACATAATCCTATAAAAATATGATTTTAGGGAACCGGACAAGGAGTGAGATATACACCTTGCGATAATTATGTGTTCAATCGTTAAACGGTATGTCAAAATACTTTAACAACGCTTTATATGTGTCTTGACCGTCAAGACAGGTTTCGATAAGAAATACCCTCTCTCTATTCCATTCCTTTAACCCACGATAATAAAACATCTTTTTGCTATCTTCAATGATGAATGGAACAATATTAAAGCGTAGGCATTCTTTGAAGGTTATCAATCTTCCGACTCTGCCGTTTCCGTCCTGAAACGGATGGATCTTCTCAAAATCGTGATGCATTTTGATGATATCTTCAATGCTTGTATCGGATATTTCAGCATACACATCAAGAAGTTTTTTCATTTCTCCCGCAACCTCAGCCGGTGGCGTGGTGTCCTGACCACCTACAACGTTAGCTCTTGCTTTATATTCGCCTACATTAAACCAAGATAAATGCGAATCCTTTGTGCCGGTCTTTAAGATTTTGTGCAATGTCTTAATAACATCTTCTGTAAGCGGTTCTTCGGCACAGTCAATGATATAATCAATGGCGCGGAAGTGATTTGCTGTTTCGATAATATCGTCAACAGGAACGCCTTGTTCCGCTCCGATAGTATTCGTTTCAAATATAAGACGGGTTTGATCTTCCGAAAGCTTACTGCCTTCAATGCGGTTAGAATTATACGTAAGCCGCACTTGCGTTTCGTGATAAAGTCCACCGCTAATTTTGGCATATTTTTCTTCTCTTAACACTTGCAGTATTTTATTGTCACTCACTTCGATAACGATATCTTCCTTTTCGCAATCAAAAAAATCGCACAAGCGAACGATAACGTTATCGGAAAGCTTTTCACCTTTGCCAATTTTGGCAATCGTACGCGAGGATATGCCAAGCTCCCTTGTAAGTTCGGATTTTTTCATGCCTTTTAATTTGAGCAGATGATTTAAGCCATCATAAGAATACATAGTACACCCCCCTAAATTCTTTACTTATTATAACATATTATTCCCAAAAAGTAAAGATATTATTGCAAAATAATAATAAAAAGTAAAGAAAAAGCATGCCTTTTAGCGTGCTTGGCACCCGCAACAGGAATCGAACCTGTAACTAACCCTTAGGAGGGGTTTATTATATCCATTTAACTATGCAGGCGTGATATTTAATTGTTTTTTTCGCTCTATTATTGTATCATATTTAATTTTGCTTTGCAAGGGCTTTTTGGAAATTATTTTGCTATTTATAATTGTTAACAAAATGTAAAGATTAAGAGTTTATGGACAAAAATTCCCAAAAAAGTGGAAATTATTGCTTATTTATGTTATAATAACTGATGCGATTGTTGTTTTTATATTAAAAAAGGAAAAACAAAATATTACATTTTAAAATGGAGGATTAGAAAGATGAGCAAAAAGTATGTTTATCTCTTCACCGAGGGCAACGGTTCTATGCGTGAGCTTCTCGGCGGTAAAGGCGCTAACCTTGCCGAAATGACCAACCTTGGTCTTCCTGTACCTCAGGGCTTCACAATTTCTACCGAAGCTTGTACACAGTACTATGAGGACGGACAAAAAATTAACGCTGATATTCAGGCGGAAATCATGGAAAATATCGAGAAGATGGAGCAGATTACCGGCAAAAAGTTCGGCGACCTTGAAAATCCCCTTCTCGTTTCCGTTCGTTCCGGCGCACGCGCTTCTATGCCCGGTATGATGGATACAATTCTTAACCTCGGCTTGAACGAGGACGTCGTTGAGGTTATAGCGAAAAAGTCGGGCAATCCCAGATGGGCTTACGACTGCTACAGAAGATTTATTCAGATGTACTCCGACGTAGTTATGGAAGTAGGTAAAAAGTATTTCGAAGAGCTTATCGACGAAATGAAGGCGAAAAAGGGCGTTACTCAGGACGTTGATCTTTCGGCTGACGACCTCAAGGAGCTTGCTAATCAGTTCAAAGCAGAATACAAGAACAAGATCGGCTCTGACTTCCCCTCCGACCCCAAGGAACAGCTTCTTGGCGCAGTTAAAGCAGTATTCCGTTCTTGGGACAACCCCAGAGCTAACGTATACCGCCGCGACAACGATATCCCCTATAGCTGGGGTACGGCAGTAAACGTACAGGCAATGGCATTCGGTAACATGGGCGATAACTGCGGTACAGGCGTTGCCTTTACCCGTGATCCCTCTACCGGTGAGAAGAAGCTCATGGGCGAATTCCTTACCAATGCGCAGGGCGAGGACGTTGTTGCAGGCGTTCGTACTCCTATGCCTATCGCAGAAATGGCTAACAAATTCCCCGCTGCCTTCGAACAGTTCAAGAAGGTTTGCGAAATTCTCGAAAATCACTATCATGATATGCAGGATATGGAGTTCACCGTTGAAAACGAAAAGCTCTATATGCTCCAGACCAGAAACGGTAAGAGAACTGCTCCCGCAGCTCTCCAGATCGCAGTTGACCTCGTAGCAGAGGGACACAAGACCAAGGAAGAGGCCGTTCTTATGATCGACCCCAGAAACCTTGACACTCTCCTTCACCCCCAATTTGACGCAAAGGCACTCAAAGCCGCTACTCCTATGGGACGCGGTCTTGGCGCATCTCCCGGAGCTGCTTGCGGTCAGGTAGTATTCTCCGCAGAGGATGCTGAAAAGTGGAAGGAAGCAGGCAAGAAGGTTGTTCTTGTTCGTCTCGAAACCTCTCCCGAGGACATTACGGGTATGAAGGCATCTCAGGGTATCCTCACCGTTCGTGGCGGTATGACCTCTCATGCAGCAGTTGTTGCAAGAGGTATGGGTAAGTGCTGCGTTTCCGGATGCGGCGAAATCGCTATGGACGAGGAGAACAAAAAGTTCACTCTCGCAGGTAAAACCTTCCACGAGGGCGACTACATCTCTATCGATGGCTCTACCGGTAACATTTACGACGGTATCATTCCTACCGTTGACGCAGAAATTTCCGGAAACTTCGGCACAATCATGGGTTGGGCTGATGAGTTCCGTACTCTTAAGGTAAGAACAAACGCTGATACTCCCGCAGACGCTAAGAGAGCTCGTGTGCTCGGCGCAGAGGGTATCGGTCTTTGCCGTACCGAGCATATGTTCTTTGAAGCTGACAGAATTGCCGCTTTCAGAGAAATGATTTGCGCAGATACTGCTGAAGCAAGAGAAATAGCTCTTGAAAAGATTCTTCCCTATCAGCAGTCCGACTTTGAAGGAATCTACGAGGCGCTCGAGGGCACACCCGTATGTATAAGATTCCTTGATCCTCCGCTTCACGAATTCGTTCCTCAGACCGAGGAGGACATTGCTCTTCTCGCTAAGGCGCAGGGCAAGACCGTTGAGGACATCAAGGCAATCATCGCTTCTCTGCATGAATTCAACCCCATGATGGGACACAGAGGATGCCGTCTTGCAGTTACCTATCCTGAAATTGCGAAGATGCAGACCAAGGCAGTTATTCGCGCTGCTATAAACGTTCAGAAGAAGCACCCCGAATGGACTATGGTTCCTGAAATTATGATTCCTCTCGTAGGCGACGTTAAGGAGCTTAAGTTCGTTAAGAACGTAGTTGTCGCTACCGCAGACGCTGAAATCGCAGCTGCAGGCGTATCCCTCAAGTACGAGGTTGGTACGATGATCGAGATTCCTCGTGCATGCCTTACCGCAGATGAAATCGCAGCAAACGCTGACTTCTTCTGCTTCGGTACTAACGACCTTACCCAGATGACTTACGGCTTCTCCCGTGATGACGCAGGTAAGTTCCTCGGCGCTTACTACGACGCTAAGATTTTTGAAAACGATCCCTTCGCAAAGCTCGACCAGACCGGTGTCGGCAAGCTTATGAATATGGCGGTTGCCCTCGGCAGACCCGTAAATAAGAACCTCCACGTAGGTATTTGCGGTGAGCACGGCGGCGATCCCACGTCGGTAGAATTCTGCCATGAAATTGGTCTTGACTACGTTTCCTGCTCGCCCTTCCGTGTTCCGATCGCAAGACTTGCGGCAGCACAGGCAGCTATTAAGGAATCCAAGTAATTACTTTTGTTTGCAATCAAGCCCCCTTGAATAAATTCTAGGGGGCTTGAGTTATAAAATAATATTTATATATAAAACAACGTTTAAAGAGGAAATATTTTATGACTACTGTTCTCACAATATTAATCGGCTGTTATATCCTTTACTTTGTTTTTATGAATATATACTCTGCCTTTGATCATTGCGGCTGGGATACAGATTCAAATCCTGACCCAAATGCTAAAATTATCGACATTTCAAGCAAGGAAGTTCAATATGCCAAAAATGGAGTAAAATACAAAACAACAGTAAAATTTTCAGATGGTTTTTACTTTGTAACATATAAAACCGATCGCAAAGATAAGTTATTTACATATCAAATTTCTATCGATCAACAATTATATGATAAAATAATTTCTAAAGCCGTACAAAAGCACCTCGAAGCCATAAAAAAACGATTTTGATAGCAAAAAGGCCTTGAAGCTTTTTTCAGGTTCTTTTTGTTTTTTTGCTTTGTTTTTGTGATTTTTTGAAAGCTCTTGCTTTTACTTGCAAATTATTGTATACTTATATATAGTTAAAAAAAGGTGGCAAAAAATGAGAAAATTCAGAAAATATAAACCTTTCTTTACAAATCTTTTAGTATTTCTTGTTTTGCTTGCTGCTTTGTTTTTCTTTCTAAACAAGGAATTCAGGTCTAATATTCCAAGCTGGGAAAACAATCTTTCGCTCGAAGAGCTGATAAAGCTACATAAATATACTCTGCCGAAAGCGCCCGAGGGCTACGTGAGTATAGGTACGTTTAAGCTCACCGCATATTGCCCCTGTGAAAAGTGCTGTGGCGTATGGGCTGAAGGGCGTCCGACCGATGAAAACGGAGAAATCGTAATTACCGCATCGGGAGAAAGAGCCGAGCAGGGATTAACCGTAGCGGCTGATATCGACCTTTTGCCCTTCGGCACCTCGCTTTTGATAGACGGCAAGGAGTATATAGTGCAGGACAGAGGCGGCGCAATCAAGAAAAAACGCCTGGACGTCTATTTTGAGGACCACGAGCAAGCCCGTAACTTTGGCGTTCAATATAGAGAGGTCTATATAAAGATTGAATAATAACGAAAAAAGCAACGGAAGTCAAATGAAAATCCGTTGCTTTTTATATTTAAAGGTTTATTCAAGCTCAAACGCGCCCGTATAAAGACGGTAATAGGTTCCCTTTTCGCTTATCAGCTTCTCGTGGTTACCGCGCTCGATAATTTTTCCGTGGTCAAGAACCATAATGACGTCGGAATTTTTTACGGTGGAAAGGCGGTGAGCGATAACGAATACTGTGCGTCCCTCCATGAGCTTATCCATACCTCGCTGAACTATCGCTTCGGTACGGGTATCTATCGACGAGGTCGCCTCGTCGAGTATCATAACGGGGGGATCGGCTACCGCCGCTCTCGCAATAGCGATAAGCTGTCTTTGTCCTTGAGAGAGATTAGAGCCGTTATTTGTAAGCTCGGTATTATATCCGTTCGGCAATCTCGTGATAAAATCGTCCGCGCCCGCAAGCTTTGCGGCAGCGATACATTCCTCGTCGGTCGCCTCAAGATTTCCGTAGCGAATATTCTCCATTACGGTTCCCGTAAAGAGATTCGTATCCTGTAGCACTATTCCGAGAGAACGGCGCAAATCCGATTTCTTTATTTTGTTTATATTTATTCCGTCGTAACGGATTTTTCCGTCGGCAATATCGTAGAAGCGATTTATGAGGTTGGTTATCGTGG
This sequence comes from Eubacteriales bacterium, assembly GCA_045587025.1. Classification (GTDB taxonomy): domain Bacteria; phylum Bacillota; class Clostridia; order Oscillospirales; family CAG-272; genus UBA1740. Next base: position 25,072 of record JAZNBK010000053.1, read on the forward strand.
TTTTTCCCGCGCCCGTCGCGCCAACGAAAGCGACCTTCTGTCCCGGCTCGGCATAGACCGAAACGCCGAAAAGAACCGGCTTACCCTCCTCGTAGGAGAAATCGACCTCGTTCAACCTTACGTCGCCTCGCAAGAGCGTGTAGGTGAGACTTCCGTCCTTGTGCGGATGCTTCCATGCCCAAACGCCTGTGCGCTCGTTTGTTTCGATAATAGAGCCATCCTCGCCGAGCTTCGCGTTTACAAGAGTTACGTATCCGTCGTCCGCCTCCGGCTTTTCATCCATTAACGAGAACAGTCGCTCGCCACCTGCCAAGCCCATTACGATAGCATTTATCTGCTGCGAGAGCTGATTTATATTTCCTGTAAACTGTTTAGTCATATTCAGGAAAGGAACGAGCACGCTAACGTCAAAAATCATTCCTGAAATGCTGAAATTCTTCACGCCCGAAACGACGAACAAGCCGCCTACTATGGCAATCAGCACGTACAAAATATTACCTATATTCATTATGATAGGTCCAAGGGTATTGGCGAAGGCGTGCGCCCTATAGCTATCCTCAAACAAGGTGTTATTTATTTCATCAAATTCGTCTATGCTTCTCTCTTCATGGCAAAAAACCTTGATGACCTTCTGTCCGTTCATGCTTTCCTGAACGAAGCCCTCTGTTCGTCCTATCGCCTTTTGCTGACGGATAAAATATTTTGCCGAGCCGCCACCTATTTTCTTGGAAACGAACATCATCGCAATTACGCCGACTAGCAGAACCAAGGTCAGCCATACGCTGAAATAAAGCATAATTACGAAAACGCAAAGAACTATCGAAACCGACTGCAAAAGAGCCGGCAAGGACTGCGAAACAAGCTCACGCAATGCGTCGATATCATTCGTGTAACGGCTCATAATGTCGCCGTGCTTATTGGTATCAAAATATTTAATCGGCAGATTCTGCATTCCGTCAAACATAGTGCGACGAAGCTTACTCAAAAAGCCCTGCGTAATATGCGCCATAAGCAACGCCTGCGCAGTTATTGCAATCAGGGAAAGTAAATACAGCGAAGCGAGAAGAATTATTTTAGGCAATATCTCCTCATACGCCATAACCCAGTTTCGTGTTTCTGCCCACTTATCAATTACGGCAATTACCTTCTGCAAAAACAAGGCGGGAACTGCCGAGGTAACTGCGGAAAAAAGTATGCAAAATATTGTAACAGGCACTAAGACAGGATAATAATGAAAAAGCAATTTCAAAATTCTGCCGAGTGCATTTGCGTTAAATTTTCTTTTCGGCGGTGCGTTTTTATTCATTGCTCTCTCCTTTGTATGCTTGTTGTGTATATACTTCTCTATAAATGTCGTTATTTTTCAGCAATTCATCGTGCGTACCTACGCCGCAAATAGCGCCGTTATCCATAACCAATATCATATCGGCGTCCTGTACGGAGGATATTCTCTGCGCGATTATAATCTTCGTAGTTCCTGCGATATATTTTGAAAATCCCGCTCTGATAAGAGAATCCGTCTTGGTATCTACTGCGCTCGTGGAATCGTCCAAAATAAGTATCTTCGGCTTTTTGAGCAACGCTCTTGCAATACAAAGACGCTGCTTCTGACCGCCCGAAACGTTAGTTCCGCCCTGCTCTATTTTGGTATCGTAGCCATCGGGGAAGGAGGACACAAAATCATCTGCCTGAGCCAATTTACACGCCTCTATAATTTCCTCGTCGGTCGCATCCTTGTTGCCCCAACGCAAATTTTCCTTAATAGTGCCCGAAAAGAGCAGATTTTTCTGCAAAACCATAGCAACCGACGAGCGAAGCGCCTCAACGTCGTACTCGCGCACGTCGACACCACCTACTCGCACACTTCCCTCGCTTACGTCATAAAGACGTGGAATAAGCTGTACTAACGTAGATTTGCTCGAGCCGGTGCCGCCTATAATTCCTACCGTCATTCCGCTTTCTATATGCAGATTGACGCCCGAAAGCGCATACTTCTCTGCCTTTGAGGAATATTTGAAGCTGACGTTTTCAAAATCAATAGAGCCGTCCTTAACCTCGGTTATAGCGTCCACCTTCTGCTCAAGGGCAGGTGTCTCGTCAAGAACCTCGCAAATTCGCTTCATAGATTCGGCGGACATAGTCAGCATAACGTAAATCATAGATAGCATCATAAGGGACATAAGTATCTGCATACCGTACGTGAGCATTGCTGAAATCTGTCCGACGTCTACTATCTCTCCGCCGCTTGTAATAGCCATTTTTGAGCCGACGAACAGCACGAAAATCATATTGAAATAAAGGCAGAACTGCATTATCGGGCGGTTCATTGCCACTATTTTTTCAGCGCGTGTAAAGTCGTTTCTTATTTCCTCGGCAGCATTTCCGAACTTTTCCTTTTCGTATTCCTCCCGGGAAAAGCCCTTTACCACTCTCATTGCTCGAACGTTTTCCTCAATAGATTCGTTTAGGCGGTCGTATTTTTTGAAAACTCTGCGAAAGGCAGGCATTGCCTTTCTGCTTACGAGGAGAAGTCCGAATATAAGCACGGGTACTACGACAACGAATGCGGTAGCGAGAGCGCCACCCATTATATACGCCATAACAATAGAAAAAATGAACATCAGGGGGCTGCGTATCGCCGTTCTGATAAGCATCATAAAGGACATCTGAACGTTTGAAATGTCGGTCGTCATTCGAGTAACGAGTGACGAGGACGAAAATTTATCTATGTTTTCAAACGAGAAGGATTGAATCTTTCTGAAAACGTCGCCCCTCAGATTTTTGGCGAAGCCCGCCGACGCCTTGGCGCAGGTAAAGCCGGCAATTCCTCCGCAGGAAAGCGAAATAATCGCCATAAGCGTCAAAAGCAAGCCGGTTTTCAAAATGCCCTGCATATCCACGCCGTTTTTAATTCTGTTAACCAAGTCCGCGGTAATAAACGGAATAAGCGATTCGATAATTACCTCGGCTATAATAAAAATTAACGTAAGGAGAGTCGGCTTCTTATACTCTCGCACGCAGGAAGCCATTTTCTTAAACATATGTTTTTCCTTTCTTACAAAATAACACCTTTTATTGATAAAATTAACTCTTTAATTATAATACTTTACCTACTGTATGTCAAGTGAATCCAATTGCCCTTTTTGTAACTTTTATTGAAACAAATATATATTTTTTTGTTTCTATAAAGAGGTACGGCGTTTGAGCCGTACCTCTTTATAACTATTCTATGGCACTTGTTTTCAAATACGGGGAATGACCTCGCATAAAACGTCAACGGCTCTCTTTGCCGCCTCTCTTGCGAACCTCGGATAATCCAGAGTTGCGTTCTCGTCACCCCCGTCGGAAATTGCCCTGATAGCGCAAAATTCAACCTTGTTCACGTAGCAGACCTGACCTATAGCCGCGCCCTCCATTTCGCACGCCGAGGCGTCGAATATTTTCTTTATTCTTTCTTTTTCCTCGCTTGCGCTTATGAATTTGTCACCCGACGCAATTCTTCCGTATATGTATGGTATTTTAAGCTTTTCGGCGGCTTCACCTACCAAGCTCGCTATCTTTTTTGAGGAGGGTATGCTCACTACGTTTATTCCCGAAATCAATCCGACGGGATCACCGATAGCAGAAGTGTCCATATCGTGTTGAACAACGTCTGTCGCAATTACCATGCCCCCGATACTGACTTTCTCTGTAAGAGTTCCCGCAACTCCCGTATTTATAATATATTCGGGAGCGAAGCTAAGTATCATCGTTTGCGCGCACATAGACGCAAAAACCTTTCCTATCCCGCAAATTGCAACTACGGTATCCTTTCCAAGCAGATTCCCATAATGGAAGCTGACACCACCTAACGTAACCGATTCGCTGTCGCCCATTCGTGAAAGATAGCCCTCTGCTTCAAGCTCCATTGCGCAAATTATACCTAATTGCATTTTTTTAATCATCGTATTTACCATCCGTTCGACCGTATTTTTCTATATCTGACAAGTATTGTTTACATTCCTTCTTTGCGGCGCTCAGGTCGAGGTCAAGATAATTTCCACATTCCTTTCGGCTGGCGCCAAAAACCTCTCCCTCGTATTCCAATATATCGGATAGCGTCTTTTTGATATAAAATACCGCCTCGTCTATATCGGTATTACGGAGCAAAAGGTAAAATCCCGTTCTGCATCCCATAGGGCCGAAATAGATAACCCTATCACCTATATCCGAGTTTCTTATCATTGTCGCAAACATATGCTCGACTGTATGCATAGTGGTACTGTCCATATAGCTGTCGCAATTCGGCCTTCTCGTACGTAAATCATAGGTAGTAATATCTCCGTCAACTCTCGATACGTATATCCCCGGAAGAATTTTGTCGTGATCAACACGAAAGCTTTGTATTTTTGTAATTTCCTTCATTTGTCAGCTCCGTTTTATAATTTTTATATATGAGGTTAATTATGAATAACGCTTTTATTCTAAGCTTGTTCACTCAAATTAAATATTGAACGTGAAATCATACGAAGTTAAATCTCTCGCCTACATTATATCATTTTTTTCTGTTAATTTCAATGCAATAGAGAAAAAATAGAAAGATGTTTTACATAAATCTTTACTTTTGTCGGATTATATGGTAAAATATAACATAATGAGAAATGGGAGCATAGAAATGGAATTTAAAAGCATTTTTTCAAATCTTCTTGACGTATATGACAGTATAATCGTTTTTGACACCGAAACCTCCGGTCTCGACAGCAAAAAAGAGGATATAATAGAAATTTCTTTAATTAAGCTTGAAAACAAGAAAAAACCGTGTGTTACGCTTGAGCTTGACAGATATATTTTCCTCGGCAGACCTCTTGATCCTGCGGTCGTGGAGCTGACGGGAATTACTGACGAGAAGCTTAACACCGACGGCCTTGACAGAAACGAAGTAGCAAAAGAGGTTTCGGACGCTTTCCGCGGGCATAATCTTATTGTAGCTCACAACGCAAACTTTGATTTACATTTTTTAACTGAGCTTTTCAGAAAAACAGGAATGGGCATAGACCTGTCGCAGTCCGACTTCTTAGACACCTTGACAATATACAAGGACCGTCGCCAATTTCCGCACAAGCTGTGCAACGCCATTGCCGAATACGGTCTTGAAGGAAAGGCAGTAAACTCTCACACCTCTATTGACGACGCATACGCCGCCTTGCTCGTTTTAGACGAGATGGTCTGTGAGCGTGATGACATACCGCTTTATATAAATTTGTTTGGCTTTAATCCTAAATATTCCTTCACTCCCGTCGAGGAATTGCCAAAATTGACGTATTGCCCCCAGCCGTTTACTTCTCCGTTACCGCTTTATTTTGATATAGCTCATTTTTGTAAGAAACCCAATTGAAATATAAGCGAGGAATTATATGAAAACCAAGAGAAACACTTCCGAAAACGCAGAGAAATATGTCCTGCAAGTGCTTGAAGAAGAAAAAGGACATTACGTTTCCGGCAGTAAATTAGCGAAAAATTCCAACGTAAGCCGAAGCGCTATCTGGAAGGTTGTCAACTCCCTGCGTAAAAAGGGACATATAATAGAGGGCTCTACCAGAAAGGGCTATAACCTCATCCCCCGCGACTCCGTAATTTCCGAGGCGAGCATAAAAAAGCATATGCACATGTATGCCGACAGCGTAGGCATACGCGCCTTCGAAAAGGTGACCTCTACCAACACTGTAGCGAGAGATTTCGCAGAAAGGGGCTATGGACAATTCACCACTGTCGTCGCAGACGAGCAGACGAACGGAAGAGGACGGCTCGGAAGAAGCTTCTTTTCTCCCGGCGGATCGGGTATCTATATGAGCGTGATTTTACGTCCGACACTCCCGCCTGAAAAGGCGCTTTATATCACTACCGCCGCCGCTGCCGCCTGCGCAGAGGCGATAGAGTCGGTTTTTGGACTTAAAACCGAAATAAAATGGGTAAACGACGTACTATACCAAGGAAAAAAGGTGTGTGGCATTTTAACGGAAAGCGCTTTCGACGCTAAAAACAACATTTCATACGTCATACTTGGCATAGGCGTAAACGTTTTTCCGCCAAAAGAGGGCTTCCCAAAAGAAATTGAAGGCATTGCGTCGTGGCTTTCAAGCGAGCCGCTTTTTGAAGTCAGAAGCCGCCTTATTGCCGAAATTCTCGAACGCTTCATTTTTTACTATGACGGAATTTTGAGCAAATCCTTTATGAACAGCTATCGCAAGCGCCTTTGCTGGATAGGCGAAAAAATAAACGTTATTAACGGAGAAACCGTAAGAGGCGCAACACTCGTCGGGCTCTCCGACAATCTGGAGCTCGAAGTCCGATTTGATGACGGCGAGTGGGGCTTAATATACTCCGGTGAGGTAAGCATACGAAAAACGTCAACTTAAGCTAAAAGACGATATGTAAACGTTTAGTTACATATCGTCTTTATTTGTATTCTAAAGCGCAGACGCTTTTTCTTCTAAAACCGCCTTTATCTCGCTATAACTCTCGAGTGAATTTATTTTCGCGCGGATTTCAGCCGCGCCATTAATACCCTTTATATACTCGGCTATTTGCTTTCTCGACTCGAATACCGCAATACGCTCGCCCTTGTCCTCTATCGCAAGGCGAAGCTGCAAGAGCGCCGTATCTATCTTCTCTCTTTGCGTAACGTGCGACACCTGTCTTCCTTCCAACAATGCCTTGATTTCCGCAAAAATGAAAGGGTTTCCCACAGCGCCTCTTCCGACTGCAACGCCGTCGCACTTCGTTTGTCGAAGCATTGAAATAGCGTCCTCGCCGCTTATTATATCGCCGTTTGCAATAACGGGAACAGAAACGCTCTCCTTTACCCTCGCAATAATCTCACGATCAGCTTTTCCCGAATACATCTGCGTTTTCGTCCTGCCGTGGACGCAAATCAAGGAAGCGCCTCCTGCCTGCGCCGCCTGCGCTACCTCGCACGCATTTATGCTTTTTTCATCGTAGCCGGCGCGGATTTTTACAGTTACGGGGAGCGGCGACGCCTTGGCAACGGCAGAAACAAGCCGCATTACGAGGTCGGGATCCTTCATAAGATAACTCCCCTCGTGATTTCCCGTTATTTTAGGTACGGGACAGCCCATATTGATATCAATGGCGCAAGGCAAGACCTCTCCCGCATATCCCTCGTAAATCATAGCCGTCGCCTCTGCCATAACGCTCTCCTCGTGCCCAAAAAGCTGCAAGGCGCAAGGCGCTTCATCTGCTTCAATGCGACAGAGCTCAACGGTTTTTTTATCACGATAGCATATCGCTTTTGCTGAAACCATTTCGGACGTCAGATATTCTGCGCCGTAACCCTTACAAATCAAGCGCATCGCTCTATCTGTAAAGCCCGCCATAGGCGCAAGGAAAAGCCCATATTTGATTTCAGTATTTCCTATACATATTCTCAATGTCGTAATTCCTCGGATAATACAGTTTTTTCATTGAATTTGCACATTAATTTTACTGCCCGTGTCGTTGCTTCGAAATATACGGCGTATCCCTTCCCTTCGTTCAGATAATACGCTATATAAGAGTCGGGACTTTTTGCAGTACCTCTATAATCGTATACGACGGCGTTTTTTATCTGCTCATCGTCAAAGCACGCAACGGGGGCTATCTTTTCTGCATCTCTAATCTTGAAGCGGAGCTGTTCCTTCTTTTTCTTCGGAGAATATGCAATATAAAATACCATCTCGCCCTGCTCTATTTTATATTCGTAATCGTATTTTACAAGATGCCACGTGAAAAATATAAGCATCCAAATCAAAAGGGGCAGCACGGCAATTACCTGAGGCATCTTTACTGCGGTCAGAAAAAACACAATATAGCCAGAGCCGAAGAAAACGTATAAAAGCACAAGCAATATTCTTTTCGTTAAATTATCGCCTTCCGCCTTTTTCGCTACGCCGTATTCTGCGTAATTCAATAATCCTTCACTCATAACAGCTCTCCATACGATAAAATCTATGCGTTTTATCTGATACTTTTTTAATTCGGTATTCCATTTTTAATGAAATTATGATATACTTAAATTATAGCATGAGGTAATCTACAATTCAAGCATTTTGGAGAAAAATATGCAAAGAACCAATACTCTTCCCGAATTACTCGCCCCTGCGGGCTCATACGAAGCTCTGCTCGGCGCAATAGAGGCAGGCGCTGATGCAGTTTATTTAGGCGGTAAGAGCTTTAATGCGCGGGCATACGCCAAAAATCTCGACGACGAAGACGTAAAAAGAGCTATAACCTACGCGCATCTGCATAACGTAAAGGTATACGTAACGCTGAACACTCTGCTTTTTGATAAAGAGCTTTCCTCCTTTCTTGAATATGCTAAATATTTATATGAAATCGGTGCGGATGCAGTAATCGTCGCCGACATGGGCGCTATTTCGCTTTTGCGACGTGAGCTTCCTTTCCTCGAAATTCACGCAAGCACACAGGCGACCGTGCAGTCCTCGGCGGGAGCTGACGAGCTGTACGCAATGGGAGTTCGCCGAGTTGTTCTCTCCCGTGAGCTTTCTCTTGAAAACATCAAAAAAACAACCGAAATATGCAAGGGCGAAACCGAAATTTTTCTTCACGGAGCTCTATGCGTTTGTCACTCGGGGCAATGCCTTTTCAGCTCGCTTGTCGGAGATAGGAGCGGAAACCGAGGAGAGTGCGCTCAGCCCTGCCGACTGCCATATAAAAACGGATATCCCCTGAGCTTAAAGGACCTCTCGCTATGCTCTCACATACCCGAGCTTATCGAGAGTGGCGTTTCCTCGCTCAAAATCGAGGGTAGAATGAAATCTCCCGAATACGTATACGGCGTAACGAAAATCTACCGCCGTCTGCTCGACGAAAGAAGAAACGCAACGAAGGAAGAAAAGGAAGCGCTCGCATCTCTGTTTTCAAGGGGCGGATTTACCGACGGATATTTTGTCGGAAAGCTTGGTCCCGAGATGGAGGGCGTGCGAAGCGAGACGGACAAAGAGAAAACAAGAAGCTTGGAGCAAAGAAGCTTTAAGGAGCGAAAGTTAAAGATAAGCGCCGTCTGCAAGATAAAAACAGGTTGTCCTGCGCTCTTAGAGCTTTCGTACAAGGATAAAAAAGCGGTTTTCGAGGGCGAAATTCCCGAAACGGCGAAAAGCTTTGCGCTTACAGAAGAAGGTGTTATTTCTCAAATTTCAAAAATGGGAAATACCTTTTTCACTCTTGAAAAAGACGACGTTTCTTTATATCTTGACGACGGTCTCAACCTTCCTGTTTCTGCCTTAAATTCTCTTCGCAGAGGCGCCTCGCAAGCGCTATTAGAGCAGTTCAATAAAAAAGCGGAGAAAAACCCACCGCAACAGCAGGTGATAGAAAAGATTACCGCAAAATCGCCCGACGCATACACTGCACTCTGCTTCAATTATTCTCAATTTGAAGCAATTTCGGACGAGAATTTCTTTGATATAATTTATCTTCCGCTACTTGAAATTTCCGACACGAAAAAAATACCGAACGGCGTTTATATCCCACCCGTAATTACCGAGAGCGAGACGGACGAGGTTCTCTCTCTTATGAAGAAGGTCAAGTCGTTGGGCGTAAAATACGCGCTTGTCGGTAATTTATCCCACATCTCTCTGGCAAGAGAGGCAGGGCTTATTCCAAACGGAGATTTTCGACTTAACGTCGCTAACAATGAAGCGCAAAAAGCGTGGCGAAGCTTAGGGGTTGAAAGATTTGTACTCTCCCCAGAGCTTACGTTAGCTAAGATACGTGACATACATGACGGCTCGCCGATAGTTTACGGAAGAATACCTCTTATGCTTCTCGAGCGCTGTTATATGAAGATTAACTTCGGATGCAGAACCTGTTCAAAATGCCACTTGACCGACAGGCGAGGGGTTAAATTCCCTCTTATCCGAGAATATAAGCACCGTAACCTGCTCCTTAATAGCAGTATCACCTATATGGGAGATAAAAAAGAGCTTCTCTCGCAGTATGGAATCAGGGGAGGTCATTTCATATTCACTGTAGAAACGCCAGATGAATGTATAAGGGCTATATCCGCCTATAAAAGCGGGCGCGCTCTGCAAAATACTCAAATAAGAAGAATATCAAAATAATATCGGATTTATTATGAAAAACGAAGCTTTAAACAAAACAAAAATCATTCTTGCGTCTGCCTCTCCGAGACGAAAGGAAATCATGGAGAGAATGGGATTAAGATTTGAAATCGTCACTTCTGATGTAAATGAAAGTTTACCTCCCGAGATTTCCGCATCTGAAGCTACAAAAATTTTAGCTCATAAAAAATCGGATGCCGTCGCTAAAATTTGCGGAGATGACTGCGTCGTTATCGGCTCCGATACCCTGTTAGAGCATAACGGCGAGCCGCTTGGGAAGCCGAGGGACGAAAATCACGCCTTCGATATGCTTATGTCGCTTTCAGGCAAAAGGCATCTCGTACATACCGCCGTTGCAGTAATCTACAAGGGGCGCACGCTTGTCGATATAGACACGACCTCGGTATATATGCGCGCCTTTTCCGAAGATGAAGCCAAAGAATATATTGAAACGAAGGAGCCAATGGACAAGGCGGGAGCTTACGCAATTCAAGGGATAGGCGCAAAGCTGGTAGAAAAAATCGAGGGAGAATTTGATACTGTCGTGGGACTGCCCTCAAAGCTGCTTATTAAAATGCTCACGGAGATTACAAAATGAGAGAAACGGAAAAGAAGAAACGCCTTTTCGAAATTGAAAAGGTCTTAAAACGCCTCTACCCTGACGCAAAATGCTCGCTTGAATATGAAAACGATCCATGGAAGCTCTTAATAATGGGACGGCTCTCTGCCCAATGCACCGATGAAAGAGTAAATATCGTCTGCCGTGAGCTTTTCAAGGTATTGCCTGATGCGTACGCTATGGCAAAAGCAGAGCTTTCCACAATCGAAAACCTGATAAAGCCCTGCGGTCTTTATCATATGAAGGCGAAAAATCTAAAGGAGTCCTCACAAATGTTGATTGACAAATTCGATGGGCGGCTCCCTGACACTATGGATGAGCTTTTAATGCTTCCGGGCGTGGGAAGGAAGATTGCCAATCTGATTTTAGGCGACGTTTTCCATAAAAGCGCGATAGTTACCGATACTCATTGTATAAGAATTTGTGGCAGATTTGGAATGTACCCCGAAAGCGAAAAAAATCCGTATAAAATTGAAAAAATACTTACGCCGCTCGCAACTCCCGAAACGTCGAGCGACCTGTGCCACCGCCTTGTTCTTTTCGGGCGTGAGATATGTACCGCGCGCTCCCCGAAATGCAACGAATGTCCTATGGGCGCTATGGACTTGTGCGAAAAATATAATAAGGCGAGCAAGAGAAAACGCTCGGAGGTTTAAAATGGAAAAGCTAAAAATAGACAGACCTATCATTGTCGAGGGAAAATACGACAAAATAACGCTCCTCTCAGTTTTAGACGCGCATATTATTACCACGGGCGGTTTTTCGCTGTTCAATAAAAAGGAAAAGCTCTCGCTTATCAAGCAGCTCGGCGAAAAGCACGGAATTATTCTGCTGACAGACAGCGACGGAGGTGGTAGACAGATACGCTCTTATCTATCATCTGCCCTACCAAAAGAAAAAATAACTCATCTCTATATACCTCAGATCGAGGGCAAGGAGAAAAGAAAAAAATCACCCTCAAAATCAGGGCTCTTGGGCGTTGAGGGAATGAAAAAAGAGCTTCTTTACTGCCTCTTCAAGCCGTATTCAAACGGCGAAGGCGCTACCTTGCATTACGGCGGCATAACGAAGAACGATTTTTATTTTGACGGGCTTTCGGGCGGTAGTGGAAGCAAGGAAAAGAGAGCTTGCCTTGCAAGGAGATTTTCACTACCCGAAGATATGAGCGCAAACTCGCTTTTAGAAGCGCTGAATCTCTTGATAACTCTCGACGAATATAAGGATTGCGTCGGGGAGATAGCCCAAAATGTCAACTAAACATTACAAACAAAAAGAGGAGAATTTATGCTGACACATTCTTTCTACGGTGCGAAATATCTGACCACCCTTCGCCTTCAGCCGAACGGAAAGTTAATAAAAACGCTGGGAGAGCTTTTCAAGGTTCTTCTTTCCTGCTGGTCGAAGGACACCTCAAATCCTACCCATAACGAAAAATGGAACAGAGCCAACCCCACTGTCGCGCAATCCGACGTTACATCAATGCTGGTATGCGATATGTTCGGAGGAACTATCCATAAAATAGAGGTAGACGGTTTTACGCATTATTTCAATAAAATAAACGGAAATTACATAGATATGACAAGAGAACAGTTCGAAATTTCAAAGACGCCTATAGCTTACGAGGAAAACGTAGAAGTTGCGCGCGCCTCTCTAAACGACGACGAAGCCGTAACGAGCCGATATAAGCTGCTTTTAAAAAGAATTTCGGATTATTTGGCGGTTTAATTGTTTAACATTTATAAAATTCATTTGTAAAGGAAAAAAATTATGCTAACGTTAAGAAAAGGACGCCCTGAAAACGAAGAAGGAAGATTAGAAAAGGAAATAAAGGTTTACGACCTGCTCGACAAGCTCGGCGTAGAATATTGGCAGATTGATCACGAGCCGGCAATGACGATGCAGGTATGCGCGGAAATAGACAAGGTTCTCTTGACCTCAACCTGCAAGAATTTATTTTTGTGTAACCGTCAACAAACCGACTTCTATCTTTTGCTTATAGATGCCGATAAGATTTTCAAAACGAAATTTCTTTCCTCACAGCTTGGAGTAGCGCGGCTTTCCTTTGCGGGCGAGGAATTTATGTCAGAGCTTTTAGACCTCACGCCCGGCTCTGTAAGCGTTATGGGACTTGCAAATGACAAGGAAGGAAGGGTCCGTCTGGTAATAGATAAGGATATTCTTAAAAACGAGTATCTCGGATTTCACCCCTGCATAAACACCTCAAGCTTCAAAATAAAGACGACGGACCTCTTGGACGTGGTTATCCCCGCATTAAATCACACCCCCGTTATCGTAGACCTTCCCTCTGTCGAGGAAGCACAATAAAAAATTTTTATTTTTTTTAAAAAACCTATTGACAAAGTAAAAATCCTCTGTTATAATAATGATAACCATTACTGATAAGGAGGGTGATTGATGAGATATTCACATCAAAGAGAGCTCATCCGCGAAGTAGTAAAGGGAAGATTTGATCATCCTACGGCAGATATGATATATGACGCCGTAAGAGAACGAGAAGCAACGATAAGTTTAGGCACGGTGTATCGCAACCTGAAGCAGCTTTCTGAGGAAAACTGCATTGATACCCTTGAGACCGTGGACAAAAAAATCCATTACGACGGCAGAACTGAACCACACGTTCATTTCATATGTACGGCTTGTAATCAGATTTTTGACTTCATGCTTCCCTTGAAGGTTCCCGATGAGATATCAAAAAAGGGATTTTCGGTTGATTCCGAAAAATGTGTTTATTACGGCTCATGCGACGCCTGTAGAAAGTAAATATGCGAGTTTTCGCTAAAAAATATTAAAAAATTATCATTATTAAAGGAGAATTATTATGAAAAAATTTGTTTGTTCCATTTGCGGTTACGTTCACGAGGGAGATTCCGCTCCCGAAAAATGCCCACAGTGCAAAGCGCCCGCTTCTAAGTTTGCAGAGCAGAAGGAAGGACTTGCTTGGGCTGCCGAGCACGTAGTAGGCGTCGCTCAGGGCGTAGATGAAGAAATCATCGAAGGGCTCAGAATGAACTTCACAGGCGAATGTACCGAGGTTGGTATGTATCTCGCTATGGCAAGAGTAGCGCACAGAGAGGGCTATCCCGAAATCGGTCTTTACTGGGAAAAGGCGGCTTACGAGGAAGCAGAGCACGCCGCTAAATTTGCAGAGCTTCTCGGAGAGGTAGTTACCGATTCCACAAAGAAAAATCTCGAATTGAGAGTTGCGGCTGAAAACGGCGCGACCGAGGGCAAGTTTGCTATCGCAAAAAGAGCGAAGGAGCTTGGACTCGACGCTATCCATGACACCGTTCATGAAATGGCAAGAGATGAGGCAAGACACGGTAAAGCATTCGAAGGACTTCTTAAGAGATACTTCAAATAAAAAGCAAACGGCTGAATAATACCGATTGTATAACGGCTATAATTAATAAAAACAAATCATAGTAAAGGAGTTCATTATGGATAAATACGTATGCCCCTGCGGATATGAATACGACCCCGCTCTTGGCGATCCCGATAACGGAGTTGCTCCCGGCACGGCGTGGGAGGATGTTCCTGAGGATTGGGTATGTCCTGTATGCGGTCTTGGCAAGGACGCCTTCGATAAGGCATAAATTAAAACGCCCCTTTGATTCGGATGCTTTACGTTTCGGATTAAACGGGGCGTTTCTATTGGAATAACCGACATTTATACGGTAAAAAAGGAGTTTCGCAGAAGCGAAACTCCTTTTTCCTATTTCCTTTGAAGTGATTGATTTTTTGGAAATGCTGTGATATAATGTTAATAAGTGTAACTATATTTAGGAGTAGATATATATGGAAGGAACAAGAGATTTACAGACTGCAAAAAATGCTAAAAAAGATGAGTTTTATACTCAACTTGAAGATATAGAGTTAGAGTTAAAGCATTACAGAAAAGAGTTTAAGGACAAGGTTATTTTCTGCAACTGTGATGACCCTTTTGAAAGCAACTTTTTTAAATATTTTGCAATGAACTTTAATGCTTTTGGTTTAAAAAAGTTAATTGCTACTTGTTATGCTACTTCTCCAATAGCAAACGTTCAACTTTCTTTATTCGACATTATAGAACCCCATACAGAAGGAGATAACAAGAAACCATATAAAATTGAGATTACAGAAGTTAAGGACTTAAACCAAGATGGAGCAATAGACCTTTTTGATGTTGAATATCTGCTCAAAAATGACAAAAATACTCTTTCCTTACTCAATGGAGATGGAGATTTTAGAAGTGAAGAGTGCATAGAACTTTTAAAGCAAGCAGATATTGTTATAACTAACCCTCCTTTTTCTTTGTTTAGAGAATATGTTGCTCAACTTGTAGAATATGATAAAAAGTTTATCATTATAGGAAATGTTAATGCCCTAACATATAAAGAAATATTTACACTGTTTAAAAACAATAAAATGTGGTTGGGTTATAGCATACATAGTGGAGATAGAGAGTTTAGAGTGCCTGATGACTACCCTTTAAATGCATCAGGTTATAGAGTTGATAGTGAAGGAAATAAATACATAAGAGTTAAAGGTGTTAGGTGGTATACAAATATTGACTATGAAGAAAGACATCAAGATTTAATATTGTATAAACCATATACAAAAGAAGAATACCCTAAATATGATAACTATGATGCTATAAATGTTGATAAAACAGTAGAAATACCTTGTGATTATGAAGGTGTTATGGGTGTTCCAATTACATTTATTGATAAGTTTAACCCCGACCAATTTGAAATATTAGGTATGTCTGCATCAGCAGGTTATAATGCAGATATTGTAGGTATTCCATTTATGGGAGTAAAAGATGCAAGACCCTTGATAAATGGAAAAAATACTTATGCAAGAGTTTTTATTAAGAAAAAGAGGTAAGTTTATGGAAATAAAATTGACTGAAATATTAGTTAAAGATTTAGTTGCTGGTTATGTTGACAGTGCAGAAAATGGAGTTGTTGCGTATGGGGGTAAACTCAATGTAAGACCTGCCTTTCAAAGAGAATTTGTTTACAGTGGTAAACAGAGAGATGCCGTCATAGAAACCATAAAAAAGGACTTCCCATTAAATGTAATGTATTGGGTTAAAAGTGAAAACGGTGGTTTTGAATTACTTGATGGACAACAAAGAACCATAAGCATTTGTCAATATGTCAATGGAGAATATTCAATAGACCACAGAGCATTTGGAAACTTAACAAAAACAGAGCAGGACGAGATTTTAGACTACAAGCTTATGGTTTATATTTGCGAAGGTAATGACAAAGAGAAATTAGATTGGTTTAAAATCATAAACATAGCGGGCGAAAAATTGACAGACCAAGAGTTGAGAAATGCCATTTACACAGGAGAGTGGTTATCAAATGCAAAGGCATATTTCAGTAAAAATGGTTGCCCTGCTTATCAGGTAGCAAGTAAGTATATGAAAGGAACACCCATAAGGCAAGACTACCTTGAGACTGTCTTAAAATGGATTTCTGCAAGAGACAATATTGACTTGGAAGATTATATGGCAGAACACCAGAACACAACAAATGCAAGTGAATTATGGTTGTATTTCAACAGTGTTATTACTTGGGTAAAAACTATATTCCCTAATTACAGAAAAGAAATGCAAGGCATTGAGTGGGGACTGCTCTATAACAAGTATGGTAATGACAAACTTGACCCCCAGAAACTTGAAAAAAGAATAGTTGAACTTATGCAAGATGATGACATAACAAAGAGAAGTGGCATATATGAATACTTATTAAGTGGAGAAGAAAAACACCTTAATATAAGAACTTTCACAGACACAATGAAAAGAAAAGTTTATGAGAAACAAAAAGGTATATGCCCACATTGTGTAATGGAAAAGAAAGAAAAAACACATTGGGAGATTGAAGAAATGGAGGCAGACCATATTACTCCTTGGTGTGAAGGAGGAAAAACAGAAATTGAAAACTGTCAAATGCTCTGCAAAGAACACAACAGAAGAAAATCAAGCAACTAAAAATCAAGCTGAAATTTAAATAACGCCCTTTGATTCGGATGCTTTGCGTTTCGGATTAAACGGGGCGTTTCTATTGGAATAACCGACATTTATACGGTAAAAAAGGAGTTTCGCAGAAGCGAAACTCCTTTTTTCTTTTTAATTTGCTTAATCGAGCTTTAAGTTACCGCCCTTAAATCCTATTTTATGGTAATAGATAAGATAAATCAAAGTACAGACAAGCCAACCGGCAGGATACCCCATAGCGATATTCATAACGGTATTGCTTATATAGTTCGCCATAACGAACATATAGACCTGTCTGAAAAGGACGAAGCTGAAAAGCATAATAACCATAGGCGCGCGACTGTTTCCCGAGCCGCGAAGCGCTCCCGCATAAACCTGATTTACGCAGCAAAGCGCGTAAAAGGGAGTGATGTAGCGCAAAAACATCGTTCCGTATTTTATGATTTCGGGGTTTTCGTTAAAGAACCTTACCATAAACGGAGCGAATGCCATTATCGGTATCATGACAACAATTGTTGTCAAGGTCGCTATGACGAGAGATATTCTGACACCCTTTTCGGCGCGAGCGGAATTCTTATTTCCAAGGTTCTGTCCTACAAAGGTAGTAGCCGCGAGAGAAACCGCCTGCATAGGCATAAACATAAATTGGTCTATCTTCGTATAGGCGGTCCAACCACCCATAACGGTATCTCCGAAGAAATTTATGTAGGACTGAACGAAAACGTTAGAAAAAGCGGTAATCGAAAGCTGAATGGCGGCGGGTATTCCCACTATTACTATTTTCTTCAAAATTGAAGCGTCGAAATCCAAATAGGGAGAAGTCAGACGGATGCAGCCCTTATGAGACAACAGCGTTATGACAACCAGCACCGCCGAGCAGCCCTGCGCTATAACCGTAGCGTAGGCGACACCCTCAACGCCCATATTGAACACTAAAACGAAAAGAAGGTCGAGTGCGATGTTTATAAGCGCGGAGCAGGTAAGGAAGTAGAACGGCTTTTTTGAATCTCCGATAGCGCGCAAAATTCCCGCGCCCATATTGTAGACCATAAGCCCTATCATACCCGCAAAGTAAATAGTTAAATAACTCTTTGCCTCGAAAAATACGCTTTCGGGCGTATTCATCATATTAAGCATATAAGGAACGGTAACTATGCCCAAAACGCTAAGGAGCACACCGCAAACGAGCGTGATGAGCGCAGACGTTCTCACCGCCTCGGACACCTTGTCGTATCTCTTTGCGCCGTAGTATTGCGAAATTACTACACCTGCGCCGCTTGCAAGGCCTGTAAAAAATCCTATCAGCATATTGATAATAGGTCCGACGGTTCCAACGGCGGAAAAGGCCTGGTCGCTTACGTAGCGCCCTAAAACCCAGGTATCTACCGTATTATATAGCTGTTGAAAAACACTTCCCAAAAGCAACGGAAGTGAAAAAACGATTATATGCTTCCATATATTGCCGTCGGTCATATCGACATCTTCTTTTTGTCTTAGAAAAAATCTCTTAATAGTAGCTGTTATAGACATTAAAAAAACCTTCTTTGCAAACAAGCCAATGCTTCAAGTGTGATTATGTAGGTAAACTATTTAAAGGCGACGCCTTTATTAATTATATTCAAACATCCTGCGTACAGTTTCCAGATTGCGCGCGTGATTTCTCTCTGCCGTTTTTCGCTCGAATAACGAAGCAATCGTGCTTACCCGTCTTACGCAGATGATAGTATCGTCGGGAAGGACCGACAATCCCGAAAGGTTGCCGAACTTCGTACTACTCAATTTTACTCCGTATTCGCCAACAAACTCAACGTCTGCATCGCCAACAAATTCAGCAATCGGCAAAAATCCGTCTGCTTCACATACTCTTTCAAAAAGGAAGGGGCTTAAAAGGCATATCGTCGCCTCTCCTGCGAGAATTTCCTGGTCAAAAACCTCAATATTGTTTGCAATCAAGGTGGTATTCGCCTCATAACCGTTATCAAGCTCGTTAAGCTCTCGGATTTCCTCGGGAGACATTATAAAAAGCTCTCTTATAGCGACGTTCGTTTTTCCGTCGCCGTCCTCATCGTCAACCACGTTATAGAAGTCGCCTTCCACGTCAAGCAACTGCTTGCGACTCATCTGACATGGCCCTGCATACATAATGTAAGAATCGTAGCTATTATTTTCTGCCGCCTGAACTATACATATAATTCCCGCAACAATAAAAAACAGCGCGAAAAGAGTCACCAATTTATAATGATACCAATAGTTTTCAATCCAAAGACGAAAGGCGGATTTCGGCCTTTCAAATACCTTTTCGTTATTATCCATTTCCATTCCTTTCAACACAAATGACAGGGCTTTTGCCAAAAAAAGCAGCAAGCTTCGCAAACGGAAGAAAAGATATGCTTTTCAGGCAAAAGCCCTGCGTATTTATTCAGATGCCTTTTCCGGCTTCATCGTGGGGAAAAGCAATACGTCACGAATAGAAGCGCTATCAGTAAGAAGCATAACAAGTCGGTCTATTCCAAAGCCAAGTCCGCCCGTAGGAGCGAGACCGTATTCGAGCGCAGTTACGTAATCGTAATCTACCTGCGCCGTCGTGTTCGGATCTTCCGCCTTTTTAAGCGCTACCTGACGCTCAAATCTCTCTTTCTGGTCGATAGGATCGTTAAGCTCGCTGAAGGCGTTTCCAAACTCGGTAGCGTCTATGAAGTACTCGAACCGTTCTGTGAATGCAGGTTCACTCGGCTTTCTCTTTGCAAGAGGACTGTTTTCAACGGGATAGTCATAAATGAACGTAGGTTGAATAAGTTTTTCCTCTACGTATGCATCGAAAAGCTCTATCAAAACCGTGCCCTTCGTAGCATTCTTCGGAACCTCGACGCGCATTTTCTTTGCGCACTCTCTCGCGTCCTCGTCAGATTTCCATTCATAGTAGTCGCAACCGGCGTGCTTCTTAACTGCCTCAGCCATTGTAAGACGTTCCCAATTTCCCATATGAATTTCTTTGCCCTGATAAGTAATATCCAAGCTTCCGCAAATCTTTAACGCAAGTAATTTATAAAGCTCCTCTACCAAGTCCATCATACCCTTGTAATCTGTGTATGCTTGGTATAACTCTATTGTAGTAAATTCAGGATTATGCTTGGTATCCATTCCTTCGTTACGGAAGATACGACCTACCTCGTACACTCTATCAATACCGCCGACGATCAGGCGCTTGAGATAAAGCTCCGTTTCGATACGAAGATACATATCCATATCAAGAGTATTGTGATGAGTAATAAAAGGTCTCGCAGATGCGCCAATCTCAAAGGGGGTAAGTATCGGGGTATCTACCTCGAGGAAGCCCTTTCCATCAAGATAGTTACGGATTTCTCTTAAAATCTGACTGCGCTTAATGAAGGTGTCCTTGACCTCAGGATTTGCTATCAAATCCACGTATCTCTGTCTGTAACGAAGATCGGTGTTGGTCAAGCCGTGGAACTTTTCAGGCAAAGGAAGCAAGGATTTTGAAAGAAGCACGAGCTTCTGCGCGTGCACGGAAACCTCGCCCGTCTGAGTTTTGAAAACGAAGCCCTCCAAGCCAATAATATCTCCTACGTCCCACTTTTTAAAATCAGCGTAAACGTCCTCTCCGACGTCGTCGCGCTTTACGTAGGACTGAATTTTACCGCTACCGTCCAAAACGTGCATAAAGGACGCCTTGCCCATAATACGACGGCTGACTATTCTTCCCGCAATGCTTACGGTTTTTCCCTCGTATTGTTCAAAATCAGAAATTATTTCAGAGCTTTTTGCGTTTACGTCGTACTTAGTTATTTCAAAGGGGTTCTTGCCCGCTTCGATCAATGCGGCAAGCTTGTCGCGTCTTACCTGAAGCTCGTTTGTTACGTTGTTCTCTGCTATATTTGCATTATTGTTTGCGCTCATAATGTATCCTCTCAAAGTTTTACGCTCTCGAAACGGAAAGAATATGCAAATGCACGACATTTCCGTTAGGAAGCTCTACTGCAACCTGATCGCCCGTAATCGCGCCGAGCAATGCCTGACCTATCGGTGACTGGTCGGAAATTTTACCGTGAACGGGGTCCGTTTCATAAGAGCCGACGATATGATAGGTAACGTCCTTGTTCTTCTCTTGATTATGAACCTCGACGATAGAGCCGACGCTGACAACCGAGGAATCTATCTCGCTATCGTCAACAACGTGAGCGTTCTTTATAAGCTCCTCAAGCTCAAACGCTCTTGCCGCAAGCTTCGCCTGCTCGTTCTTAGCCTCATCGTACTCGCTGTTTTCCGAAAGGTCGCCGAAGCTTCTCGCCTGAGCTATTTCTCGCTTGTTTCTCTCCATCTCCACGTGCTTTATGTGGTCCAACTCGTCCTGCAACGCCTTAAAGCCCGCGGCGGTATAATTTCTCTGCTTATCTGACATGACAATTCTCCTTTAAAGGTTTTATATAATGTTTTTAGTTTCCGAGAGTATTCATTATCCGTATAATACGGTTAATTTCTTCTACGCCCGCCTGAAGCTGTGTGTCCTCTTCATAGGTGAGCTTGTAGATGTTTTTATTTTGAGCTTCCTCTGAAAGCTCAACCTCAATATCGGGGGTTATACCTATTCCGTCATAGTTGGGACTATACGGGGGAGCATAGTGGAAGTAGGTTATCGTAACTACCGAGCCGTCCTCTTTTCCGTTTACGTCGGTAAGCGGTACGCTCGTTTGTCCGACGCCCTTTCCGTAGGTTTTTACACCTATAAGCGTCGCCGCATTATAGTCGTTCAACGACGAAGTGAAAAGCTCTCCCGCACTGGCGGTATTCTGGTTCGTAATAACCGCCATAGGCAGATTTATCTGATGATTTTCATAATATTCATTAAAAATTCTGAACGACCAGCTGCAATCGTCAACGGAAGAAATAGTATAATTGTGCGTCTCATCCTTATATTCCATATGAACGATAGGACCGTCGGGCAAAATATATTCCAAAATTGCTACAACCGAGTCGAGCGAGCCGCCGGGATTGTTTCTTAAATCAAAAATCAAGCCCTTTGCGCCCATGCTATCAAGAGACGTATACGCGTCGACGAACTGACCGTAGGTTTTGCCGTCAAAGCCGGTAATTCTTATATAGCCGATATTATCGGGCATCATCTCAAAATCTATCGTCTGCTCTATTACCTTTTCTCTTATAACGTCAAAGGTGATACGCTCGCCGTCTCGCATAACGGTAATGTTTACGCTCGTTCCAAGCTCGCCTCTGACCTTATCAATAGTTTCATAATATCCGATTTTCGCAATGTCCTCTCCGCCTACTTCAACGAGAACATCGCCCGGCAAAATTCCAACTCTGTCGGCAGGGCTGTCTTCAAAGACCATAAGAATATCGATATATTTGTCCTCGTTCATCGTAACCTGAACGCCTATGCCTGCATATTCGCCGTTCATATCGTCCTTATAGTCCTCGTATGCATCCGCATCGTAATAATACGCATACTTGTCACCCATTACGTGAAGATAGGAATCTATAAACACCGTAGTAGCGTCATCAACCGTCTCAATGTCTCCTATATCAACGTTTTGAACGATGAACTTGATAACGTCTGCGCTAATCTCGGAATATTCTTTATATTCGCCGACGTAAAGCGAGGCAAATATCTCCTCGACCTGCAAAAGCTTGTTATAATCAACTAAAGAAAGGAACGCATTCATTTCTTCCTTATCAAAGGTATAGTCAACTATGGGAGTAGTTATCAACGGATTTTGAGTCGTCGGAGCGTCCGACGGCTTTTTCCCCATATCGCAAGAAAGCAGTGAAAGGGATATAGCTATAACGATAAGAAGAACTGCAATTCTTCTAAGGGAAATTTTCTTTGTATTATTCATATTTTTCTCCGTGCTGCAAATCAAACGTCAGTTTGATTTAACGCATAAATGAATTAGAACTTAGTCGGACGGTTTACAAGATATCTCTTTACCATAAGAGCGACCTTGAAGGTGACCGCCTGATCAAATTCACGCAAATCAAGACCTGTAATCTTGCGAATCTTCTCTAATCTGTAAACCAAGGTGTTTCTGTGAACGAAAAGCTTTCTCGACGCCTCGGATACGTTCAGGTTGTTCTCAAAGAAGGTCTGCACCGTCGCCAGCGTTTCTCTGTCAAGAGACTCGAGCGGTCCTTTTTTGAACACCTCCTGCAAGAATATCTCGCAAAGAGTGGTAGGAAGCTGATATATAAGACGGCCGATACCCAAATTGTCGTAGCTTATTACGTCCTTTTCGGTATCAAACACCTTTCCGACCTCGATAGAAATTCTCGCTTCCTTATACGCTCTCGCCAAATCCTTCAAGGAGTCCGAAATCGTACTTACGCCGATATACGCCTTGGCAAAAAATTCCGTGTTCAAGGTCTGAACGATAGATTCAGCCAATTCCTCCGCTTCTGAAATTTCGTAATTTTCAGGAACCTGTTTAACGAGAACGATATCCTGCTCGCTTATGCTGATTATATAATCGTGCGCTCTGTCGGGGAACATTCCCTGAATAATATCGTAGGGGAGCATATCGGTCTTAACGCCAAATTTGATAATCAAAACGACGTGCTTTCCCTCTTCCTCAAAATGAAGCTCCTTGCTTTTTACGTAAATATCGCTCGGTAGGATATTATCAAGCATTATATTCTTGACAAAGGACGTCTTATCATGCTTTTCATAATAGAGACTTTTTATGCCGTCAAGAGTTACGGCGAGAATGCCCGTCGCCATTTCTGCGCGCTCATCTGTGCCTTCAACGAAAACGGTATATTCCTCGTTTTCTGCGCCGCTACCTACTACGTAACGATATGTATATCCGCCAATAAGGGCAATGTTTCCCGAATAAGCAAGCTCTTCTCTAACTCCAAGTCGAGTTTCTCCTATTTGTGAATACTCGCTGCATGCAATAACAATCCCATTCTCGTCAATCACGCCGACAGTGCGTCCAACTGTGTCTCTTGTGCGTTGCATAACTCCTTGAAATATACGATTAGACATATTTTTCCTCACTTTCAAAGCTTTCATGAATTTTAGTAGTCAAAAGCATTATATCTGCATAAAATCCAAAACGGTCAAATTTCACGGACAAAACGGTTTTGAGAATTTCGCTTTCTTATATTTGTGCCGTTTTAGTAATACTGTACTACATTGTAATATATTTTTTGTCGTTTTTCAATAGAAAAAATTAAAAAAATATAAAAATTTACAAATTTTTAGTCGTTTTTTTATACATTTTGCCCTGAAAATTACAATTCATAAAAAAAGGATATGCAGGAAAGCGCAAAAATAGGAGCAGTTTCGCACCTTAAAATTCGTTTTCCGAGTGTGACAGGAATTGCGCCCTTCGCCTTCGCCTCGTTCGCTTCCCTTTCGGAAAAACCGCCCTCGCTTCCTATAATGATAGCGAGAGAGCTTATATTTCTTCCCTTTTCATCAAGAAGCTGTTTTATCGTATCGGTATGGCAGTCCTCATAACAAAAAAGCGCCATATCGCACGCAGATGCCCGTTCGAGCATAGCGTCGAAGGAAAGGGGGGCGCAAATCTCGGGTATGCGGGAGCGCCCGCACTGCTTCGCCGCCTCGCGCGCAATTTTGTTCATTCTTGTGAGCTGTTTATCTATCTTTTCAGCTTTTGGGCGCTTAACGCATCTCTCGCTTTCAAAGGGCGTGACGCTAAAAACGCCGAGCTCTACCGACTTTTGAATTATAAGCTCGAGCTTATCGCCCTTCGGAAACGCCTGAAAAAGATGCACGAACAGGGGAGCTTCTCCCGCGCCGTCCCTCTCTTCGCATATCTCTGCCGTAACGGCTTCCCCGTCCATATGGCAAAGCTTGCACAGGTATTCTCTGCCGTCTTTATCGCAGACGGTAATGCTGTCGCCTACCGCCATACGCAAGGAATAGGAAATATGATGAGCGTCCTCTCTGTCGAGCGTTACTATCTTGTCTTTGATTTTTTCGTTATCTACAAAAAATCTCGGCATAAGCCCTCCAAGTTTATTTTCTCTTCGCTAAAATTGCGAGCCAATCGTTCTCTCGCTTTTCCTCCACGGCAACATAGCCGTGCTCCTCTAACGCATTATATATTTCCGCCGCTCTCGGCTCAATTATACCCGAAAGAATTATTTTTCCGTCATCTGCGAGATAATCCTTCATTTCGGGCAACATTCTCAAAATTATGTCGGCGACGATATTCGCCAAAATCAGATCGTATTTTCCGTTTGAAAGGTCGACCGATTTGAACAAGTCCGACGTGTCGCAGGTGATATTCTTTGCGCCGTCCGCCGCTATATTCTCTCTCGCCACCTTAACTGCGACAGGATCGACGTCGTAAGCCGCGCAGCTTTTTGCGCCGAGCTTTGCGGCGCATATAGCGAGTATACCGCTTCCGCATCCCATATCAAGAACTCTTTCATTTCCCGTCATTTTATCCTGCATAAGCTCGATTACCAAGCGGGTGGTTTCGTGCGTGCCCGTGCCGAACGCCATTCCGGGATCCATACGCAAGACGATCTCGCCCTCGCCCGAGGTATATTCCTCCCAAGCGGGAACTATCGTTATCTTTCCGAGCTTTATCGGCTTATAATACTTTTTCCAGCTCTCCGCCCAGTCCTCCTCGCAAACACCCTCGTACCTGATTTCCGCGTCTATATTGAGCAAGGAAAGGCGTTCCTTCAAGAACGCCGTGTATTCGGGCAAGCTTTTGTCCTCTGAAACAAAGATAGAGACCTCCGCGTAATTTTTGTCCGCGTTTAAAATGCTTTCGTCTATCAGGTCGCCGTACATGCCGTTTACAGATAGGTCGCTGTAATCCTCTATCATAAGTCCGCTATCGAGCATGCACATAAGAGCGCAAAGGGCGTCGAAATCCTCTTTTTTTGCTCTTGCGGTCAATTTCGTCCACTGTTCTGCCATTTTTCTGCCTCTTTCATATCCTTATAGATTTGTTTTTTCAGCTCGTCAACGCTCGAAAAGCGCATCTCTTCACGAATAAAGTCAAGAAATTCCACCGTCACTTCCCTGCCGTACAGGTCGCCGTTATATCCCATTATATGAGTTTCGCAATTAACGCGGCCGTCGCTATCCACGGTAGGTCTGACACCGACGTTGGTGACCGAATAGTAATGCTCGCCGTCTATATAAGCTCTCGTTACGTAAACGCCGTTTTTGATTTTGACGATATTATCGTCGATATACTGATTTGCGGTAGGCGAGCCGAGCGTATGCCCGAGCCCCTTGCCGTGATAGACCTCGCCCGTAACAGAAAAAGGTCTGCCTAAAAGCTCTCTCGCTTTTTTTACGTCGCCTATCTCGACACAACGCCTTATAGCAGTCGAGCTTACGGGGCTTCCATTAATATTAAAGGCGGGGTATACTATGCACTCCGCGTTTTCCTTATTCATCAAAGAAACGAGAGTATCCGCATCTCCCGCGGCGCCGCGTCCAAATCTGAAATTATAACCGCACACGGAAAGCCGCGCGTTACAGACGCCGACGACTATATGGCGCACAAATTCCTCGGGCGACATATTTTTTACCGACTGAAAATCCAAAATAACGGCGTAATCAATCCCCAATTCTCTGAAAAGCTCAAGCTTTTCTCTTTCAGAAGAGAGGCGCATTGCGCCGTTTTTCAAGCCCGTGCCCCCACTCTCCGAAAATGTGAGCACGGCAGAAGAGAGACCTCTGCTCTTCGCCTCAGAAACGGCGAGCGACAAAAGCTCCCGATGCCCCAGATGAACGCCGTCAAAAAATCCAAGCGCCACCACCGTATGCTCTGTAACGGTAGTGGCTTCCCGGCTTTGTAAATTCAGTATTCTCAAAAGTTAGAATTTAAATAACTCTTAAGCAACAACGCAAGTAGCTCGTCTCTGTCTATCTTGCGGATAAGTCCGCGCGCGCCGTTGTGATTAGTTATATATGTCGGGTCCTCGGAGATAATATACCCAACGAGCTGATTGATAGGGTTGTAGCCCTTTTCCGTCAACGCCTGATAAACCGTACCTAATATACGGCGAATTTCTATATCCTGGTCCGACGGCTTTGAAAACGTTATGGTTTTATTTTCATTATTCATTTTGCAATTCCTTTCTCTTTCGGAATTCCGTTTTATTTATTATACACTTTTTTTCTCTCTAAGTCAATACATTTCCCCAATAAATGAATTTATAAAGTAAAATTGAAAGATATGCTCCGTTTATTGACAAAATACCGTCATTGTGGTAAAATATGAAAAAAACTAAAGAGGTTATATATGAGATTTGAGCTTGTCGCTACCTGCCTTTTCGGTCTTGAGCATTTGCTTGGCGAGGAAATTGACAATTTAGGATACGAGCGCATAAAAACGATAGACGGCAGAGTCAGCTTTTTAGGCGATTTTGAGGCGGTCGCAATTGCTAACGTGTTTTTGAGATACGCCGAAAGAGTATATATCAAGCTCGGCGAGTTTGAGGCGGATACCTTCGACGCCCTCTTTGAAGGCACGAAGGCGCTCCCATGGGAAACCTGGATAGGAAAGAACGACGCCTTCCCCGTGAAGGGACATTCTATAAACAGCGCTCTTTTTTCGATACCCGACTGTCAGAAAATAGTCAAAAAGGCGATAGTTTCCCGTCTTTCCGACGCCTACGGGATAAAATGGTTTGAGGAAATCGGTGTTAAATATCAGGTCGAGTTCTTCATCTTGAAAAATTCCGCCTCGCTTATGATAGATACCTCGGGCGTACCCCTGCACAAGAGAGGATATCGAACGGAAGCGAATATGGCGCCTATCAGAGAAACTCTTGCGGCGGCAATAGCGACTATCTCCCGTCCTCGTGAGGACGTATTGCTATGGGACCCGCTCTGCGGCAGCGGAACTATCGCGATAGAGGCGGCAATGCTGATAAACAAAATCGCCCCCGGTAAAAATCGCTCTTTTTCAGCCGAGCAGTTCCCTCTTATTCCAAAAGCGCATTGGAAAAACGCAAGAGAGGAGGCGAGCGACACCGAGCTTCACACAAAATTTGAGGCGTTCGCCTCGGATATCGACGCCGAGTGCGTAAAAATAGCCGAAAGCAACTGTAAGAGAGCGGGCGTTTCGCAGTATGTAAAATGCTTTCAGGCGGACGCAAGAAAAATAACTTCGGACGGCAGGCGAGGAACAATAGTAACAAATCCGCCTTACGGAGAAAGATTACAAACGAAAGAGGAGGCGCAACGCCTGTACCGTGAGTTAGGCGTCAAATTCAGATCTCTCGCTCCCTGGCAGGTATACGTAATTACCTCGGACGACCGCTTTGAATCCCTCTACGGAAAGCGCGCCGACAAGGTGAGAAAGATATATAACGGAATGATTCCCTGCTATTTGTATCAATTTTTCAAAAACAACAAATAATTAAATAGAATAATCCTCTTTCTTTAGGGCAAACTTTAGCTATATAGAAAGAGGATTTTTATGAATACGTTATCAAAAGAATATAATAAAAATACGAAAAACCTTAGTGAAATTTTACGGGTAAGCGAAAGCTTCGACCTGATATGCCGAAAGCTGAGCATAGGAAAGGACGAGGCGACCTTCTATTACATCGACGGCTTCGTAAAGGACGGAGTAATGCAAAAAATGATGCTGTATTTCCTATCCTTGAAGGAGCTTTGTCCGGGCAAAAACTCCGCCCAAAATTTTGCGGATAAGCACGTCCCTTACGTAGAGGTTGATATCAGCTCGGACGTCGACGCCCTGGTTCTGGCGGTTCTCTCGGGCGCCGTGGTTATGCTTGGAAGCACCTTTGAGGACAAGGCGATTATAATAGACGCGAGAAGCTATCCCGCGAGAAGCACGGAAGAGCCGAACAATGACAGAGTTATGCAGGGAGCGAAGGACGGCTTTGTCGAAACGCTGGTTTTCAACACTGCGCTCTTGCGGCGCAGAGTTCGTGATACACGGCTTACCATGATGTATAAAAACGTGGGAGGAGCTTCGAAAACCGACGTAGTTATATGCTATATGGAGGGGCTTGCAAAGAAAAGCTACGTGGATGCGCTATCGAAAAAGTTAGACGAAATTACACCGAAGGCAATGACTATGGGCGCAATGAGCTTGACAGAATGTCTGATAAAGCGCAGGTGGTATAACCCGTTCCCGAAGATAAGAACGCTTGAGCGTCCCGACGCCGCCGCTGCCGAAATTATGGAAGGAAAAATTTTGATAATTTGCGACACCTCGCCTCAGGTATTGGTGTTGCCTACCTCGATTTTCGACTTCTGGCAGGAAACGAATGACTATTATTTTCCGCCACTCACCGGCTGTTATTTAAGAATAATCAGACACTTCGTATTTCTCCTCTCACTCGTCTTGACGCCGACATGGCTTCTGCTTTTGCAAAATTCAGATATCCTATCTCCGAAATTAAGCTTTATTATCCCCGAATCCCCGGGCGGAATGCCGATACTTTTACAGCTGATTTTATGCGAGCTTGCGATAGACGGGTTGAAGCTCGCTTCGATGAACACGCCAAATATGCTCTCGAACTCGCTCAGCGTAATAGGCGGTCTGATTTTAGGTGACTTCGCCGTACAAATCGGCTGGCTCTGCGGAGACGTAATTTTTTATTCTGCTATTGTCGCCATTACGGGATTTTCCCAACAGAACTATGAGCTTGGTTACGCATTTAAATTTTTAAGAGTGTTGCTTTTGCTTCTGACGGCATCATTAGGTCTTATAGGTTATATTTTAGGAATTTTGCTCGTGCCGATATTGCTGATAACGAACAAAACCATAAACGGCGGTCACAGTTATCTTTATCCTGTGTTCCCCTTTAATGCGAAAGCGCTCCTCAGGTTGTATTTTCGTGTAAAAAAAGACGATTTTGAGGATAAAACGGAAAAAACGGGAAATTTTGATAAAAAAATGCTTGACAAACGCTAAAATCGTGCTATAATATACAAGTACCCTTGCAATAGCGGGGGGATAATGCGGCATCGCCAAGCGGTAAGGCACCAGACTCTGACTCTGGCATTACCTAGGTTCGAATCCTAGTGCCGCAGCCAACGCAAAGGACACCTTCGGGTGTCCTTTTTTTGCGTTGGTTGCGGCACTTCGGCTTCGTACCTAGCCCTTTTCGCTTTGCGAAAAGGTTAGGTTCGCATTTCCCACCCGAAGATCGACAAGCTCGCTTGTCAGGCGCAGGGCGAGAAAATCCTCGCCATAGGCGAGACCCCTAGTGCAAAAACCCAAATCGATAAAATTTCTAAAAAGGCATTTACAATTATTTGAAATTGTGATATACTAAATTCGCCAGACAGTCTTAATATCATAGTTATAGGTTTTTCTCATTATAGAAAAGCTATAACTTTTTTCGCTATACAATTAGGCCAATTCGTTTTGGTAAAAACGCGACTCCTGCTTGATTGTATAGATAACCTATGCTATGAAGAGATTGTTTGGCGACAATTGGAGTTTGCGTTTTTCGGTGCGCTAACTTCGGTTGGCGCACTTTTTAATTTTAGGAGGAATTATAAAAAATGAGAAAAATTTTATCTTTCTGTCTTGCTCTGTTGTGTATTGCTTTTGTTTTTTGTATTTCTGGGTGCAATTCGTCCAGCACCTCTGATTACATAGAAGAAAAACCAATTACACCGTATTCAGCAAGCGAATGTATAGGAAAAACCTATTCAGATGTTGCTTCTGCTTTTTCAAAAACTGGATTTTTAAATGTTACTAAAGAATACGTTTATGACCTTGAGTTATATGAAACAGAAAAAGACTCTACGGTAAAATCTATATCAATAAACGGAATAACTGATTTTGCGGGAAATATGGAGTTTAACAAGCTTTCAAATGTAATTATAATATGCCATTCAATTAAAAAGATAAACGCTCCTACTTCTTCAAATGAAGCAAACGAGATAGATGCATCATTGCTTTTGGAAAAGTTTAAAAATGCGGGATTTACAAATGTATCAATAACAGAAAAACTTGACCTCGATCCAGACAAAACAGACAAACTTTTTGAAAATGAGATTATAATAGGTGGTAAATCTTCGTTTAGCACTCAAGATCAATTTCAACACACCGAAGAAGTAAAAATCATTACACATAAGCCGTTTCAAAAGCACAAAGTGAAGGTAATAATTGATTTCGTTCCTAACCTCTTATTCAACAGATATAGCGTCGTTGTTGAACTTGGTGATAAAAAAATAAATTTGGGGCACGGTGAAGATGCAGAATTTGAATGTTCATTAAAATCCGATTTTTACTATGTAAAAGTTTATAGCAAAACAGAACCATCTATAAAAGGCTCTTTGAAAATACAGGTTAACGGCGAAACGGAAGCTGCATATAAAATAACCTGTTATTCAGAAGAAATTGACATAACAGAGCAATATATAATTAACAAAGGAGAAATAGGCGCTAACGAAGCCATTATACCCATTTCTTCGTCAAATTGTAAGTATAAAAATTATAGAGATATAGAACAACATTTCATTCAAGCAGGGTTTTCTAATATTTCAACCAAGATTTTATATGATATATATTGGGGCTTGACGGCTGAAGGAGAAGTCGATAGCGTTTCAGTTGATGGTAATACAAAATTTGAAATGGGTGATATATTCAATAAATCAGCGCCAATTGTAATCACCTATCATATGAAAGAAGAAGATGACCCATCTAGACCTGTTGTCACAGCACAACCAGCAGTAACGACAAAAGCTCCGAGCGAAACCACGCCCCAGCCTTTATACTATTCCACCAACACTAGAGAAAGTGCCAAAAACGGAAATACAGGTGTGTTCTCTTATAGAGATAGAGGTAGCTCTTATGACATTTACTGGATAATTGACTTTGACGAAGGATATGTATATTATTTCACCGAAGGGAACGGCGAGTCATCTTGTGACAGAGTGAAAATTGTTTCTGGAACCTTAAATGATGCTGTCACTATCACATATCACGACGGGGGGGATGTTTGGTCCTACAAATTGCATTTCAAATATGTTGGACATCCTGAAACTTTAATAATGGTAGACCAAAACGGTTTTGATTGGAAATATTCAACAACCGATTTGGACAATGCTTTGGCTTTATTGGCAACAAAAAAGATAAAAGATTATTAATGAAATTTAAAATGTCATACTTGATTTTTATTACAACTGAATTGAAACTGGGATAACTTGTCATCTATTTCGGTCGCCAAACACAAAAAAGGGGCTGTCTCATTAAGATAGCCCCTTTTTCAGTTATATTCGCCTTGTGGCGAGTGATATGCACAAATGCGTGATATGTCCTTCTGCTTATTCCTCTTTCTTTTCGTAATTTTTCGATGACAAATCAAAATTCTATCAGGCAGTATTATAAAATTTACTTTACCACTTGTTGACAACCAATGAAAAATTTGCTATACTGTTATAAACACATTTTCATGGGAGAAGTTGTACGTATGAAAAAGGTTTTAGTCGCAATAGATTCTTTTAAAGGAAGCTTGTCCACCTTCCAGGCAAACGGCGCAATTTCGGATGCGGCAAAAAGAGTTTTCTCTGACGTCGAGGTGATAAGCTGTCCTTTGGCAGATGGGGGCGAGGGAACGGTAGACGCAATTGTTTCCGCCTGCGGCGGTGAGATACACACTATATCAGTCACAGGACCTCTCGGAGAAAAGGTAAATGCAAAATACGGAGTTATCCCGAAAACAAAAACCGCTATAATCGAAATGGCGGAGGCGGCGGGAATAACCCTGATTTCTCCCGAAAAAAGAAATCCTATGCTCACTACAACCTTTGGTGTCGGTGAGCTTATAAAAGACGCTATCGAAAAGGGCTACCGCAGCTTTATCGTCGCCATAGGCGGAAGCGCCACGAACGACGGCGGTATAGGTATGCTTCAGGCGCTCGGCTTTTCTTTTTTGGACAAGGCGGGGAATGAGGTTGCGTTTGGCGCAGAGGGGCTTTCGCAAATAGATAAAATTATTACAGACAATGCGCTCCCCGAGCTTCGAAACTGTAATTTCTGCGTGGCGTGCGACGTAAAAAATCCTCTCTGCGGTCCGAACGGTTGCTCGTATATATTCGCTCCCCAAAAGGGTGGCACTCCGCAGATGATAGAGAAAATGGACAAGGATATGAAGCACTTCGCCGACCTTAGCAAGACGGTATGCAAAAACGCGGACGAAACCGCTGCGGGCAGTGGCGCGGCAGGCGGGCTCGGCTTTGCCCTGCTCTCCTATCTGGACGCAAAAATGCAGTCGGGAATTTCTCTTGTCATAGAGCAGACAAATATAGAGGAAAAAATAAAGAACGTCGACCTCGTCGTAACGGGAGAGGGACGGCTCGACCATCAGAGCGCAATGGGAAAAGCTCCTATAGGAATTGCTTCCCTTGCGAAAAAGTACGGCAAAAAGGTCATCGCCTTTGCAGGATGTGTTACCGATAATGCAGTTGTTTGTAACGAGTGTGACATAGACGCATTCTTCCCGATATTGAGAACACCCTGCTCGCTCGCAGAGGCCATGGACACGGATAACGCAATAAAAAACATGACTGCGACCGCAGAGCAGGTCTTTCTGCTTATTAAAACGATAGAAAAATAACTGCCTGTTTATCCTTAAAAAATATTGACTTTTTCCTTTTTATTGTGATATAATATCCGCAGATAAAATAATTTATGCTGTATGAGAGGTACAAAAATGAACAAGAGGATAAACTCAAGGATTTTACAAATGGTGCAGCTTGCGGTTCTTACTGCGCTCGTTATCTTGCTTCAAGCACTCGGCTCGATAATTAAAATAGGACCTCTTCCCCTTTCGCTCGTGCTTGTGCCTATCGTAATGGGCGCCTGCCTGTTAGGACCTAAATCGGGCGCGTTTCTGGGCTTTGTTTTCGGTCTCATCACTATGATTGCGGGAATATCGGGTGTCGACGCATTTTCAAACCTTCTTTGGCTCGCAAACCCCGTATGGTTTGTAATCCTTTGTTTACTAAAAGCTACTATGGCGGGCTTTGGCTCCGGTTTGATTTACAAGGCGCTTG
Organism: Eubacteriales bacterium; assembly: GCA_045587025.1. GTDB lineage: Bacteria > Bacillota > Clostridia > Oscillospirales > CAG-272 > UBA1740. The sequence goes on from JAZNBK010000053.1 coordinate 58,839, forward strand.
AAAAGCCCCTTCACCAAAAATCGAAGCTGGCTCAAACCGTAATCGCTTCTGTTTCCGCTCCTATAATCAACACCGGAATTTTCGCTGTCGGTATGCTTTTGTTCTTCTTTGATACAATGAGCGAATTGCCTTCTATGTCCCCCGACGCATTCGGTGTCTACGAAAACGCATTTCAGCTCCTGTTCTTAGGTCTTGCGGGTATTAACTTTATCGGCGAGTTTATAGTAAACCTCGTTCTTTCTCCGCTGATTGTAAGAGTTCTTGACGTGGTAAAGAAAAGATTTGATATATAATTCAATCTCAAATTACAAAACAAAATGCCTATCCCGTTGGGACAACCAACCTGATAGGCGTTTTTTGTAAATTTTTATTTACATTATTTTTTTAATTTTTCTCGGCTTCCGTCAGGACGTACTATTACGGTATTATCAAGTGTCGCGCCAAAGGAAAGGCGGATTTCCGCTATATATTCCTGTCTCAGCGCCTGTTGCTCCGCCTTCTCCTCGGGGGAAAGCTCTTCTACCTTGGCCTTTCTCGCCAACTCGTTTATTCTGTCTATCTTTTTCTTTTCCAAAATTATATCCCCTTATCAACAACCTTAGTATATCTACTTTATCACAAAAAAAGCTCCCTGTCAAGAAATTTTATATGCGTATTGATTTTATAACAAGAAAATGCTATAATTATAATAGGAAAATAAAAAGGAGGGCTACTATGGTAAACGAAGCAAAAAAGAAACCGCAAAAGAATTGTGAAAGCTGTATTCACTACGTATACGACGAAATCTTCTTTTGCTACACCTGCGACCAGCATTTAGATCAGGATGAAATGCTTTCATATTCATTAAATCCCATAAGAACCTGCCCCTTTTACCAATTTAACGACGAGCATATAAACGTGCGCAAGCAAATCTAAGGTGAAATTTAAATATTTTTTCTATCGAACGAGCCGATTTTTTGTCGGCTCGTTTCTTTTTGACGAAATTCGCGTTATATACTTAATTTCAACTGAATATAAATATTAAAAAACGAAAGGGGCTAAAAAATGGATAAGCTTTATTCAAGTGCGGAAAAAAACAAGGAATTATCCGAGACCGAAATCGAAAAGAACGGAGTTTTTTCACTTCTGCTCTCACTCGCCCTTATCTGCTCTTCCTTCTTTGTTTTTAATCTTTCAATTCGACTTAACGGAGAAGAAAGGGCGGGCGGCGTAATCAAGGAAGCAATTCTTGCAGCGAGCGAAAAGTTAGAGGAAAACGAAGCTATCGCCGTCTTTTTAGGACTTGACGACTACCCCGCAGGATATGACGAAAAAGAAATCTATTGATTTTTTATTCCCTCTGCTCCCCCCTCTCGCCTGGCTCCTTACTCTGCTGATTTTCGAGCCGCTTTCGGTAACCCTCGCGCTCCTTTCCGCAATGCTCGCGCACGAGGGAGGGCATCTTTTTGCGTTTTTCATAACTCGGTCGGGCGCGCCCCGCCTTGTAGGCGAGCCCTGCGGCTTTGTCCTTATGCCAAAAAGACCTCTTTCCTACCTTTCCGAAGTTATAGTCGCTCTTTTCGGTCCGCTTATTAACCTTTTACTTGCGCTAACGGTAATTCTGACGTCCCGTCCTATGCCAAACGGCACTGAATATCTCTTCTTTTTCTTGAATTTGGCGAGCGCGTTATATAATCTGCTCCCCATCTCCTTTTTAGACGGCGGAAGAATTATTTTTTCTCTCTGCGCTATGATTTTCCCTCTCCCGATAGCAGAAAAAATCATCTCGCTTCTCTCTGTTTTATTCCTATCGGCGCTCCTCTTTTTTTCTCTTTTTCTTATAATGCGCTACGATAGCGGCTACGGAATTTTTATCAGCGTCGTTCTCCTTATCACTCTCTCTGCCAAAAAGCAAACATAAGTGAGATTTCAAGAGAAAAAGGAAGTTAAATAGAGTTTTTGGGTAGAAAATCGCGTTTTCTTAGGGCTAATTCCGATTATTTCGTCTTTTTTGTGATTTTTTTCAACTTTTTTTGCAATATGTATTGCATTTTCATATGATATTTGCTATAATGCTCTCGATTTGGATTTTAATTTTTTGAAAGGAGCATTTTGCTGGTATAAATGGAAAAAATTATCGAGTTAAAAGGAATTTCAAAAGAATTTGACGGAGAACAGGTGTTAAATTCTATTAATCTATATATAAGGGATAACGAGTTCGTTACTCTGCTTGGCCCATCCGGATGCGGAAAAACCACTACCCTCAGAATAATCGGCGGCTTTGAAACGCCTGACGAGGGGGCGGTTTTCTTTGACGGCAAGGATATAACCTCTCTGCCTCCCTACAAGAGACAGGTAAATACCGTCTTTCAAAAGTACGCATTATTCCCTCATCTCAACGTTTTTGACAACGTTGCGTTTGCGTTGCGTCTTAAAAAAGTACCGGAGCAGGAGGTAGCCCGCAGAGTTAAGGAGCTGCTCGAGCTTGTCGCCCTCAAGGGCTTCGAGCGCAGAAACGTAAATCTGCTGTCGGGCGGTCAGCAGCAGCGAGTTGCCATTGCAAGAGCGCTTATCAGCAATCCTCGTGTTCTTTTGCTCGACGAGCCGCTCGGTGCGCTTGACTTAAAGCTACGCAAGGATATGCAGAACGAATTGAAAAAAATACAGAAGCAGACGGGAATTGCCTTCATTTACGTAACGCACGACCAGGAGGAAGCTCTTTCTATGTCTGATACCGTCGTCGTTATGGCAGACGGAGTTATACAGCAGATAGGTACGCCTACAGACATATACAACGAGCCGAAAAATGCCTTTGTCGCAGATTTTATTGGTGAAAGTAATATAGTCGACGGAATTATGAGAGAGGACTTCAAGGTTTCATTCTCCCATCACACCTTTGAATGTGTTGACAGCGGCTTTGAAAAGAACGAGCAGGTAGACGTAGTCGTTCGCCCCGAGGACGTCGACGTCGTTCCCGTCAGCCGTGGTATGCTCAAGGGAAACGTCACCTCGGTCACCTTCAAGGGTGTGCATTATGAAATTATAGTCGACATTGACGGCTTTAAGTGGATGATACAGTCCACCGATTACGTAGAGGTAGGCGCAAATATAGGTCTCTATATCGAGCCGGACGCTATACATATTATGAAGAAATCGGAATATTCAGGTCAGTTCGGAGATTACAGCTCGTTCAGCGATGAGCTCGAGGAGCTATCCAATCCCGAGGTGGAGGAAGAAGATGAACGGTAAAAGATCCTTTCTTCAAACCGTCGCTGCATATCCGCATATCGTATGGAGCGTTTTGTTCATTATCGCCCCTTTGCTTTTCGTAATTTACTATACCTTTACGGATAGCGAAGGACAATTTACAATTCAGAATATTGTAAATCTTGCGGATCCCAACTATCTTTCTATTTTCGCCCGCTCGATATGCTTCGCCATAGTTGCGACGTTTATATGTCTTTTAATTGCCTATCCTCTCGCTTATTTCATTTCCCGTATGAGCGCGGGCAGACAGCGCATTTTGCTCCTTTTGGTGATGCTCCCTATGTGGATGAACCTGCTTATCCGCACTTATTCCTGGATGAATATTCTTGAAAATAACGGATTAATAAATACGCTGCTCTCCAAAATCGGCGTAGGTCCTTTTCAGATGCTCGGAAACAGCGGAGCCGTCGTGCTCGGTATGGTTTACAATTTCCTGCCCTATATGGTTCTTCCTATCTGTACCGTAATGAGTAAAATTGATATCCGCCTTATAGAAGCGGCGGGGGACCTCGGATGCAACTCCTTCTATACTATGACGAAGGTAATTATGCCTCTCAGCGTTTCGGGAATTATATCCGGAATTACCATGGTTTTCGTTCCCTCGGTCAGTACCTTCTATATTTCGCAGAAAATGGGCGGCGGAAACTTCGACCTCATAGGCGATACGATAGAGCGCCAATTTATGCTCAACTATAACTATAATATGGGCGCTTCCCTTTCGTTCGTGCTTATGATACTTATCTTCATCAGTCTCGCCGTTATGAATAAATTCGGCGACGAGGAAGGAGGCATCGTAGTATGAAATCGTTATCAAAGCTTTACACAGCGCTCATTATGCTCTTTTTGTACGCGCCTATCGTAGTAATGATAGTTTTCTCCTTCAACTCCTCGAACAGCTTGGCGGTTATGGAGGGATTCTCACTCGCTTGGTATAAGGAGCTTTTCCGCAGCGAAGAGGTTCTTAACGCCCTGTATAACACCCTTATTCTTGCGGTTACCTCAGCCGCCGTCTCTACCGTTATCGGCACTGCGGCTGCTGTGGGAATTGACAAAATGAAAAGCAAAAGGACGAAGGGCTTGATTTTAGGCGTTTCCGACATCCCTATGATGAACCCTGATATAGTTACGGGTATTTCGATGGCGTTGCTCTTTACCTTCGCCATGACTATGCTCGGTAAAGAGAGTATTCTCGGCTTCTGGACGGTTCTTATAGCGCACATCACCTTTAATATTCCCTACGTTCTTCTTTCGGTGCTTCCGAAAATTCGTCAGATGGACAAGCATCTGCCCGAGGCGGCGATGGACCTTGGCTGTACGAAGCTGCAGTCCTTCTTTAAGGTAGAGCTTCCGAGCATTATGCCGGGTATCTTCAGCGGATTTATTATGGCGTTCACGCTTTCGCTTGACGACTTTATTATAAGCTACTTCACGGCGGAGGAATTTCAAACCCTGCCGATAGTAATTTACGGTATGACGAAGCGTACCGTTACACCTGATATGTATGCGCTTTCCACTCTGATTTTCGGTACCGTATTAGTTCTTTTGATAATTTCAAACGTAACTCAGGCGCGCTCCGAAAAGCACAAGACGAGGGACAATAAGCGCCGTCGCAGAGTAATAAAGGCAAAGGGGGAAATGGTATGAAAAAAATTATAGTTTTTCTTCTTTTGATTACGCTTTTACTTTCCAGCGTCTTGCTTTTTTCTTCATGCGGAAGCAAGGTGAGAAAGTTCTATATTTACAACTGGGGAGAATACATGCCTCTCGGTGAAGAGGGTGGCGTACACATTCCAAAAGAATTTGAAGCGTATTATAACGCTACTCACGAGGATAAAATAAAGGTAGTTTACTCAATATTCTCGAGCAATGAGGATATGTATGCTAAAATGAAAAACGGCACGAGCAAAATTGACCTTGTAATCCCCTCCGACTATATGGTGGCGCGACTTATAAATGAAAATTTGCTCCAGAAGCTCGATTTTGAAAACATTCCCAATTTTTCGTATATCGACGCGCAATTCAAAAACACCGAAGGACAGGGCGACGGCCCCTACTACGATCCGTTTTGCGAATACAGCGTGCCGTACACCTACGGTACTGTCGGTCTTATCTATAATTCAACTATGGTAGACGAAGAGGACGTAGATACCTGGAGAGTTCTTTGGAACGAGAAATATACGGGTATGATACTGAACTTCAATAACAGCCGCGACGCCTTCGGTATCGCTCAATACATTTTGAGCGCCGAAACCGGACATACCGCAAGCGACGACAACTATGTAAACACGTCTGACAAATCCCGTTGGGACGAGGCGCTTCTGCTTTTGCAGGAGCAACGCCCCTTTATGCAGGCATACGTAATGGACGAGGTTTATAACAAGATGGAGAGCGGCGCCGCAGCCCTCGCCCCCTATTACGCAGGCGACTTCTACACTATGCAGGAGGTAAACGAGGACTTGGCTTTCGCCTACCCGAAGGAAGGAACTAACATTTTCGTCGACGCCCTGTGCGTTCCCGCTTCCTCGAAGAACAAGGATATTGCCGAAGAATTTATCAATTTCATTTTGGAGCCGGAGTGGGCTTTGGAGATTGCGGAATATATCTGCTATGCCTGCCCAAATACCGCCGTTTCCGAGAACGAGGACTATAGCTTTATCGGCGACGAAATCCTCTACCCCGATACGAGCTCAATGCCATTCTACTATTTTGAAAACCTCGATAACGATACGCTTCAATACTCAAACTCCCTTTGGGAAAAGCTCAAGGTAGAAAGCTCGTCGGGCATCGGAATTTACGTTTTTGCGGGAGCTATCGTGCTCGGTTGTATCGTTTTTGCGTTAGTTTTGGCGATAAGAAAAAGAAATCTCAGGAAATATTACTAAAAACTCTTGACAACTCAAATCTTTTAATGTATAATATTTAGTGCGTTTATACGGGACGCGTACGTTAACTTTAGTATAATCAAAACATATACTTTCAAACTTTAAGAAGGAGGTGCCACAATGAAACGCACATATCAGCCAAAGAAGAGACAAAGAAAAGTAGAGCATGGCTTCAGAAAAAGAATGGCAACCGCTAACGGCAGAAAAGTTCTAAAGAGAAGACGCGCAAAGGGTAGAGCTCAGCTCACCTATTGATTGTCACATAAGTGACCTTACAAAACTCCGATATCTCACTTTTGTGCCGTATCGGGGTTTTTGCTTTATCGCAACAAAATGGCAGGTGTATTATGAAATTCAAAGCAATCTGCGAAAACCACTTGTATACGAAGGCCTATACTAAAGGAAAACGGGCGGTAATGAGCGCGATAGCCGTTCATATTCTTCCCGACTATGCATCGGAGAGGTTGAAGAAAGAGCATCCTCTCAAAATCCGTGTGAACCGTATCGGACTGACAGTTTCTAAAAAATTGGGTAATGCCGTTATTCGCAACCGTACAAAGCGTATTATTCGTGAGGGCTACCGCGCTGTCGTAACCGAAAACAAACTGAAAACCGGCTTTCTTATCGTTATTGTAGCGAGAGAAAAGGCCGTCGGTATGAAATCGCAAGAAATTGCCAAGGAGATTTATACCGCATTTAAAAAGCTGAATATGCTTGAAAGTCACTGATATGAAGTATATTTGCATCGCGCTTATAAAGGCGTACAGAAAATTCATCTCACCCATAAAACCGTCCTGCTGCAGGTTCACTCCTACCTGCTCCTGCTATGCCCTCGAGGCATTTAGTAAACGTGGCTTTTTTATAGGATTTGCTCTCACGGTTTGGCGCATTTTGCGCTGCAACCCCTTTTGTCGAGGCGGTTATGACCCCGTACCCGAGAAAAAATCCCGCAAATCTGACAGGAACATGGCTGAAGATGATAAATAAAGAGAGATTGGAATAAAAAAATGAAAAACATTTTCGACATCATCAATATCCCTTTTGGATATTTTATGCGTTTTTGCTATTCCATTACAGGGAATTATGCTATTGCGCTTTTGCTTTTCGCATTGGCAGTAAAAATTCTTTTCCTTCCCTTTGGAATCAAGCAACAGAAAAATCAAATTCAAAGTGCGAAGCTTCGCCCCAAAATGATGGCTATTGAGAAAAAGTACGCGGGACGAAACGACAAGGCAACCTTAAATAAAAAGCAACAGGAAATTATGGAATTGCAGCAAAGAGAGGGCTATTCTCCGCTTGCCGGCTGTCTTCCTATGCTCATTCAGCTTCCCGTAATTTTGGCGCTCTACAATATCATTCGCAAGCCGTTAACCTATATCTGCCGCTTCTCGTCAGACCTTATAAAAACGCTTGCCGCAAAGGTAAACGAGCTCTCCCCTGAAGCAATCAAGGACGTTGCAAACGAAGAAATCAAGCTTATTTCCAAGATGAAGGAGCTTGGCTTTTCAAATTTCGAAGCAATTGACGGTTTCAACGCAAATTTAATTCCTCACTTTGAAATGTTCCGCGGCTTCGACCTTGCGATTAACCCCACTATTACAAGTATTCTTGTAATCATTCCTATCTTGGTTTTTGCTACTCAGTTCTTCACAATGAAGCTGTCGCGAAAATTAAATCCCATGGCGCAGATGACCACAGGCGCGGATGAGAACGTCAAGATGTCTAACGCTATTATGGACTTCTCTATGCCGCTTATGACCTTGTTTTTTGCATTCAATATGTCGGCAGCAATAGGTCTTTACTGGATTTATCAGTCGCTTATCAGTATGCTCCAGACGGTGCTTTTGGCTAAGTTTATGCCTCTTCCCGTTTATACCGAGGAGGATTTGCGTAAAGCCGAAAAGGAAATGAAGGTAAAGCCGCAGAAGTCCTCTGACAGACCTAAGGTCCGTTCGCTTCACCACATCGACGACGATGACGACGACATTGCGTCTGCGCCCAAATCCCCTACGCAAGCTAAGTCAAAAAGCGGCAAGACCGCATCTATGATTGAAAAAGCTCCCGTCAAGGAAGACAAAAAGGACGACGAACAAAACGAAAATAACAACGTAGACGTTGAATAAAAATTGAGGATATAAATATGAGAAAAGAAATTATTGCATCAGGCAAAGACATTCAATCGGCTATCGACAATGCAAAGGAAGCGCTTGGAGTTAGCCCAATCGACGATATAGAATATGAAGTAATCGACTTGGGAAGCAAGGGTATATTCGGAATTATAGGCGCAAAGCCCACGAAGGTCAAGGCGTATATCGAAATTCCCGACGCAAAGCCCGAGAGAAACCGCAGAAAAGATAACAGCGAAAAGAACAATTCCAAAAACGACGGTAAAAATCAAAGGAATAATAAAAATCACAGAAACCATAACAGAAGAAACGACACCGTTTCCGACGAGCTTCTCGAAAAAATCAAGAGCGAGCATAACGAAAAGGCGCCTTCGAAATCGGTGGCTATCCCAGAGGCAGAGCTTTCCTTTGAAAAGCTCGATATCGCCGAGGGCATTGATTTGTCCTACGACTTTGTAAACAAGCTCATTTCCAATTTGGGAATAGCTGCGACTGCAACGCTTTACGCTTGCAGTGACGGAACGAGAAGAATTACGATAGAGGGCGCGGACGCAAGCATCCTTATAGGTCATCACGGTGACACGTTGGACGCTTTGCAGTACCTTTCCAATCTCGCAAGCGCAAAGAAAAACAGCGAGGGCACTAGGGACCACAGCAGAGTTACTATCGACATTGAGGGTTACCGTGCAAAAAGAGAGGAAACTCTGAGAGCTTTGGCTCGTAAAAAGGCAATGCAGGCGTTGAAAAACAACCGCAGCATAAAGCTCGAGCCGATGACACCCTATGAAAGAAGAATTATTCATTCCGAAATTCAGAGCATTGAGGGCGTTTCGACAAACTCGATAGGTGCTGATAACAACAGACAGATAGTTATCTATCTCACCGACAAGGCGCAAAAAAACGCTTCTGTAAATAAGGAAGCTATCGAAAAGGATACAGAAGTCGATGAATAATCCGACCTCAACAATAGCAGCAATCTCAACCCCGTCCGGCAAAGGCGGGGTTGCCCTTATAAGAACGTCAGGACAGGATGCTCTGAAAATCGTTTCAAACTGCTTTATTCCCAGAAGTAAAAAGCCCCTCGCTGATTACCCCTCTCGCACCGCAATATACGGAGACGTAATTTTAGAGGGAGAAAAAATTGATGACGCCATTGCCGTAATCTTCCGCGCCCCCGCCTCTTACACCGGCGAGGACACCGTAGAAATTACCTGCCACGGCGGAACGCTTATCACAAAAACAGTGCTTGAAGCTATTCTTGCCTGTGGCGCAGTTCCCGCAACGGCGGGAGAATTTACAAAGCGCGCGTTTATGGCAGGAAAGCTAAGCTTGACCGACACCGAGGCAATTGCAACGTTATTGGAAGCGAAAACTCATTCTCAGATATTATTAAACTCTTCAAATGCAAGGGAAAAGCTAAACGATGAAATATCAAAGCTCCACGACGAATTGATACTTCTTCTCTCCACCTTGTACGCAAAAATTGATTTTCCCGAGGAGGACCTTGCAGACCTCACGTCCGACGAGGTTCTCTCAAAATTGAATGAGATATACAAAAGGGTAGAAAAGCTCTCTGCTACCTACAAAACGGGACACGCCGTAAACGAAGGAATACAAACCGTTATTTGCGGAAAGCCAAACGTAGGAAAAAGCACGCTCTACAACCTTCTCTGCCGAGGCGATTTTGCTATCGTCAGCGAATATGCGGGCACGACGAGAGACTTGCTCGAAAAAACGGTCTCACTCGGCAAGGTGACGCTAAACCTCGTCGACACCGCAGGTATAAGGGAAACCGACGCTCCTGTTGAAAAGATAGGAATTTCGCTTTCAAGGAAGAAAATTGATGAAAGCGAGCTTGTTTTTCTCGTATTTGACGGTTCGCTTCCGTTTGACAAGGAGGATTTTGAGCTTATAGAATACCTTTCTTCGTTAAGCGCTCCCACTATTGCGATAGTAAACAAAGCAGACCTAAAGCAAGAGGCGGATATCTCGCTTTTAAAGAAAAAGTTTTCACATGTTATAACGATGAGCGCGAAAAACGGAGGAGCGGACGAGCTGTGCGATATAGTCAATAAGCTTTTCACCGACGATGAAATTTCGCTCGGTCACGACGCAGTCATATCAGGCGCAAGGCAGTACGCCTCTCTTATACGGACGAAGGGCTTCCTTTCCTCGTCTATCTCTGCATTAAAGGAAGGGCTTCCCTCAGATATCGTCTCGTCCGACATTGAATTGGCTGTTTCCGCTATTTCAGAGCTTGACGGAAGGGCGGTAAGCGAGGATATCGTTTCGGGCATTTTCAGTCATTTTTGCGTGGGAAAATAACAAAAAAATCCGACGTTCTGTCGGATTTTTAAGCCATATTCGTTTTGTAAACAAATATTTGCTTTACTTTCTTTTTTTAGGAACTGTCATATAGATAATGGCGATTACCGCTGCTGCGATTACTATCGCAAGAACTACTCCCCAAACGGCAAATCTTGCGCCTTCCTCATCTGCAGCGCTCATAGTCGTTGTTTGATTAGTATTACTGGTCACGGGAGCGCTGGTGGTTGGGGCTTGAGTGCTCGTGCTCGGCTTATCTGTCGTGACCGTGTCATTTCCCAGCACGCCGTCAGGAGATAATATACCCCCGTCGTTCGAATTATCTGTGACGTTCGGCGTCACCGGATCTTGATTTGAGGTTGTAATTTTCGGAAGAGTAATTTCGGGAGTATCGCCCTCAATTATTCCGTCCTTATCGGTAACTATACCGTCTCTTACAGACGGCATTGCATACGTCGGTATCTGCAAGCTAAACATCGCTACCGCCAAAAGCAACACCGCCAATATGACGCATTTTTTGTTTCGTTTCATTTTAGTTTTCCTTTAAGAATATTTTCTTAATATTAAAGCTTTGCTTTACAAATCTTTTATACTGCAGGTCATTCGGTTTTTGCTTTTGCTCGCTTGTATTTTGCCTGCAAATATATTATTTCACCTCAAAAAAACTTTAAACAGGATTTTATTTGGATATTATGGAAACAAAAAGATTTAAAAAAAATGACAACGGCTTCATTTGCATAAATTGCAAAAAAGAGGTTCATCCTCTCGGCTACAGCTCGAGAAATCACTGCCCGTTTTGCCTTTATTCGCTCCACGTCGATATTATGCCGGGCGACAGGGCAAATTCGTGTCAGGGCGTTTTAAAGCCGATAAAGGTAGAATTTAACTCTAAAAAGGGCTATGTAATTCTTCACAGATGCGAAAAATGCGGAGAAATAGTGCGTAACCGTTGCGCAAACGAGGCGAAGGACCAGCCCGACGATATTTCGCTTTTGATACGCCTCAGCGTCGGAGAATACAAATAATTGTAACTGTAAATAAAAGTTTCCCCCACCGACATTATCTGTTCGTCTGTGGGGGATTTTTGTTTTTATTTGCTTAGCGGAAGCTCAAACCAGAAGCGAGAGCCCTCGCCTATCTTGCTCTCAACGCCGTAGCTCGCCTTGTGGTACTCTAAAATGCCTCGTACTATCGAAAGTCCCAAGCCGCTTCCTATTCTGCTTCTTTCGTGGTTCTTGTCGACCTTATAGTACCTCTGCCATATATTCGGAAGCTCGCTGTCGGGTATTCCCTCTCCGTTATCTATTATATCAACGTGAACGGAATTCCCTCTGATAAAGCAATTGATATTTACTTCCTTGTCTTTGGTATAATTTATAGCGTTGTTTAGGAGATTGCAGATTACCTGCAATATTTTGCCCTTGTCGGCGTATACCGTAGCGCTTGGCGCAGAGCTAAGATTAAAGGTAAAGCCCTCCGCGCGTTTTAGACGGCGGTATCTGTCGACGGTCTCGGATAGCGCCGCTGCCAAATCGAAGCGTTCGAGGTCGTACTTCTCCTTGCCCTGCTGCGCTTTTGAAATAGACAAAATATCGTCTACAAGCTCGCTTAAGCGCTCCGACTCGTCAATTATCACCTGCACGTTTTCAGGCGTTCTCTCACTCTCTATATCCCGCATTACCTCGGCGTAGCCCTTTATCATAGTGAGCGGAGTACGAAGGTCGTGAGAGATATTCGATATCAGCTCTCTTTGAACTCTTTCGACTGCCGAGAGCTTCTCTGCCGTGTCATTCAGAGTTTCTCCAAGCTCGCATATCTCCCGATAACCATCACCCGAAAAATCAGCGTTGTAATTCCCCTCAGACAAAAGCCGCGCCTTGCGGTTTATCTTTACGATAGGGCGTGAGATTAACTCTGAAATCAGGAAGGCGAGCAAAAGCGAGAAGAAAAAAATAGCGACCGAAATAGCTATAAGCTGTGTTCTCAACGTATCCATGACAGGCGCAGAGGGAGAAAGCGCAGTGTCTAACAAAATCATTATCGCATTGTTTTCTTTTGTAAATACAAGTTTACAAAACAAGATACGTTCATCCGCAATTTCAAGCAATAGCGGATTGTCGTTGCCCAAATCCCCCTCGTAGCTCGGCAGATATGCGACAAGCTCTCTTTTCATATATATAGGATTTAACACCGTCTGCAAAAACGCTTTCGCACAAAAATCTCCCCCGCCCGCCTTGCTCTGCTCATAAACCGTTTCGAGCTGCGAGCTTGAGAGCTTATGTACGATGCCGCCAATCGAAACTTCAGCGGACGCCAACGTCTCTACGCTTTTTTCGCCTACCCGAAGCACGAGGATGCAGTATTGCCTTGCGAGTGCGCTCTCCTGCACGATATCGGAAAAATCTATCGCGTCGTATTCCTCGGCGAGCCGTTTTGCAGTTCTCTCCATGCCCTTTAACGTGTTTCTATAATAAAAGCCGTCGAGAAAAAGCGTCTGCATTGCCCACAAAATAGAGATAACAACGAGAGAAAAAGCTATAAAACAAGAAAAAATTCGTTTTTTAATTTTCCCCCTCGCCCTTGTCTTTTTATTTTTCCGTAATTGGCGCATCAAATCTGTACCCCATTCCTCTCAAGGTTACGATAAACGAGCTGTATCCGCCCAAGCTCTTTCGCAAAAGCTTTATATGCGTGTCAAGAGTTCTGTCGTCGCCGTAAAAATCATATCCCCACACCTCTGTAATCAGCTTTTCTCGGGAAAGCGCGAGACCTCTGTTTCTTATCATATAAAAAAGGAGGTCGTATTCCTTTGGCGAGAGCTCTATCTGTACGCCGTCAACGAACACCTTTCTCGCGGAAATATCCGCTATAAGTCCCGAAAAGGAATATATCTCTTTTCCGTCGCCTGTCTCGCTGCCCTTTTTATAGCGCCTTATTACCGCGTCAACTCTCAGCATAAGCTCTCTTGGGGAAAACGGCTTGACCACGTAATCATCCGCGCCTATTTCAAGCCCGTTTATCTTGTCGTACTCCTCGCCTCTTGCGCTGAGTATAATGATAGGAACGTCAGACGTTTTTCTTATCTCTCGGCAAGCGGAAAAACCGTCAAGCTCGGGCATCATAATATCGAGAATAATTGCGTCGAGCTTCTCGCTCCTTGCAATTTCGAGCGCCTGCATACCGTCCTCGGCTTCAACTATCGAATAGCCGCTGAACTCTGCGTATTTTCTCACTATGCTCCTTATCTGCGCCTCGTCGTCTGCGATTAAAAGCTTATACATTTTTTCTCCTTTCAAGCAGATAAAGGGCGATAGTATAAAACTTCGCCCGTTATTTTTATTTTACGGCAGCGTAGGGTTGTACTCGTTTATTTCCACCTCTACCGTATAGGTTTCATATGACGAATATCCGAAATTGTTCGACGAGGTAAAGCGGTAAAGAGTGAGCTTCACCTTTTCGCCAATTTCTTTATTGCACAAAACCGTGCGTATATCGTCCATACTTGCTATCTTTTTATCGTCGATAAAAATGAGAATGTCGTCCTTTTCTATCATTTTTTGTCCACTTGCCAAGAGCTTGTCGTTATGTCTGTATTCCTGAATATACAGATAACTTCCATTCGTTCTGAAGGTAATATCAAGAGACGGAATACCCGATGCAAAGCCGTTATTGATAATTTCATACGCTACTCTGTACGCCGTATTTACCGGTATTGCGAAGCCGATGCTCTCCACGCTCTCGCCCGAGGACTTCGCATTGACAATGCCTATAAGCTGTCCCTGCATATTGAAAAGTCCCCCACCCGAGTTTCCGGGGCTTACCGCAGCAGAATGCTGAATAAGCGTCATCGTTACGCCCTCGATAGTAATTTCTCTTTCTACTGCGCTGATAATGCCGGGGGTTATAGTTCCACCAAGAGTTCCAAGCGGATTTCCGATAGCCGCTATATTTTGCCCCGCCTTTATACTGTCGCTGTCGCCGATTTCGGCAACATAAAGCTTATCCTCCGTTTCGATACGGAGAATTGCTATATCGTTCGTCCAGTCCTTTTCGACGACCGTCGCTTCATAGCCGTCGCCTCCGTCTGACGTGAACACCTTTACCGTATTAAATCCGTCTATTACGTGATTATTAGTTATAATATAATAAACGTTACCGGCGTTTGCAATAATAACTCCGCTGCCTGCACCGCTCTGCACAAAGCTTCCGTAAAAAACGCTGTAAACTGTGGCTTCCGTGGTAATAGAAACGACCGATTTCGCCGCCATTTCGTTTACGTAGACGTAATTTCCTTCCTGAGATACCGCCACGGGCGAATCGTATTTAGGAATTTCAATAGTCGTCACAGGCGCTATTACAGCGGGAGCGGACGGCGTTTTTTCGGTATTGGAAAAGGGATTTTCAAGTGTTCCGCCAGGCAACTGCGTGTGGTCAACAGTGCTTTGTCCGAGCTTATAGCCGCCGAAAAGCGCGGCAAGCAGAAGAATTACGGTAAGAACCGCAAAAAGCGGAGCCATATTCTGCATACGGACAGACTTTCTTTTTTCTTTTTCGGGCGAATACTCGATAGACGAGGATTCTCGTGTCGTTTTATATGAATTATATTCGTTATCCCATTCGTTTTTGTTATTAAGATCAGACATATTATCTCCCCCTATATTTATTAACGCAATAAATATAACATCGCAATGTGAAATCTATGTGAAGACAAAATATTATTATATTGAAGCTTGCCTGTTCCTGTCCAGATAGTCCTGCAAAATTATTTCGGCTGAAAGCGCGTCCACCACGTTTTTGCGCTTTTTTCCGCCCACGCCCGTCATGCTCAGAACTCTATGCGAGAGCATTGTCGAGAGACGCTCGTCGTACATTTTGATAGGCGTTTTCGTATATTCTGACAGGATACTGACGAAGCTATGCACCAGCTCTGCGCGAGGGCCCTCGCTTCCGTCCATATTCTTTGGCAGTCCGATGACTATAAGACAAACTCCGTTTTTCTCCGCCTCCGACGCAACTCGAATGGCGGTGTTTCTCATTCCGCCCTCTTTTATCGTGCAGTAGGCGGAGGAGAGCGAGCCGCTTATATCGGAAAGGGCGAGCCCCGTCCTGACGTCTCCGTAATCAACTCCCATTGCTCTTTTATTTTTTGAATTAAGCTCCATATTTTTTATCTTTCCTCATTTTTATATAAATAAACCTTTTTTATAGTATAGCACAATATTTACCCTTTTGTCTATATTCCTTGACTTATTTTCTTTCATATTGTATAATTTATATGCTAACCGTTTTATCTTAACGCAAAAAAGGAGACGCCGTGAATTATAAAGCCCTTATCTGCCCTATCTGCAAAAGCAAATTAGACGGAGACGAAAAGGTCTGCCGCTGCGAAAATAATCACTCCTTTGACCTTGCTCGGCAGGGATATCTGAATTTGCTCGTCTCCGCAAAACAGGCGCACGGCGACAACAAGCAAATGGCCTGCGCAAGAAGAAATTTTCTCTCGGGCGGTTATTATGCGCCCCTCTGCCAAGCTCTTTGCGAAAAGGTGAACGAATATACGACCGAACACGCCGTTTTGATAGACTGCGGATGTGGCGAATGCTATTATACCGACGCAATAGAAAGGGCGTTAAAAAACGCAGGCAAAAGAGTCGTCTTCTACGGCTTCGACATTTCAAAGGAAGCTATCATTTTTGGCGCAAAGCGGAGCAGGTCGCTTTCTCTCTTGGTTTCGGGCGTTTATCATATGCCGTTTCTCGACGAAAGCGCGGATATGCTTTTCAGTATTTTTTCTCCGTTTGCGCAGGAGGAATTTCTCCGAGTTCTCAAAAAGGGCGGAATTCTTTTCTCGGTCATTCCCGCAAGAAAGCATCTTTGGGCGCTGAAGAAAGCGCTATACGATACGCCTTATGAAAACGAGGTTGCAGATTACGGCTTGGAGGGCTTTTCGCTTGAAGAAAAGATAGAAGTTAAAAATATAATCTCCCTTTCGGGAGAGGACCTGCAAAACCTTTTTATGATGACGCCGTACTATTACCGAACCTCACAAAAAGACAAGGATAAAATAGCGAAGCTCTCCTCTCTTGACATAGAGACCGAGTTCGAGGTTCTCATTTACCGAAAAGCATAAAAAGCGCCGCGCTCACGAGAAAATTTCTTTAGCGCGATAGAAAAAAGGAGGGAGAATATGGGTAGTGGCCTTAAGGACACTACGCATATTCTTCGTCTTTTTTATTTACATTGATTAACTTAATTAAAAACATTCCGAGCATAATTTTAAAAATTGTATATAATAAGATTGCGTTGTCTAAAATAATCTTCATTAGAGAAGCTCATAAATGTTAATTATTTTCTTTTTCTTCCACTTTGCCACTTGTAGTGATTTATATGCACCACCATAGCTATGATTTATATATGCTATTATCAAATCTGCATTTGCCATCATCCATTCGTTTCTCTTTGATATCGCAAATCTTAACGGCACTTTCTCAATAGGCGGATATATTGATGTATCACATACCCCCCAGCTTTGCATTTCTCTGATTTTTGTTTGCTCTGACAAAGTAATGTAGGGTGTAACATAAATAACCTCAATACCGTCGTATTCCTGTTTCAATTCTCTGCACGCGAGAGCACAAATTTCGTCAAAATCACCATATCCGCCAAGATAGCAAGTAATATGTGAGACATCAATAATACTATTCCTTATTTGCTCTTTTACCATCTCTTTTACCCTGTTACTTGAAGAAACAAATGAGTGTCCTGCAAAAGCAATTATCATATTACACCTCTCGTCTTTTCGTGGAACACCACGATGTAGCAGATACATTATACATTCAAAGGGGAATTTTGTCAATATCGTGGAACTCCACGAGATAATAATTTTATATTTTCCTATAATTATTGTGGAATACCACAAAAATATAGGTAGGGTATAATTATGAAATTAAACGATGCTATTGTCAAGCGGATAGAGGAAATTTGTAAGGAACGCAATAGTAACATATGCGATATTGCTTTGCGTGGTGGGATGTCGCCTTCAGCAATTTATGATCTCCTCAAGGGCAGAACGAAATGCTCAAAGGTTATCACCATAAAGCGCTTTTGTGAAGGCGCAGAAATAACTTTATCCCAATTTTTTGATAAAGATTATTTTAACAATCCGGAAGAAGATTAGTATTTATTACAGAACATTGCTCGCTGAAAGAAATAACAGTATTTACTTTTCGAAAAATAAAAAGAGGCGCTTATGGAGCTTTTGCCATAAGTGCCTTTTTACTTTTGTGATTCGCCTTTGACACAAACACAAAATACGGCATACCCCTTTCGAGATATGCCGTATTCTTGTTTAAATTACAAAAGCGTGATTCCTGCTGCTTTGCATTTATCAACGGTTTCTTTATCCCAAATGCTCGACTGTACCTCGCCTACGTGGGCGCAGCCAATCATAAGCATACAAAGACGGGACTGACCTATACCGCCGCCCATAGTAAGCGGCAATTCTCCGTTTAAGAGCATTTTGTGGAAGGGCAGTTCTCTCCTGTCGTCACAGCCCTTTATCGCAAGCTGTCTGTCAAGCGCCGCCTCATCTACTCTTATACCCATTGAGGAAATCTCAATAGCGCAGTCGAGAACCTCGTTATAAAACATAATATCGCAGTTCAAGCTCCAGTCGTCGTAGTCGGGCGCTCTTCCGTCGTGCGGCTTTCCCGATTTCAATGCGCCGCCTATCTGCATAATAACTGCGGTCTTATGCTCCTTCAAATATGCGTTTTCCCTCTCCTTTGCGGTGAGGTCGGGATACATATCCTCAAGCTCCTGCGTGGTTATCGCAGACATCTTGCGGCTAAGACGGGTATTTATAGTAGGAAATTCAGCGATAAGCATATCGCAGGTATCGCAGATAGCGTCTATAATGCTCTGAGTTGTTTGCTTAAGATAATCGAGCGTTCTCTGTTCTTTTGTGATTATCTTCTCCCAGTCCCATTGGTCAACGTATATCGAATGAAGGTTATCCAAATCTTCATCACGGCGAATTGCGTTCATATCGGTATAGAGCCCCTTGCCTGCGCGGAAGTCGTAGCGCTTTAAGGCAAGACGCTTCCATTTTGCGAGAGAGTGAACCACCTGACCGACAGAGCCAACCGCAGGAATGTCAAAGGAAACAGGTCTTTCATGTCCGTTAAGGTTATCATTCAAGCCGGAATTTTCCTCGACAAAAAGCGGCGCTGAAACTCTGCGAAGATTAAGCGCTTCTGCAAGCTTTACTTGGAAATTCTTTTTGATAAATTCAATTGCCCTCTGCGTTTCATAAATTGGCAGAGGAGATTTATAATTTTTAGGAATGATAATACGGTTCATAATAACTCCCTCCTTAATAACACTTTATTTTAACACATTATATCTCATTTATCAAGATATCTGACAAAAAAATGTTTTTTTCAGAATTTTGTGTTGTAATAAAATAATATGTGATTTTATAGCAAAAATAGCCGTTTTTTTTCAATATGTTTCCCTAAACTGCTGTATTTTGATTTTCGACCATAGGTTGAAAATCACATTTGTCCTTAACTGTTTTCTTTCGCGGTGACAGAGAAAGCAATATTATTGCTCGCTCCGTAAGGATATATTTATACTGATATGAAACACCCCAAAATCATTTGTATTTTTCGGACACGATTATCCCGTCCTCAACCAAAGCTTCCTTAACTGTGCCGTAGCAGCTTTCATTAAAGGGACACTCTTTTGCATAATCGTTTTTTGGGTAACACTGTTTCCTGAAATCCTTAGCGAGCACGAGCGAGCCGCTAAAGCTTGACCTTTGACCTATCTCATAAATATACATACGAGGGTTATCACAGCCGTATTTGCCGCTTTTCTTACAGTTAACGATTTGACTGCCGTATATTTTTGGAAACGGCTTAAGCCCTTTTCGAAACTCCCCCAAAACGTAAGATAAATATAAGGTATTATCCTTTAACTCATATCCGATTTCGTAAGAATAATATTGAGTTCTTCTCGGCTTTAATCCAAGAGAATAAATGTCTACGTATAACGACGGAGCGGCAGACAAGATTACGAAATCATTGTCCGTTTGATAACCTATCGCATATTTAACGCCATATTTATCGACAAAATGGTTTTGAGATGATTCCATTGCGTCCTCCTTTGTTATGTATTATGCGTAGCTTGTCCCAAGGTGAAATTGGGGTGGTTAGCTGAAGTAAACATATATTCCGTTAAAGGATATATGTTGCTCTCGCGCCGAGGGCGTTACACGGTGCGTTGAAAGCGTGTTCCATTCTCGCAGGTATGCGAGAATGCCGCCCGACTCGCGATGCTGCGTCTTTGTGTGCAAGCCCCCATGCCGCCGCTTGCGGTCGTGTTTACGTTTGTCTTACTCGCGAGTAAGACAAACCACGCTTTCGACGTGCCCCGTGCGAGGAAACATATCAAACGGGTAAACCTCGCCCATTTGATACCCGTTTTTCAGCAGGTATGCGGCATCCCTCGCTAACGTATCCGCATTGCATGAAATGTAAACAATTTTTTCGCAGTTGATATTTGCTATATACTCTAAAAGCTGCTGCGAGCAGCCCTTTCTCGGCGGGTCAAGGATTATAACGTCGGGGGATATTTTTCTTTTTGCGCTTTTCTCTGCTTCCTGTATTATATTTTGCGCCGTCGTCGCATCCGCGCAAAAGAAGCTCGCATTTTTTATACCGTTTATTTTTGCGTTCTCTTTCGCACATTCTACCGCCTCCGGAACTACCTCTATACCTATGAGCTCAGAAACGTGCTTCGCCATAGAAAGACCAATGCTTCCTATCCCGCAATATAGGTCTAACAAGCATTCATTTCCCTTCAGGTCCGCAAGCTCTCTTGCCTTCGTATATATTTTCTCTGCTACCTCTCTGTTTACCTGATAAAACGACGCAGGCGAAATTTTCAATTCAACTCCGCATAGAACGTCGGTAATCGAGCCATTGCCATATAAATTAACGTATTCGTCCGTGCAAACCACGTTTGTATCAAGTTGGTTTATATTAAGCATAATAGAAAAAACGGAAGGAAATCTTTCTCTTATTTCCTCTATAAGCAATTCGGACCTCGGAAGCGTCTTTGCGTTTATTACTAAAACGAGAGAACATTCTTTTTCGTCCTTTGAGCTTCTCAGATATATGTGTCTTAAAATTCCTTCTCCCGTTTTTTCGTCGTATACCGAAATTTTATGCCTGTAAAAAAACTCCGAAAGGAAGGATAATATCTCGGAAAAGAGCTTCGGCTGAAGGGGGCATCCCCTCGCCTCTACTACTCTATGACTTTTTGGCGCATAGAAGCCGATTATATATTCTCCGTTTTTAGTCATCGACACAGGGTACTGCGCCTTGTTTCTATAGTGCTTAATTTTTTTGGTAGAAAAAACATCAGCTACTCTTGCGTCCTTTATTCCGCTTTTGCGAAATGCCATCCTGACACGCTCTCGTTTCAACTCAAGCTCGTGCTTATACTCAATATCCGCATAGGCGCAACCACCGCACCCAATAGCGTCGCAGAATTTTTCCTTACATCTGAAGGGCGACGGCTCCAAAATTTTTTCAACTCTGGCTACCGCGTAATTTTTCTTTACGAGAATAATCTTGGCGAGCACGGTATCACCCTCAACCGCGCCCGAAACGAAAACTACGGCGCCCTCAATTCTACCCACGCCGTAGCCCAGATTGTTCAAATCCTCTATTTTAATTTCGTATTCCTTGTTTTTTAATATCATACCCTGCTCCCCGTGCATACTTAACGTCTTATTCTAACATTTTATATGTTTTCTGTCAAGCAAAAATGAAAACAATTATTTACTGCCCGAGGTATATAATAAGTACGCTTATATCGGCAGGATTTACGCCGCTTATGCGTGACGCCTGCCCTATGTTCACAGGTCTGATTTTTTGCAGCTTCTGCATTGCTTCAATTCGAAGCCCCTTTATTTGCGAATAATCTATATCGGGCGGCAGTAATTTGTTCTCGAGCTTCTCCTGTTTTGCAACCTCGGAAAGCTCTCTTTTTATATATCCGTCGTATTTTACGTTTATCTGCGCTGTAAGGCGAACGCTTTCAGGCAAGGTCGGGCGCTCCCTGTCAAGCGGCGCTAAATTGTCATAATTAAGCTCAGGGCGGCGAAGCAGCTCCGAGAGCTTTATACCCGTTACTATATTGGTAGAGCCGAGAGACGTGAGATAGTCGTTATTTTCCTTCGAGGGATTTACTATCACCTTGTTTAACCTCTTGACCTCGTCGTCTATCATTCTTTTTCTTTCACAAAAGGCGTCATACCTTTTTTTGCTCAAAAGTCCCACCTTATATCCGATTTCGCTAAGACGCAAATCAGCATTATCCTGTCGCAGAAGAAGACGGTATTCCGAGCGGGAGGTCATAATTCGATACGGCTCGTTCGTACCCTTGGTTACGAGGTCGTCGATAAGCGTTCCGATATACGAGGAGCTTCTGGTCAGCACTATGCTCTCTCGCCCTTGCTCTGCAAGCGAGGCGTTAATTCCCGCTATCAAGCCCTGCGCCGCCGCTTCTTCATAGGCGGACGTACCGTAATACTGTCCTGCGCCGTAAAGTCCCTTTATATCCTTAAATTCAAGCGTAGGCAGAAGCTGCGTGGGATCTATGCAATCATATTCTATCGCATACGCATATCGCATAATCTCCGCCCTCTCGAAGCCATCGAGAGAATGTATTAGCTTATATTGAACGTCGGTCGGCAAAGAGGTGCTAAATCCCTGTATATACATCTCCTCGGTATTTGCGCCCGTCGGTTCAACGAAGAGCTGATGCCTTTCCTTGTCTGAAAAACGGACTATTTTATCCTCTATCGAGGGGCAATAGCGAGGCCCTGTGCCGTGAATTTTTCCCGAATACATTGCGCTTCGGTGCAGATTTTCTTTTATTATTTCGTGAGTTTTTCCGTTCGTATATACGATATGACAGGGGAGCTGCTCGATTTCATTCAGCGCCGTCCGGTCGCTATCAACGGAATAGGGGATTATATGCTCCTCGCCGTCCTGCCTTTCGAGCTTGGAAAAATCTATGCTTCCCCGTTTTACTCTCGCAGGCGTACCCGTCTTAAATCGCATAAGGGTAACACCCTCGCGGATAAGCGCAGAGGAGAGGTCGTTTGCGGGCAACATTCCGTCAGGGCCGCTCTCGTAGGAGATATCTCCGACGAAAATCTTTCCCTTTAAATAGGTGCCCGCGCAAATGATAACACGGTTCACCTGCCAATGCTCGCCCAGCTTTGTAACTATGCCGCAAACGTGCTTTTTGCCGTTTCTTTCCTCGGTTTTTATATCTGTAATTTCGGCTTGGATAAGACGCAGGTTTTTCTCTTGCTCCAAGGTATGCTTCATAATGCTTCTGTACTCGCTTCTGTCCGCTTGCACACGCTTGGAATGTACCGCCGCCCCCTTGCCTAAATTGAGGGTTCTCGACTGTAACGTTACCTTGTCTGCGGCAACGCCCATTTCGCCTCCTAAAGCGTC
The DNA here is from genome assembly GCA_045587025.1 of Eubacteriales bacterium. GTDB lineage: Bacteria > Bacillota > Clostridia > Oscillospirales > CAG-272 > UBA1740. The sequence continues at coordinate 81,960 of JAZNBK010000053.1, forward strand.
AATTTCATATACCAAATGACCTTTTCCCGTTCCCCCAATAGAAGGGTTGCAGGGCAAATTGCCGACTGCGTCAAGGTTAATTGTGAAAATAACGGTGTCAAGTCCCATTCTTGCGCAAGCAAGCGCCGCTTCAATTCCTGCGTGTCCTGCGCCAACTATCGCAACGTCTGCTTTGTATTCCATAGATACTCCACTTATTTATAAGAGATTTTTTGCATTTTAGATAAACATTCGATATTGTAAATATTTATTTACAAGTCGCTCATCTGAACGTGTTCCGTCCTACGATTTCAACTCTAAGCGTATTTGTGCTTCCGGGGGTGTCAAGCGGAAATCCCGCCGCAATTACAACGCAATCACCGTCTTTTACGACGTCGAGCTGCTTCGCGCAATCTATAGCGTGCATAAACAGCTCCTCTGACGAGCTTTGATACCTTGCTAATACAGGGAAAATTCCCCAGGAAAGCGCAAGCTGATGATAGGTTTTTTCAACGGGGGTCGCCGCCACGAGCGCTTCATAAGGGCGGAACTTGGACATTCTTCTTGCCGTTTGTCCATATTTCGAGACGGCTATAATCGCCTTCGCCTTAAGGTCGCGCGCGGTAGTACAAGCGGCGTCACAAAGGGCGTTCGTAGTATCGCTGTAATCTATTTCGTAATTAATATCCTTATAAACGTTCATTTCAAAGGCGTCTTTTTCTGCCTGCTCGGCAATTTTCGCCATAGTTTCTACCGCCAACGTAGGATATTTTCCCATAGCGGTCTCCCCTGAAAGCATTATAGCCGACGTGCCGTCAAAGACCGCATTCGCAACGTCTGTGATTTCTGCTCTCGTGGGCTGCGGATGATTAATCATAGATTCGAGCATCTGTGTTGCCGTTATAACCATTTTTCCCGACTGATAGCACCTCTTAATGAAGCGCTTCTGGAGTCCCGGGAGCTTCTCATATTCAATTTCCACTCCCATGTCGCCTCTTGCGACCATAATGCCGTCGACTTCTTCCAATATCTCATCGAAGTTGTTTATTCCTTCGGCGTTTTCTATCTTTGCAATAATACGTATGCTGTGTCCGCCGTTGAAGTCAATAAATTTTCGGAGCGCTATCATATCTTCCCTGCAACGCACGAACGAGGCGGCTATAAAATCAACGTCGTTTTCAATTCCGAAAAGCAAGTCCGCCTTGTCTTTTTCGTTAAGATAGGGCATATTCACTTTAATTCCCGGGAGATTTATGCCCTTCTTTTCACCGAGCTCTCCCCCCTGCAATACACCGCATATAATGTCAGTGCCCTTTATTTCCCTCACGGAAAGCACAATTTTACCGTCGTCAATTAAAACAGTGTCGTCCTTTTTGAGCTGCGCGGGAAGCTCGGCGTAGGTAATCGAAACTATTCTATCGTCACCTTCTACCTCTCTCGTCGTGAGCGTAAATTCCTGACCGTTTTTGAGAGTAACTGTACCCGACTTTAACGTTTTCGTGCGGATTTCAGGGCCTTTGGTATCAAGCATTATAGCAAGAGGACAAGCGAGCTCCTTTCTTGCCTTTTTAAGCATATCTATATTTTTTTTGTGTATCTCATAGGTCCCGTGAGAAAAATTCAATCTCGCTACGTTCATTCCTGCCCTGATCAAATTGATTATCGCTTCCTCGCTTTGCGTAGCCGGTCCTATGGTGCAAACTATTTTTGTCTTTCGCATTATCTTCTCCCATTGATGTTTTTAAAAAATTTTCGCTCTTGAAAGCTTGAATTCTTTACAAGAGCGAGATTTTAACTTATCTGTCCTTGAATTCGTCCTCAGAAACGCTGTCCTCTCTGGGAATTTCAATTTCATTCTCCTCATACATTTCGTCATCGTCCTTGCCGTGACGAAGGTCGCTTTCGAGAATGGACTCGTCGAATTCGTCAAGCGGGTCGTCGAGATAGTCAGAAAATCTCATATCCTCATCCCACTCCTGCTTTTCTTGATAAAGAAGATACGTGCCGGCTGCAAATTCCATAGTAGCTACCGCCAAAAAAGCCGCCGAGATGCTCTTCTTTTTCGCGCATAAAATTATAAACATCACAAGGCAGGTAAACGCCTGAACAAGCAATGCGACGCCAATAAAAAATCTTGATTTCTTCAACATAGTTTTCTCTCCTTTTATATATTATTTGCCTGTATTGCTCTTCAAATACGCATTTATAAACCCGTCGATATCTCCGTCCATAACCGAACCGATATTTCCGTCCTCGTAGCCCGTGCGGGTATCCTTTACCAAGGTGTACGGCATAAATACGTAGCTTCTTATCTGCGCGCCCCACTCGATATTGGTCTTATTCCCCTGAATATCCTCAATTCTGTCGAGCTTTTCTCTCTGCTTGATTTCCAAAAGCTTAGATTTTAACATTTTAAGCGCCGTCTCCTTATTTTGAAGCTGGCTTCTCTCCGTCTGACATCCGACGACTATTCCGGTAGGAATGTGTACTATTCTTATCGCGGAGTCGGTCTTGTTTACGTGCTGACCTCCAGCTCCGCTTGAACGGTGAGCGGTTATCTCCAAATCCTCCTCGCGAAGCTCTATTGAATTATCGTCCTCAAACTCGGGCATAACCTCGACGGAAGCGAAAGAGGTATGTCTGCGTCCCGACGAGTCAAAAGGAGAAACGCGAACGAGGCGGTGAACGCCGTTTTCGCTCTTTAAATATCCGTAGGCGTTAAGTCCCGAAATAACGACCGTAGCGCTTTTCAGTCCCGCCTCCTCTCCGTCGAGCCAATCGACGAGCTTAACGTCGAAGCCATGTCTTTCGCCCCAACGCGTATACATTCGGTAAAGCATAAGCGCCCAATCCTGCGCCTCGGTTCCGCCTGCTCCGGGGTGGAACGACAAAATTGCGTTATTCTTATCGTATTCTCCGTTAAGCAGGGTTTCCAATCTCTGCTTTTCAGCTTCTCTTTCGATAAATTCAAGCTCCGATTCAACCTCTGCGACCGAGCCCTCGTCGTTTTCCTCAATTGCCATTTCTGTAAGCGTCAATGCGTCCTCTAACTTGGACTTCAGCTCGTCAAACGCATCGCACTTATCCTTTAACTGCTTTATCTTCTGCAAGAGCTTACTGCTCTTCTCCTGATCGCTCCAGAAATTTTCTTCAAAAGTTATTTTTTCCAATTCGGCAATTTCTGCCTTCAACTCGTCAACACGAATTGCCGAGCCAAGCTCTTCTATTTTTTCCTGCATCGAAATGAGCTTATATTTGGCGTCTTCAAGTGCAATAATCAAGTGGTAATCCTCCAAAATCTATTCTTAAGCTATTATGTCTTTTCCGCCCTTAATTTTCCGTCAGCTGCGCACACGCATTCTTTTTTTGCAGGACGGGCAGATAATTGAAAATTCTCCCTTTCCCTTAGGTATGCGAAGATTGGCGTTGCAGACGGGACATTTTGCGTAAGCGTACTCTTTTCCGTCGCTTTGCTTTTCCTTCTTTTCGGTTTTTTCCTTGAAAATATTTTTAAAAGAGAGTATAAACTCGTTTTCCCTTTTTCTTTCGGAAATGTTTTTGGAAAGAATTCTGTAAGCCGCGTAGCATACCAAAAGCAAGGGAAAGAGCAACAACCACCAAACATCCGTTATTGAAAGAATTAACAGTAATGCAAAAGAAACCAAAACAATAATTGCAGAAAACTCATCCGCTCCGTAGCGTCCACGCATAAATTCATAAAACTTGTTCATTTTTCCCCCAAAAACAAATAAAATTTGCAAAGCAATACGTAAATACACTTCTTTATATTAGTTTATCATAAAAGTAGCGAAATGTAAAGAGTATAAGCGCAAAATATTTTAAGCTATTGACAATTTAGTTGATTTATAATATAATAGTTTCATAAATACCACAACAGATTGGAGATTAATACTATGCAGATTACTAAAAATTCTATAATCGGCGATATTCTCGATTACGATAGAGAGACCGCGCAATTCTTTTTTGAAATAGGCATGCACTGCCTCGGATGCCCTGCCTCAAGAGGCGAGAGCATAGAACAGGCGTGCGCAGTTCACGGTACGGACGCCGACGCTTTGGTAGCGAAGATAAACGACTTTCTTGCTTCCAAGAAATAAGTGAAAAAATGAAGGAAGCGACGCTTGACGCAAGATTAAGTGCGGTAGCGGGATACGTTAGGCAGGATGCGGTTTTTGCCGATATAGGTACAGACCATGCTTACCTGCCTATTTATCTTTTACAAAAGGGGGTTGTTTCTTCTGCAATTGCGGCAGATATAGCTAAATGCCCTCTTGAAACCGCAAAAAAGAACGCCAAACTTTTCTCCTTGCAGGATAAAATTCAATTTTTCCTCACCGACGGCTTGGCGGGGCTTTCAAATTTGGGGATAACCGACATTGCCGTCTGCGGAATGGGAGGAGAGCTTATAGCCGCCATTATAGAGAAAGCCCCTTTCGTGAAAAGCAGCGCCGTCCGACTGATTTTACAGCCGATGAGCAAGCAGGAGGTTCTTCGAAAATACCTCTATGAAAACGGCTTTTCAATTTTGGAGGAAAGGATAGGAGCTGCCGCAGGACATATCTATTCCTGCATATGCGCCGAATACGACGGAAAGAATAGAAAATCCGATTTGCTTTTGCTACATATCGGAAGCCCTGTTATCGAAAACGAGGAAGACGCAAAAAGCTTCGCCTCGCTTTTAGAGCAAAAGGAGCTCGCATTGACAAAACGAATAAACGGTCTGAAAACGGCAGGAGAGGAAGCGAACGAAGAAAAAGAGCTTCTCTCCGCTATCGCAGAAAAAAGGAGACGGTTATATGAAAATTGGGGAATTATATGAAAAAATGAGCGCTTATTTTCCAAAGGAGCTTTCTTGCGACTGGGACAACGACGGACTTATGTGCTGTCCCGACCGTGAAAGGACGGTAAAAAAGGCGCTGTGCGTGCTCGATATAACCGAAAGCGCCGTCGACTATGCTATCGAAAACAGTTTTGACCTCATCGTATCTCATCACCCTCTCATTTTCCGTCCGCTTTCCTCGGTTGATTATGAGAAGTACCCTTCAAAAAAGATTATAAAGCTGCTGCAAAATGGGATTTCCGCCTTCTCGTTCCACACGAGAGCTGACTGCGTTTCGGATGGTGTAAACGATATGCTCGCAGAGATTTTGGAGATAGAAAACGTCGCTTCCTTTGGCGAGGACGGTATGGGCAGGATAGGCGATTTGGCAGAGCCGTGTACCCTTTCCGCTTTTGCGAAGCTCGTAAAGGAAAAGCTCGACGCCCCCTACGTAAATTATTGCGGTGAAAACCAGGTAAAAAAGGTCGCGCTTCTCGGCGGCGACGGCAAGGATTTCGTTATGGCGGCAAAGGAAGCGGGAGCGGATACCTATCTGAGCGGAAGCATAAGCTACAACGTGCTTTTGGAAGCGCCCGAATATAAAATAAATCTTTTAGAGGCGGGGCATTTCCATACTGAAGCTCATATAAAGAAGCGTTACGCTCAAATTTTACGGGAAATTTCTCCTGATATTATAACCGAAGAAATGGATTTTAATCCGATTCTTTCGATTTAACAGAACAACATAATGCGCCAAATTGCTTGACTTTTGACGTTTTTTATGGTATCATAATGTAGTTTAACGCAATAACACAAAAAGAGGAAGAAAAAATGCAGGTATATGAAGAACTCGTCGCGCGCGGGCTCATCGCTCAGGTGACCGACGAAAAGGAAATAAGAGAATTGGTAAACGCAGGAAAAGCTGTGTTTTATATTGGATTTGACCCCACGGCAGACAGCTTACACGTAGGACATTTTATGGCGCTCTGCTTTATGAAGCGACTTCAAATGGCAGGTAACAAGCCGGTCGTTCTTATCGGTGGTGGAACCGGTATGATAGGCGACCCGTCGGGCAGAACCGATATGCGCCAGGTGCTTACTCGTGAAATGGTCGAGCATAACTGCGAATGCTTCAAAAAGCAAATGAGCCGCTTTATAGATTTCTCGGACGGCAAGGCAATTATGGTAAATAACGCTGACTGGCTTCTCGATTTGAATTACGTTGAGCTTTTGAGAGAGGTTGGCGCTTGCTTCAGCGTAAACAAAATGCTCTCGGCTGAGTGCTATAAGCAACGTATGGAAAAGGGATTGAGCTTCCTTGAATTTAACTATATGATAATGCAAAGCTACGACTTCTATGAATTATATAGAAAGTACGGCTGTAATATGCAGTTTGGCGGAGACGATCAGTGGAGCAATATGCTCGGCGGTACCGAGCTTATCCGTAAAAAGCTCGGCAAGGATGCCTACGCTATGACTATCACCCTGCTTCTCAATTCCGAGGGCAAAAAGATGGGAAAAACTCAGTCGGGCGCAGTATGGCGTGACGCAAACAAGACCACTCCCTACGAGTTTTATCAATATTGGAGAAACGTGGGCGACGCCGACGTTATCAAATGCTTGCGTCTTCTCACCTTCTTACCTCTTGAGGAGATAGAAAAAATGGCAGTATGGGAAGGCAGTCAGTTAAACGAGGCGAAGGATATTCTCGCTTACGAGCTTACCAAGCTTGTGCACGGCGAGGAGGAAGCAAATGCGGCAAGGGCTTCATCCCGCGCGCTCTTTGCAGGCGCGTCTGACGGAGAGATTCCTACCAGCGTTATAAAGGAAGATATCCTCACCGACGGAAAGGCAGACGTAATTACCCTTCTCGTTGCAGGCGGCCTTGCGGACTCCCGTTCCGATGCTCGCCGCGCAGTTGAACAGGGCGGCGTCAGCGTAGACGGAGAAAAGGTCACCGACATTAAGGCGGCGTTTACCTCGGAGCAGCTCGCATCGGGCATCGTTTTGAAAAAGGGTAAAAAGGTATTCAAGAAAATAGTTCTGGAATAATTTAATAAAAGGGGCATTATATAGACGGAAGCTCTTCGTTCCTTATAAAAAGCCCTATGAAAGAGAAGCGTTTTTTCGCTTCTCTTTTCTTTTTTCCAAAACGTATTTTAAAAAATTATAACAAAAAAAGCTTGCGCGGAATATAATATTAACGAGAGGCACTTTGCGCTGCCTTTCATGGAGGTGTTGATATGAAAGCAAAAAATTTCTGCAAGGTGCTGGGTTTATCTCTTCTTTCCTTCGGCGTCGGTATTCTTTCTTCCTTTTTTCTGCCCGAAGCTTTTTTAGTGGTTATAGAATCGGTAGTAATTATAGCCGTGGGATCTCTTTATTTCATACAAAAATAACTTTATAAGGATAGCGCTATGAGGATTGTAGTCGTACATTCACCGAGAATTTTCGCTCCGCTTTTGAGACGAATTTTCGGAATTAAAAAGCAATAACGGTCGTATTAAGATTCGGGCTCCAGCCATGTCCCGAATCTTAATTTGATTTTTGTTTTTGGAAGAATTTTTTTATATACTGCATAATTGAGCCAAAACTCTGTAAAAAACAAGCAAAGAAAACCAAATTATGCAAGTTGAAAAACAAAAAGTTGTATTTTGCTAAAAAATTTTTTATAAACTATTGCAAATATACGCCTGTTGTGCTAAAATGTATGGTGGTTGATAATTTTTATAAATACAGGAGAAAGAAAATGGCATTCAAAAATCAATATCTTACAGATCTTATGCAAAGAATCGAAAAAAGAAATCCCGGTGAAACAGAGTTCCACCAGGCAGTACGCGAGGTTCTTGAATCTCTCGAGCCCGTTTTGGAGCAAAGCCCCGAATATATCGAAAAGGGTATAATCGAAAGCATGGTTGAGCCGGAAAGAATAATCAAATTCAGAGTTCCGTGGGTTGACGATAACGGAAAGGTTCAGGTTAACCGTGGCTTCCGCGTACAGTTCAACAGCGCTATCGGTCCTTACAAGGGCGGTTTGCGCTTCCACCCCTCTGTAAACGAGAGCATTATTAAGTTCTTGGGCTTTGAACAGACCTTCAAGAACTCTCTTACAGGTCTTCCTATGGGAGGCGGTAAGGGCGGCTCCGACTTCGATCCTAACGGCAAGTCCGATATGGAGGTTATGCGCTTCTGCCAGAGCTTCATGACGGAGCTTTCCAAATACATCGGCGCGGACACCGACGTTCCCGCAGGTGATATCGGCGTTGGCGCAAGAGAAATCGGTTACCTCTTCGGTCAGTATAAGCGCCTTCGCAATGAATTTACAGGCGTTCTTACAGGAAAGGGTATTACATACGGCGGTTCTCTCATCCGTCCTGAAGCTACCGGCTTCGGCGCGGTTTACTACACCGTTGAAATGTTGAAAACATACGGAGAGGACATCAAGGGCAAGACCTTTGCAATTTCCGGCTTCGGTAACGTTGCTTGGGGTACTGTAAAGAAGATAAACGAGCTTGGCGGCAAGGTCGTTACGATTTCAGGTCCTGACGGATATATCTACGATAAAGACGGCGTTTCCACCGACGAAAAGGTTAACTTTATGCTTGAAATGCGTAACTCCTGCCGTAATCGCGTTCAGGATTATGCAGACAAGTTCGGCGTTCCCTTCTTCGCAGGTCAGAAGCCCTGGGGCGAAAAGGTTGACGTTATTATGCCCTGCGCTACGCAGAACGAGGTTAATCTTGACGACGCTAAGAAGATGGTTGCAAACGGACTCAAGTATTACGTTGAGGTTTCCAATATGCCTACCACGAACGAGGCAGTTGCATTCCTTCAGGCAAACGGCGTTGTAGTTGCTCCTTCAAAGGCAGTAAACGCAGGCGGCGTTGCAGTTTCCGGCTTGGAAATGTCACAGAACTCTATGAGATACAGCTGGTCTGCTGAAGAGGTAGACAAGAAGCTCCAGGATATCATGAAGAATATCTACGCAAGCTCTGTTGCAGCCGCTAAGCAGTACGGAATGGAGGGCAACCTCGTTGCGGGCGCTAACATCGCCGGCTTCCTTAAGGTAGCTAAATCTATGATGGCTTACGGTGTGGTATAATACATCACACGAGCGAAAGCATTTAAAAAAAGAACTCTCGCAAAAGGGTGATGTTCTTAACGGAGAATTTGAAAAACATCGTTAAATACGAGCATCGCATTTGTCCGGTCAATGCAGTATGGGCTAAGCCCAAACCCCTTTACAAACAGAAAGAGCAAACACGCAAGGCGTAAAAAACCTTTT